>JBKPGW010000214.1:0-11765 GCA_046729555.1 Actinomycetota bacterium | reverse complement strand
CGAGGATCGCGGGGGGTGGGGCATTGGCCATATCGGGCCTGTCCCCGAGGGGCTGGTCGCGTGGTTGCTCGCCGGGGGAGCGCTCGTGCTCGTCGCCGTCGTCATCGGCAGCCGGGCGAGGAGGGAACGCTAGGTGCGGCGTTGGCTGCTCGCCGGTCTCGTTCTGCTGCTGCAGCGCCGGCGGCGCGTGAGCGACGAGCCGAGCGAGCGCATCGTCGCCGAGGCTCCGCCGTCGCCGGGGTCCGAGCTGGTCGTCCTGTTGCTGCTGCTGTGCGGGGCGGCCTGCTCGGTCGGCTTCGTCGTCGTCTACGCACTCGACCGGCTGGGCGCGCGCCAGACGCAGCTGCTCGGCCTCACGCTCGGCCTGGCGTTCGCGTTCTTCGCTGCGGCGGCCGTCGTCACCGCGTACCGCTTGGTGCCCACCGCCGAGGAACGGGAGCCGTACGCCGAGCCCGGGGAGCACCACGACGACGAAGAGGAGATTTCACAGCTCGCCGACGAGAGCGGCGACCGCATCACGCGCCGGCGCCTGCTGAAGCTCGGCGTGGCCGGTGCAGGAACCGCGCTCGGCGCCGCGCTGATCGTGCCGACGCTCTCGTGCGGGCCGGTCCTGGACGTCGGGGCCCTGCGGCGGACGCCGTGGCGCCGCGGGCTGAAGCTCGTCGACAGCTTCGGCCATGTGCTCCGCGCCGACGCCATCGAGGAGGACACTTTCTACACCGCATTCCCACAGGGCGTCTCGCACGAGCTGCTCGGCGCGCCGCTCGTGGTCGTGCGGCTCGATCCCAGCGAGTTGCAACTCCCCGGCGACCGCCGCGGCTGGGCTCCGGACGGGATCCTGGCGTATTCGAAGGTCTGCACGCACGCGGGCTGTGCCGTGGCGCTTTACCGCACGCCGCTGTTCGAGCCGACGTCCGACAAGCCCGCGCTGGTCTGCCCGTGCCACTACTCGACATTCGACCCGGCGACGGGAGGCAGCGTCATCTTCGGCCCGGCGGGCCGGCCGCTGCCGCAGTTGCCGCTCGAGCTCCACGCCGACGGCGCGCTGGCCGCGGCCGGCGGCTTCTCGGGCTCGATCGGCCCTTCCTGGTGGGGAGTGCGAAACACGTGACGCGCCGGCTCGTGCGCTACCTCGACGAGCGCAGCGGCTCGGCGCCGCTGATCAGGCGCGCGTTGCGCTACGTCTTCCCCGACCACTGGTCGTTCCTGCTCGGGGAGATCGCCCTCTATTCGTTCGTCGTCCTCGTCGGCACGGGGATCTTCCTGACGTTGTTCTTCGAGCCGTCCCTGAAGGACACCGTCTACCGCGGCGAGTACGAGCCGCTGCGCGGACTCAAGGTATCGGAGGCGTACCGGTCCGTGGTGGACATGTCCTTCCAGGTGAAGGCCGGGCTGCTGATGCGGCAGACGCACCACTGGGCGGCCGACGTCTTCGTCGTCGCGATCGTCCTGCACGTTGCGCGCGTGCTCTTCACCGGCGCGTTCCGGAAACCGCGTGACCTCGTCTACTACATCGGCGTGGTCATGGTGATGGTGACGCTGCTCGAGGGGTTTCTCGGGTACTCGCTCGTGGACGACCTGCTCTCGGGGATGGGTCTCGCGATCGCGTATTCGGTCGCGATGTCGCTGCCCTTCGTCGGCGGCAACGTCGCGCTGTTGCTCTGGGGCGCGCCGTTTCCGGGCGACTTGGCGTTCGAGTCGCGGATGTACGTCTTCCACGTATTCGTGCTCCCGATCGCGCTCGCGCTGCTGATCACGCTGCATCTCACCTTGCTGGCGACGCGGCACCACACCCAGTTCGCCGGGCCGGGGCGGAGCGAGCGGACTGTGGTCGGCCTCCCGGCGCTGCCGAGCTACGCCCCGCGGTCGATCGGCCTCGCGTTCGCAGTCGCGGCGGTGCTGTTCCTGCTGGGCGGGCTCGTCCAGATCAATCCGATCTGGCAGTGGGGGCCCTACGAGCTGGCGCAGGGAACGAACGGCGCGCAGCCGGACTGGTATCTCGGCTGGCTGATCGGCGGGCTGCGGCTGATGCCCGGCTTCGACGTCACGATCGGGAGCTACACGCTCGTGCCGAATGCCTTCTGGGGCGGCGCCGCCTTCCCGCTGGTGGTGTTCGGGACCCTCTTCCTGTGGCCGACCATCGAGCGGCGGGCGACAGGCGACTCCGGCTGGCACAACCTGCTCGACCGCCCGCGCGACCGGCCGTGGCGGACGGCGACCGTGAGCGCGTTCTTCACGTGGGTCGCCGTCGTCTTCTGCGCCGGCGCGGCGGATCGCGTTTCGGTCTTGTTCTCGATCCCGTACCCGACGTTGATCTGGGTCTTCCGTGTGCTCGTCTTCTTGCTGCCGGTCGTCGTCTTCTTCCTGGTCAGGCAACTGTGCGTCGAGCTGCAGGTGAGCGAGGCTTACCAGGAGCGCCGGCGCGCGCTCGAGCAGGGTGCGCCGGCGATGCCGGCCGGGTTAGACCGGTAGCTCGGGGGCGAGGCGCTCGTCGAGCGCCTCGGCGACGCCGCGTCCGACCTCGGGCGTCTGCCTGACCAGTCCCGCGAAGTCGCGTTCGGTGATCACGAGGACGCGCACGTCGGTGGTCGCGGTGACCGTCGCGGTGCGCGGCATCTTCGTGACGAGCGCGATCTCGCCGAAGAAGTCGCCGGCCTTCATCCGGCGGATGAGCCTCCCGCCCTGCTCGACCTCGACCTCGCCGTCGACGAGCGCGAAGAACTCGCGGCCCCGGTCGCCCTCCTTCGCGAGCACCTTGCCCGCCGGCAGATCGACCTCGTCGGCGAGCGTGGCGATCTCGCGGAGGCGTCTCGTCGAGAGCCGTGAAAAGAGCGGGACGGTCCTGATCACCTCGACCTTGGCGTCCTTGCCGAGTCGCATGGAGCGAATCTAACTCCTTCCGGGGCCTTGGTTACGGTGATCCGGTGGAGGTCGTCCCTGCGATTTTCGGTGCGGCCGCCGGTTTGGCGGGCCTGATCCTGGTCTTCCTCGGGGCGTCGGTGGCGGCGTTTCAGTCCTATGCGGGCGACGTTCCGGCGGCGGCGACGGCCCGTTTCCGGCATGCCGCGGCGTGGATCCTCGGTGCCTTCCTGCTCGGGCTCGTGGTCGTGGCGGTGGCGTTCGCGTGGCTGCTGTCGCCTGACCGGGCGCTCCGCGACGTCGCCGTCGTGCTCTTCGCCGTCGAGCTGGCTGCCACGGCGTTGGCCGCGGTCATCACGGCGCGGGCCGTTCTGTGGCGCTGAGCCTCAACAAGCTGAAGCGTCTGGGCGACGCCGGGCTGACGGAGCTGTTCGAGGAGGACCGCAAGCTCTGGACGGCGATGGCGAAGGACGCATACGGCTACACGCGGAAGTTCATCGGGGCCGAGGTCCGCCCGGACGATGTCGTTCCGACGCTCGTGCCGGCGCTGGAGGTGTCGGACCGGCTGCGGACGTACCTCGCATCGCGCAAGCTCACTCAGCGGTACTGGTACACGTGGTTCGCGGAGCTGATTGTCGACCGTCTCTGGCCTGACCTACACTGAGCGTGTGGCGAGAACGCCGGATGCGGACCGGCAAGCGCGGGAGTACATCGACCGGGTGGTCGAGTCTCACCGCAAGAACGGCTACGGCCTGCGCTTGTCGAAGAAGCGCTACGAGGAGGCAGTCGGCCGCGTCGCCGAAACGTTCCGCGACCTGATTGACGCCTCGAAGGGCCGCGCGGCATAAGACCAACTGCTGGGGTCAGACCCCAGCCTTTCGACTCCGGAGCACACGAACGCTCGAAACGCCCGCTGCGCCGCCTCGCGCTTCAGGCTGAAGAGCCCGTACACGGCTTGTACGTCGAGGAAGTCGGCAGGCGGCTCGAATCCCACACAGCGCTCGGAGCTGCCCCAACGCCATTCCGCCGGGTCGTCACACAGACCGGCGCGGACGGGATTCAGCGCGATGTAGCGATGCGCTTCGAGCAGGTGAGCGTCGTCCGTGATGTGTTGCGACGTGAAGCGCCTTGCGAAGAGGTGCCCTCGGCGGCCGTACTTCCAGTTGAACCACTGTGCATACGTTCCGCACAGGCGTCGCATCCCGACAGACAGCGTCCCCTTGACCGTGTAGACGATCAGGTGGAAGTGGGTTCCCATCAGGCAGTACGCGTTACAACGCCATTCGTACTGCGCGGATACGTCGGCGAACTGCTCGAGGAATCGGTGCCGGTCGGCAGGCTCGCGAAAGAGCTGTTCGTCGCCGTTGGCGAGGGCAGCAACATGGTGGATCGAATCAGGGAGGTCGACGCGGGGTGGGCGAGCCATGAATCCAAGGTAGGCGTGCGGCCTTCCTTCCGCCGAGCTTGTTTCGGAGTTGTCACACCTTCAACTGCTGGGGTCAGACCCAAGGGGTCTGACCCCGAAGGGGTCTGACCCCAGCCTTTTGAAGCCGTTACGACGCGAGCAACCGGCGCAGCACGTAGCGGAGGATCCCGCCGTGCTGCAGGTACTCGCGCTCGCGCGGGGTGTCGAGGCGGACGCGGGCGCGGAACTCTTTGTCGTCCGCGCGCACCGTCACCTCACGCGCCTCGCCCTTCTCGACGCCGGCGATCGCGAACGCCTCCCGCCCTGACAGGCCGAGCGCGTCCGGGGTCTCACCGTCGAGGAACTGCAGCGGCAGGATCCCCATCATCAGCAGGTTCGAGCGGTGGATCCGCTCGTACGACTCGGCGATGACGGCGCGCACGCCGAGCAGGTTCGGGCCCTTTGCCGCCCAGTCGCGCGACGAGCCCGATCCGTACTCCTTCCCGGCCAGCACGATCAGCGGCGTGCCCTCCGCGAGGTAGCGCTGCGACGCTTCGTAGATCGTCATCTCCTCGCCGCTCGGGACGTGCACCGTCCACGTCCCCTCCGAGCCGGGCACGAGCAGGTTCTTCAAGCGCACGTTTGCGAACGTGCCGCGCACCATCACCTCGTGATTGCCGCGGCGGGAGCCATAGGAGTTGAAGTCCTTCCGCTCGACGCCGTGGTCGACGAGGTAGCGGCCTGCGGGCGAGTCGGGCTTGATCGCTCCCGCCGGCGAGATGTGATCCGTCGTCACGGAGTCGCCGACGCGCACCAGGCAGCGCGCGCCGGCGATGTCCTCGACAGCACCCGGTTCGCGCGGCATCCCCTCGAAGTACGGCGGCAGCCGAACGTAGGTCGAATCGGAATCCCATTCGAAGAGGTCGCCGGCCGGAATCGGCAGCTCGCGCCACGCGGGATCGCCCGTGAAGACGTCGGCATACGTTCGCGAGAACATCTCACCCTGCACAGCGCGCGAGATCGTCTCCTGGATCTCGTCCGCGTTCGGCCAGATGTCGTGCAGATAGACGTCGTTCCCCTCGCGATCCTGGCCGAGCGGCTCGTTGACCAGATCGATGTCCATGCGGCCCGCCAGGGCATATGCAACGACCAGCGGCGGCGACGCGAGGTAGTTCGCCTTCACCTCCGGATGGATGCGAGCCTCGAAGTTGCGATTCCCCGACAGCACCGAGCACACGACGAGGTCCCCTTCGGTGACCGCGTCCGAGATCGGCTCCGGTAACGGTCCGGAGTTCCCGATGCACGTCGTGCACCCGTACCCCACGGTCTGGAACCCGAGCTCGTCGAGATACCGGGTCAGGCCCGCCTGCTCGTAGTACTCCGTCACGACCTTCGAGCCTGGGGCGAGCGACGATTTCACCCACGGCTTGCGCTCCAGGCCCCGCTCGACCGCGTTCTTCGCGAGCAAGCCTGCGCCCACCATCACCTGCGGATTGGACGTGTTCGTGCAGGACGTGATCGCCGCGATCACGACCGAGCCGTGGCGCAGCTCCACCTCGTCGCCGTCCAGCTCAGCGGTCACCGTCTGCGGACGGACCGTAACGGCGACGCCGCCGTCCATCTCGACCTTCGCGCCGTGGGCTGCCTCGACGGTCGAGGGCGGATCGCTGGCCGGGAACGACTCCGCCACGGCCTCGTCGCGCGCGTTGCCGTAGTCGACGCCGAAGGTCTCCAGCGACTCGACGAACGAGCTCTTCGCCTCACGGAGCGGGACCCGGTCCTGCGGCCGACGCGGTCCCGCGAGCGACGGCTCCACCGTCCCGAGGTCGAGCTCGATCACCTGTGAGTACTCCGGCTCGTGCTCCGCCTCGTGCCAGAGCGCGTTCTCCTTGCAATACGTCTCCACGAGCGCAAGCCGCTCCTCGTCGCGCCCGGTCAGGCGCAGGTACTTGAGCGTCTCGTCGTCGACCGGGAAGAAGCCGCAGGTCGCGCCGTACTCGGGGGACATGTTCCCGATCGTGGCGCGGTCGGCCAGCGCCAGCCCCGCCAGCCCGGGCCCGAAGTATTCGACGAACTTGCCGACGACGCCGGTCGCCCGAAGGATCTGGGTCACCGTCAGCACGAGGTCGGTCGCGGTCGCCCCCTCGGGCAGCGAGCCCGTCAGCTTGAAGCCCACCACTTGCGGGATCAGCATCGAAACCGCCTCGCCGAGCATCGCCGCCTCGGCCTCGATCCCGCCCACGCCCCAGCCGAGCACGCCGAGTCCGTTGATCATCGTCGTGTGCGAGTCGGTCCCGACGAGCGTGTCGGGGAATGCCTGTCCGTCACGTGACTCGACGACGCGCGCGAGAAACTCGAGATTGACCTGGTGGACGATTCCCGTGTTCGGCGGGACGACCTGGAAGTTCTCGAACGCCTGCTGCCCCCAGCGCAAGAACGCGTAGCGCTCGCGGTTGCGCTCGAACTCCAGCTCGGCGTTGCGGAAACGTGCGCGCGCCGTGGCGTACTCGTCGACCTGCACCGAGTGGTCGATCACGAGCTCTGACGGCAGCTGCGGGTTGATCTTCGCCGGGTCGCCCCCGAGGTCCGCCATCGCATTCCGCATCGCCGCGAGGTCGACGATCGCCGGGACTCCGGTGAAGTCCTGGTGCAGCACCCGGGCCGGTCGGTACGAGATCGCTTGCGACGGCTCGGCGTGCGGGTCCCAGCCGGCGATCGCCGCTGCGTCCTCGTCCTCGCCGTGACGGAGAGCGTTCTCGAGGAGGATGCGGAGCGTGTAGGGAAGTCGCTCGGCGTTCTCCAGCCGGAAGATCTCGTACGTCCGGCCGCCGACTTCGAGAGTGGAGGCGCTCACCCAGTCGATTCTACGGAACCCCCTGCGGTTCCCAGTTGACGAGGCCGAGGCTTCTCCCTAAAGTCCACCAACTCAGTGGATTAATAAGGAGAATCGATGAGAAGAATTAGCCTGACTCTGCTCCTTGCCCTGGTTTTTCCGGCCCTCGCGGCCGGTGCCGCGCAGGACATGAAGCTCGCGCTCGTCGCGTACTCGACGCCGCGGGAGGCGTACGGCCAGCTGATCCCGTCCTTCCAGAAGACGGCGGCCGGCAAGGACGTCAGCTTCTCGCAGTCGTACGGCGCATCGGGTGAGCAAAGCCGGGCCGTCGCGTCGGGGCTCGACGCGGACATCGTCGCGTTCTCGCTGGCGCCCGATATCACGTCGCTCGTACAGAAGAAGCTCGTCCCGCAGAGCTGGAACAAGGACAAGTTCCACGGAATGGTGACGCGCTCCGTCGTCGTGTTCGTCGTGCGCGATGGAAATCCGAAGAAGCTCAAGACCTGGACGGACCTGCTCAAGCCGGGCGTCCAGATCGTCACGCCGAACCCGTTCTCCTCAGGAGGCGCACGCTGGAACGTGATGGCCGCGTACGGCGGCGCGCTGCGCGCCGGGAAGACGCCGAAGCAGGCGGAGACGTATCTCGCGCAGATGTGGAAGCACGTCGTCGCGCAGCCGGCCAGCGCGCGGGAGGGCCTGCAGACGTTCCTCGCGGGAAGGGGCGACGTCTTTCTCGCCTACGAGAACGAGGCGCTGTTCGCGCAGAAGAAGGGCCAACCCGTCCAGTTCGTGATCCCGAAGGCGACGATCCTGATCGAGAACCCGATCGCCGTCACGTCGACGTCGAAGCACAAGCCGCAGGCGCAGGCGTTCCTCAACTACCTGCGCACGACGCCGGCGCAGCGAATCTTCGCGGAGAACGGCTACCGGCCAGTCGTCAAGGGCGTGACGCAGAGGGTGAACTTCCCCAACCGCCCCCAGCTCTTCACGATCAAGTACGTCGGCGGCTGGGCAAAGGTCGAGAAGAAGTTCTTCGATCCGCGCATCGGGATCATGGCCAAGATCCAGGCTGCGAATGGCGGCTAGGGCCGAGGCGCTTCCTGCGCCGAGGGCCCGGCGCTCCGGGGCGACGGGCCTCGCCGTCGGGCTGAGCACGCTCTACCTGAGCGTGATCGTCCTGCTGCCGCTGGCGGCGCTCGCGTGGCGCGCACACGGCTGGGAGGCGATCACGAACGCGCAGGCGATGTCCGCCCTGAGGCTGACGCTCGTCGCGTCGCTTGTCGTCGCGCTGATCAACGCGGTCGCCGGAACTGCGATCGCGTGGACGCTCGTCCGCGACCGCTTCCTCGGCCAGGGCTTCGTGAATGCTCTCGTCGACCTGCCCTTCGCGCTCCCCACGATTGTCGCCGGCCTGACGCTGCTCGCGCTCTACGGGCCGAAGTCGCCGGCCGGTGTGAACGCCGCGTTCACCCGCTGGGCGATCCTGCTTGCGCTGTTGTTCGTGACGCTGCCGTTCGTCGTCCGCACCGTCCAGCCGGTGCTGCTCGAGCTCGACACCGAAATGGAAGATGCTGCGGCTTCGCTCGGAGCGTCACGCCTCGCGACTTTCCGCCGCGTGATCCTGCCGAACATCTTCCCGGCGATCCTGTCCGGCGTCGCGCTTGCGTTTGCCCGGGCCGTCGGCGAGTTCGGCGCGGTCGTGCTGATCTCCGGCAACCTGCCGTTCAAGACCGAGGTCGTCTCCGTGTACGTGTTCGGACGGATCGAGAGCGGCGACACCGGTGGTGCCGCCGCGGCCTCGGTCGTCATCCTCGGGATCTCGTTCGGAGTCCTGCTCGCGATCGGAGGCGTGCGCCGCCGGGTCACTCGACATGACAGGTAGGTACGCCGTTCGGTTCGTCGCGCTCGGCTATCTTGCCGTGCTCCTCGCAGCGCCCGTGGGCTACGTCTTCTGGCGCACGTTCGAGCACGGCTTCTGGCCGGCCTGGCACGCGGTCACCGCGCCGGACGCGCTGCATGCGCTGAGGGTGACGTTGATCCTCGCCGCGATCGCGGTGCCGGCAAACACGGTCTTCGGCGTGCTGGCCGCGCTCGCAATCGTCCGCCACCGGTTCCCGGGCGCCGGAATTTTCAACGCGGTCGTCGACCTCCCGCTTGCGCTCTCGCCGGTGGTCGTGGGGCTCGCGCTGCTCTTGCTGTACGGCCGCGGCGGCTGGCTGGGCGGCCATCACGTCGTGTTCGCGCTGCCCGGCATGGTGCTCGCGACGATCTTCGTCTCGCTGCCGTTCGTCGTCCGCGAGGTGGTGCCCGTCCTAAGGGAGATCGGTACGGAGCAGGAGCAGGCCGCGGTCACGCTCGGTGCATCGGCGTTCCAGACCTTCCGCCGTGTGACCTGGCCCGCGATCCGCTGGGCGACGGCGTATGGCGTCGTGCTGACGACGGCGCGCGCTCTCGGGGAGTTCGGCGCGGTCAGCGTCGTGTCGGGCCGGCTGGCCGGGCAGACAGAGTCGCTGACGCTCTACGTCCAGGACCGCTACCAGGCGTTCGACGAGACGGGTGCGTACGCGGCGGCGGTCGTGCTCGCGCTGATCGCAGTGGCGACGTTGCTGTTGATGACCGCGCTCGAGCCGAAGGAGGAGACGAGATGATCGAGGCGCGCAGCATCGTGAAGCGCTTCGGCAATTTCACTGCGCTCGACGGCGTCTCCGTCGACGTTGCCGCGGGCTCGCTGACGGCCCTGCTCGGGCCGAGCGGCAGCGGTAAGTCCACACTCCTGCGCGTGATCGCCGGCCTCGAGCGCCCTGATGCGGGCCAGGTCTTCCTCGAAGGGCGTGACGTAACCCACATTCCGCCGCAGCAGCGCGGCGTCGGCTTTGTCTTCCAGCACTACGCAGCTTTCAAGCACATGACCGTGTGGGAGAACGTCGCGTTCGGCCTGAAGATCCGGCGGCGGCCGCGCGCCGAGGTCAACCAGCGCGTCGGCGAGCTGCTCGAGCTCGTCCAGCTGACGCGGCTCGGCGACCGCTACCCGGCACAGCTCTCGGGCGGCCAGCGCCAGCGGATGGGACTGGCACGCGCGCTCGCCGTCGACCCGAAGGTGCTCCTGCTCGACGAGCCGTTCGGCGCGCTCGATGCGCGCGTGCGCAAGGAGCTGCGCGGCTGGCTACGCCGGCTGCACGATGAGACGCACACGACGACGGTGATCGTGACGCATGACCAGGAGGAGGCGATGGAGGTCGCCGACCACGTCGTGGTCATGAACGGCGGCCAGGTCGAGCAGACCGCGCCGCCGCGTGAGCTGTACGACCATCCGGCGAACGAGTTCGTGATGTCGTTCGTTGGCCCTGTCAACCGGCTTGGCGACGCGTTCATTCGCCCCCACGACGTCGAGCTGCTGCTCGAGCCGAACGGCGCGACGCAGGAGGCGATGGTGCAGCGGCTCGTCCATCTCGGCTTCGAGGTGCGTGTAGAGCTCGTGCGGGACGACGGCGAGGTGCTGTCGGCACAGCTGACGCGGGAGCAGGTCGAGGCGCTCGAGCTGCAGCGCGGCCACATCGTCTACGTCAGGCCGACGCGGCAGACCGTCTTCGCCGGCTAGTCCTCGCCGTCCCAGTAGCCGGCGTCGGGGCCCGGCCGGGCGAGCATGATCCGTTCCCCCGCGACGCTCCGCGCGCCGATCTTGCCGGTGTCCAGATACTCGACGATGTCCGGTGCGATCATCGAAGACAGCATGAGCACGCGGATCGGCGCCTCCGTGCGGTTGACGATCTGGTGCGCGCCTTCCTTGCCGCGCGGGAAGCAGACGGCGTCGCCTTCCTTCAACACCTGCTCACCCTCCGGCGTGCGCAGCGTCGGCTCGCCGCGCAGGACGATCACCCACTCCTCGTTCGCGTGATGCGTGTGGTACGGCCAGAGCTTGTTGCCCGGCTCGACCTCGGACATGCTCGCGCCGATCAGCTCGCCGCCGATGTGGTGGCCGACGAATGCCTCCTTGATGCGCCAGCCGTCGCGGTCCCTCGGTTCGTCCCACTCGTCGCCGTAGAGGTTGAAGATCTTCATCAGTGCGGTTGCCAGGCGTCGGGATTCGCGGCGAGCTCTTCGACGGACGCCGGTAGCTCGCCTCGTGCGAGGTCAGCGATCGTAACGTGCTCGAGCACGGCGCGCAGGTTCGCACGTACGGCGATCCAGACCTCGCGCAGCCGCTCGGCCGAGCCGGCGTACTCGACTTGCTCCGGGCCGACGCCGCGCACGTTTGCGATCGGCCCGTCGACAGCGCGCACGACCTCTGCGACCGTGATCTCGTCAGCCGGCCGCGCCAGCCAGTAGCCGCCCTCGACCCCGCGCTGGCTCCGGACGATCCCTGCGTGTCGGAGGTCGCCCAGGATGTTCTCGAGGAACTTGAGCGGGATCTCCTGTGCCTGTGCGATCCGCTCGCCCTTCACCGGGCCGTCGGCGCTGGCGGCGAGCTCGATCACCGCCCGCAACGCGTAGTCCGACTTGGCCGAGACGCGCACGCGCAGATGGTAGGAGGGGGGGGGGGGGGGGGGGGGGGGGGGGGGGGGGGGGGGGGGGGGGGGGGGGGGGGGGGGGGGGGGGGGGGGGGGGGGGGGGGGCGGGCGGGGGGGCCGCGCGCGGGGGGGGCGGGGGGGGGGGGGGGGGGGGCGGGGG
>JBKPGW010000213.1:0-1246 GCA_046729555.1 Actinomycetota bacterium | reverse complement strand
AGGTGCACGAGGTTGTACGTGAACGAGTCGTAGTTGTCGATCAGCAGGATCAATGCTGCTCCGTCTCCGCGAGGTCGATGGCAGCCTCGACGGCCGCAAGCTTGCGCAGGCATTCCTCGTGCTCGGCCGCGGGATCGGAGTCCGCCACGATCCCGGCGCCGGCCTGGAGGTGTGCGACGCCGTCGCGCAGCACAATCGTCCTGATCGCGATGCAGGTGTCGAGCGTCGTCTCCTCGGGGAGGGCGTAGCCGACCGCGCCGGCGTACGGGCCGCGGCGCCGGCCTTCCAGCTCCGAGATCAGCTGCATCGCGCGCACCTTGGGCGCGCCCGAGACGGTGCCGGCCGGGAAGCAGGCGCGCAGCAGGTCGAACGGCGAGATGCCGTCCTTGAGCTCACCGCTCACCTGCGAGACGAGGTGGGTCACGTGCGAGTAGCGCTCAACTTCGAGGAAGCGCGTGACGTCGACGGTGCCCGGGACGCACACGCGCGAGAGGTCGTTGCGACCGAGGTCGACGAGCATGACGTGCTCGGCGCGGTCCTTCTCGGAGGCGAGCAGCCGCTCGGCGTCGCCGGGGCCGCGGTCCGTCGTGCCGGCGATCGGGTTGAGGCTCGCGTTGCGCCCTTCGCATTTGACGAGCGTCTCCGGCGACGAGCCGATCAGTGCGAGCCCGTCCAGCTCGAGCAGGAACAGGTACGGGGACGGATTCACCCGCCGCAGCGCGCGGTAGAGGTCGAGCGCCGA
Source organism: Actinomycetota bacterium (assembly GCA_046729555.1). Classification (GTDB taxonomy): domain Bacteria; phylum Actinomycetota; class Thermoleophilia; order Gaiellales; family Gaiellaceae; genus 3-1-20CM-4-69-9. The sequence goes on along the minus strand of JBKPGW010000213.1, from coordinate 504 downwards.
CGCCGAGGTCGGGCGGTCCGCACGCTGCGAGAGGACGATCTGGAATGCGTCGCCCGCGCGGAGGTGCTCCTGGGCGGCACGGACGGACTCCTCGTAGTCGTCGCGGCCGGGTGTGCGTTTGGCGAAGTCGCGCCGGCCGTTCGCGTGCGGCAGTCGTGCCGCCGGACGCGCGAAGAGGCGGGCGACATCATCCGGGTCGCCGCGGATGACCTCCGCCGTGCCCAGCACATGGTCGAAGCGGACGAGGATGTCGGCGACGAGGAAGCGGCTCTCGGGAAGGCCGGTGCCGTCTTGGGGGAGCGGCACGCTCGGCTCGAGCCGAGCGGCGTAGTCGTAGGCGAGATAGCCGACGACGGGCTCGCCGCAGGCCTCGGCCTCAGCCAGGTAACAGAGGTGTGAGCCGCAGCCGACGAGGGAGTGGCCGCCGAGGCGTCCGCGCTCGACCGATTCGAGCAAGAACGCAGCGCGTCCCTCGCGCCTGAGGCGCAGGTAGGCGCCGAGCGG
>JBKPGW010000212.1:0-2644 GCA_046729555.1 Actinomycetota bacterium | reverse complement strand
GCGTGACGTACGAGGTGTCGAGCAGCTTGACAGCACGATTCTGGCCGGTGCCGTCGATGGCAGGCAGCGCGCCGGTTCCGTACGCGCCGATCGTGATGGGGTTTGCACTCGTGCCGGACGATGAGAAGACGAACGATCCGGCGCAGATGGTGCCCCGGTTGAACAGCAGACTGTCGCCTGCTGCGAACGTCTTGCTGTTGACGGTCGTGAGGTTGTTCCACGGGCTCGCCGACGAGCCGTTGCCGTCGGAGGCAGCGGCGCAGTTCACGTAGTAGGCCGTCCCGGCGGCAAGCGCCGGACTGCCGAGCATGAGCAGGCAGCCGGTGAGGACGGCTATGAGGAAAGCAACCCTGGCGTTCACGGACATCGAAGCTCTCTCCTTCTCGGAGACCCCCAACGAGTCGATCTCGGTCTCGGTCTGCGTGCCCCCCTTTCTGGACGTTCGTGCTGTGACTGGTCACATCTTTGCGGGCGGTAACATCCCAAATCGCCTTATCCGCTGTCAAATAACGACTGTGACCGTTCACGGAGACATCGTCCGCCGTCCCACGATCCGAGACGTGGCCGCTCGAGCCGGTGTCTCGCACCAGACCGTGTCGCGCGTGATCAACGGGCGCGAGGAGGTGGCTCCTGAGACGCGCCGGCGTGTCCGGGCTGCGATCCGGGAGCTTCAATACGTCCCGAGCCCGCTCGCTCGCGGCCTCATGGGCAGCCGCACGCACAGCCTCGGAATGGTGACCGCGGACGTCACCGACCACTTCTTCGCGGAGGCGAACGCCGGGGCGGAGCTGGAGACGCGTAGGCGCGGGTATTACCTGATCGTCGCCAGCGTCGAGGGCGAGGCCGAGGACGACGAGCTCGCCTACCTCCGGCTCATGCTCGAGCGTCGTGTCGAGGGGTTGATCGTCGCCCGGCCCCAGGCTCCGCTTAGCCTCGAGCAGCTGCCGCCGGCCGTCGAGCGGGTGCCCCTTGTCTCAATCGGTTCGCCGGAGGTCTCGGGTTTCGTGGCGGTCGACGTCGACAACCGCAACGGGGGACTCGAGGCCACGTCCCGACTCTTGACGCACGGCCATCGGGCGATCGCCACTATCACGGGTCCGCCCGAATGGCCCTCCGCCCGCGATCGTCTGGACGGGTATCGGCTGGCATTGCGTGAGGCTGGGGCCTACGACGAACGGCTCGTCGAAGCGGCGTCGGACTGGGGACTCGAGAGCGGGCAAGCGGCGCTCGCGCGTCTGCTCTCCGGCGGCGCCGGTTTCACCGCGGTCTTCGCCCAAAGCGACCTGCTGGCGCTCGGTGCGATCCGCGAGCTGCGCGCGCGGGGCCTGTCTGTCCCCGACGACATCTCGGTGGTCGGCTACGACGACATCCCCGTCGCGAGCTTTGTCGATCCGCCGCTGACGACGGTGCGGCAACCGATGCGGGAGGTCGGCGCGCTCGCCGCGAAAGTCCTCCTCGACCGCATCTCGGGAGACGGCGCAGCGCCCGTCGGAGGCCGCATCCACCTGCCCACGACCGTGGTCGAGCGCGGCAGTGTTGGGCCGCCGCGGCACAACCGGTAGCACGTGACGCCCCCGCGTTCTCGTCCGATCCGCCTCGGCGTCGCGTACTACCCCGAGCAGTGGCCGGAGGAGCGCTGGCCGGTCGACGCGCGGATGATGGCCGAAGCGGGAATCGGAGTCGTCCGCATGGCCGAGTTCTCGTGGTCGAAGCTCGAGCCGAAGCGGGGCGCATTCGAGTTTGGCTGGCTCGACCGGGCGGTGTCGCTGATGGCCGAGAACGGCATCGAGGTCGTGCTCGGCACGCCGACCGCGGCGCCGCCCGGCTGGCTCAGCGCCGAGCATCCGGACATCCTGCGGGTCGACGGCGACGGCCGGGTCTTTCCGTTCGGGCACCGCCGCCAGTACTGCGTGAACAACGCGACCTATCACCAGGAGTCACGGCGCATCGTCGCCGCACTCGCCGAGCGCTACGGCAGGGACGAGCGCGTCGGCGCCTGGCAGATCGACAACGAGTTCGGCGAGCGCTGCTATTGCCCGCGCTGCGAAGCGGCGTTCCGGCGCTGGCTCGAGGAGCGGTATGGATCGCTGGAGCGGCTCAACGCGAACTGGGGCACGGCCTTCTGGAGCCACACGTATCGCTCCTGGGATCACATCCCCCTGCCTGCGGCCGGTGACGTACCGCTCCCCGAGGGATTCATGCACGCCTCGCCCTCACCCGCCCATGCACTGGACTACCGTCGCTTCGCCTCGGACAGCTTCGTCCGGTATCAGCTGCTGCAGATCGAGGAGATCCGGCGCCATTCCAACACTCCGATCACGCACAACATGAGGGGGTTCGGGTTCAAGGAGCTCGACTTCCAGGAGCTGGCGCGCGATCTCGACTTCCTCGCGTGGGACAACTACCCCCTCCTCGGTGCGAGCGACGGCTGGCTCGAGCCCGCGCTCAACTGCGACGCGATTCGCGGTCTGAAGGACGTCCGGTTTTGGGTGATGGAGCAGCAGGTCGGGTCACTCGGGTGGGAGACGATCCGGACGCCGCGGCGCGGCCAGATGCGCCTGCACACGTACCAGATGCTTGCGCATGGAGCCGAGGTGGTCTGCTACTTCCGTTGGCGCTCCGCACGCTTCGGGACCGAGCAGCA
>JBKPGW010000211.1:0-23557 GCA_046729555.1 Actinomycetota bacterium | reverse complement strand
GGCGCACGCTTCGGGCGCGAGCCGCAGGAGGTGCTCGACCGCTACGGCAAGTTCGGCCCGGTCGGCACCGTCGAGCAAGTCGTCGAGCGACTGAAGCAGATCGAGGAGCTCGGCTACGAGCGCGTCATGCTGCAGCACCTCGCCCACCAGGATCTCGACACGGTCGCCCTGATCGGCCGCGAGCTCGCGCCGGCCGTCGCGTAGCTCGCGTGCGCGGCCCCGTCGACAGGCTCTTTCCGAACCTCTCCCACCGCCAACGCGTTCTCGTCGACTGGGCGCTGACGATCGCCTTCGCCCTCCTGATCGTGCTCGCCGTCAAGGCCTGGATCGTCAACCCCTACCGCATCCCGTCGCCCTCGATGGAGCCGGCGCTCCACTGCGCGCGCCCCGAGCCCGGCTGCGAGGCCGACCGCTCCGACCGCGTGCTCGCGAACCGGTTCATCTACCACTTCCGCGATCCCAGGCGAGGCGAGATCGTCGTCTTCCACTCGCCGAAGGCCGCCAAGGCGGCATGCACGGGCGGCATCTTCGTCAAGCGCATCATCGGGCTGCCCGGCGAGATCTGGGCAGAGCGCGACGGCTACACCTACATCGACGGGAGGCGTCTCGCCGAGCCGTACGTCCGGCCCGAGCGGCGCGACGAGGAGACGAAGACGCTGCTCGACATCCCGCCGACCGGGACGATGCATCGCATCCCGAAAGACATGTACCTAATGGAGGGAGACAACCGCGCGCACTCGTGCGACTCGCGCGTGTGGGGGCTCGTGCCGCGGAAGAGCATCATCGGCAAGGTCTTTCTCACGTACTGGCCCCTGGGACGGATCGGCGTTCCGTAGGAACAAAGGCCGGGGTCAGACCCCCAAGGGGGCAGACCCCCGTCGTTCTCGGCAGTTCTAGTAGTCGTCGCGGACGACCGTCCGCCGGCCGCGCGGGCCTTCCGCCGGCGCGCCCCAGCCGCCCCAGCTCGACCAGAAGATGAGCGAGAGCAGTACACCCGCGGCACCGACCGCGAGCAGGATCCAACCCACCGTCACGAGCTCGACACCACTGACCGCAACGTCCACTGCCCAGACCAGGATCGCACCGGCGGCGACGAGCAACATGCTGAGTCCGATACCCATATCGTTCTGCTCCTTTCCCTTTGCAGGGAAAACGTGCGGGCTCGCTGTTTAGATACGGCCGTGCAGGAGCTGGAGAAGCGGCGGGCCTACCTCTGCCGGCTCACGTCCGACCGCGCGCTCGGCTCGCCCGAGGAGGCGCACGACTTCCTGCAGGATCGCGGCCTGCTGACGCGGACGCCGGACTCGGCGCTCCCTAGCTTCTTCGAGGCATGTCACGAGGAGTCGTATGTTCCCGGCGGCCGCGGCTTCGCCTCCTGGCCGGCGACGAAGTACCCCTGGTACTTCGAGCTGGCTGCACGACCGGACGTGCACGAGCTGAAGGTGCACAAGGGCAAGTCGATCCTCTTCGGCGACGAGACATTGCGCTTGGTCGACCCGATCTGCCGTTCGGAGCTCGCCCGCATGGAAGAGCACGAGGAGTCGGCACGGCTCTTGCGCCATCTCGCCGACGCCGGCCCGTCGACGCTCGACGACCTGCAGACGGAGCTGGGACTGAAGCCAAAGGAGCTGAAGTCGCTGCGCTACCCGCTCGAGCTCTGCGGTGCGGTCGTGAGCCGGAGTCTCCGCGTCGAGCTTCCGGAAGGCGGGCACACGCACACGAGCGAGCTGCTGCGTTACGACCAGGCCTACCCTGAGCCGCTCGGCGGCGACGGCCTCGACGGGCTCCTCGTCGCCGCGGTCCGCGCCGCCGTCCTGGCGCCCGAGCGCGAGCTCACGAGCAAATGGTTCAGCTGGAAGTGGCTGTTCCCGGACGGCCTCGTCGAGCGGCTCGTCAGCGAGGGACGGCTCGAGCGGCCGGCGCCCGGCTGGGTGGCAGCTCCAGCGTCTGCGTAACGCGAAATCCGTCGAGGAAGCGCCGGTCGTGCGTGATCAGGACGATTGTGCCGTCAAACGCGTCCAGTGCGCGCTCGAGCTCTTCGATCGCCGGGACGTCGAGGTGATTGGTCGGCTCGTCGAGGATCAGGCAGTTGACGCCACGTGCGGCAAGCAACGCGAGCAGCGCACGGGTTCGCTCTCCGGGTGAGAGCGACGCAGCGTCACGGCGCACGTGATCGGCGCCGAGGCCGAACTTGGCGAGCAGCGTCCGCGCCTCCTCCTCGCCGAGGCCGGCCGCGCGCGTGAAGAGCGGCAGCAACTCGCCGCGCGCGAACTCGGCACGCTGCTGCGTCAGCTCTCCGAGCACGACGCCGGGACCGATCCATAATCTCCCGCCCGAGAGCGGCACACGGCCGAACAGGACGTCGAGGAGGGTCGTCTTGCCACTGCCGTTGCGACCGACGATCGCGAGCCGATCGGCCCAACCGAGCTCGAGGTCGACGGGCCCGAGCGTGAAGGACCCGCGCTCGACGACGGCGCGCTCCAGGCGCGCGACGACGTCGCCGCTGCGACTTTGCACCGACAGAGGGATCCTCAGGTCCCATGGCTCATAGGGCTTCTCGACCTGCTCGAGCCGCGCGATGCGGCCCCCGAAGCGCTTCTTCACGTCCTTCGAACGCTTCTTCTTGCGGCCCTGGCCGTAGCCGCGCTCCTCCCATTGCTGCATCCGCCGCTGCTGCTCCTCGAGCCGCGCCTTCTCGTCCTCGTACTGCTCATACGCCTCGTACTGCTGCCGGAGCGCGCTCGCCCGCGCCTGTTCGTACTCGCTCCAGCCGCCGCTGAACTCGGTCGCGCCGTGCGTCCTCTCGTCGAGCTCCACGATTCGCTCGACCGTGCGGTCGAGGAAGTCACGGTCATGCGAGATGAGCACGACGGCTCCCTCCAGCTTCGCGAGCCAGCGCTCGAGCCAGTCCAGACCGGGGAAGTCGAGGTCGTTCGTCGGCTCGTCGAGGAGGAACACGTCCAGCGGTCGGCGGAGGAACGCGGCGAGTCGCCTGCGCGCGGTCTCACCGCCGGATGCGTCCGCCGCGGCCGCTTCCTGCGGCAGGTAGCCGACGGCGAGACTCGCGGGTGTGCGGCGCACCGTGCCTTTGTCCGGCTCCTCCTCTCCGGCGAGGATGCGGAGCAACGTCGACTTCCCGACGCCGTTGCGGCCGACGAGGCCGATGCGACTGCGCGGAGGCACGACGAGCGTCACGTCCTGCAGGACGAGCTGCGCTCCGTGGTACTTCGTGATGTGCGCTGCGACAAGCAAAGAGGACCTCCTTCGAGGCGACGAAGAACGGATGCGTTTCGCCTAGGCCCTCATAGACGGCGCTATGCGCCCTCCGCGATCGTACCGTTCACGAGCCGGACGAGCGGGACGCCGTCGACCCAGTCGACCACGTTGACGGACGCGAAGCGCTGGTCGATCCGAAAGAACGCCTCGTCGGCGATGCCCAGCCACGTCGCCAGTGCGGCGCGGATCGCGCCGGCGTGAGAGACGACGCCGACGACATCGTCGGGATGGGACGCCACGATCCGGTCGAGCGCGGCCGTGACGCGCCGGCGAAGCTCCTGGTAGGTCTCCCCGCCGGGAAAGCGAACGACCAGCGGCTCCTCGAGCAGGCCGCGGCGGAGCTCCGCCGGAAAGTCGTCGAAGCCGAGGCCCTCGACCTCGCCGAGGTCGATCTCGCGCAGCTCGTCGAGCTCGACCGGCTCCAGGCCGTGGGCGCCGGCGACGGCGCGGGCCGTCTCGAACGCGCGTGGGAGCGTGCTCGTGTAGACGGCGGCGAGGGAGAACGGCGCAAGTGCCGCTGCGAGCGACTTCGCCTGCCGAACATCGCCGGGCTGCGCGTGCCGGCACAGCACGAGCCTGGTCACGCCAATCCCGCTGCCACGACGAGCACGGTCGTCTCGATCACCTCCGTTGCGGCGCCGAGACAGTCTCCCGTCGCGCCGCCGAGCCACGCACGGTAGGCGAGCCCGAGCAGCACCGCGACGCACGCCGCCGCCGCGGCGAGCAGCAACGCATCGGTGCCCGCCGCGACCGCCGCGAGCGCGACACCGAGTGCGGCCGCCACGGCCGCGGCGATGCCGGAGACACGACCCGTCAGGACGCTGCCGGTGCCGCCTGCGGCACGGGGATAGGGCAGCCGCGACGCGAGCACAGGTGCTGCCGCGCGGGACAGCGCCCCGGCGGCCACGAACGCGCCCAGCACGCCGCCGCGGTCGACCAGGGCCGCGATCGCACCGACCTTGACCAGGAGGTCGAGCACGAGCGCCGCCGCGCCGAAGCTCCCGATCCGCGAGTCTCGCATCACCTCCAGCGCGCGCTCGCGTGTCAACGTTCCCGCGGCGTCGGCCGTGTCCGCGAGCGCATCGACGTGCAGCGCTCCCGTCACGAGCACGGTGACGGTGCACGCGAGCGCGGCGGCAGCGAACGCAGGCAGTGCGTGACCTGCGAGCAGCGCCGCGGCACCACCGAATGCGCCAACACCTGCACCGACGACCGGAAAGAGCACGCTGCCGCGGGCGACGTCCTCGCCGTCGACCGCTACGAACCGTGCCAGCGGAACCCGAGTCAGGAACGTGAACGCGCCGGCGGCAGCACGCGCGCTAGCGGCCAGCATCGGTCACTCCGGCGGATTCGAAGGTCGCCATCTCGGAGAGGACCGCAACCGCGGCGTCGAGGATCGGCAGCGCGAGAGCGGCACCGCTCCCCTCTCCGAGTCGTAGCCCGAGATCGAGCAGCGGTCGGAGCCCCAGCTCCTCCAGGACGACCTTGTGACCCGGCTCGGGGGACAGGTGCGCAGCGACCATCGCGGCGACGGCGGCCGGCGCCAGCCGCGCCGCCACGAGCGCCGCGGCGCCGGTGATGAAGCCGTCGAGGAGGATGACCATCCGCCCGGCGGCCGTCCCGAGGGCAAGCCCGCTGAGAAAGGCGATCTCGTAGCCGCCGAGGGCGGTGAGAACGCCGAGCGGGTCGGACGGGTCGATGGGGTTCGTCGCCAGCGCGCGGGCGACGACGTCGACCTTGCGAGCCAGCCCTTCGTCGTCGAGGCCCGTGCCGCGTCCAGACACGTCGACCGGCGGCAGGGACAGCAATCCTGCAACGAGCGCGGCGGCCACGGTCGTGTTCGCGATCCCCATCTCACCGAGCGCCACGACCCCAAAGCCCTCCGCCTCGAGCTCGCGAGCGAGCGTGATCCCCTCCTCGATGCGGGCGACCCCTTCCGCGCGGGACATTGCCGGGCCGGCGGCGATGTTCCCGGTCGGCGTGCCGACCCCCGCGTCGACGACGCGCAGATCGGCGCCGGCTGTTCTCGCGAGCACGCAGACTGCCGAACCGCCCGAAGCGAACGTCGCGAGCATCTGGCGCGTCACCTCCTGCGGGTAGGCGCTGACGCCTTCGCTCGCCACGCCGTGGTCGGCGGCCGCGACGACCACGGCGGAGCGGAGGCGCCCCGGGCTCGGCGAGCAGCGGATGCCGGCGATCTGTGCGGCGAGCTCTTCGAGCCGGGCCAGGCTCCCGCGGGGCTTCGTCTTCGCGTCGAGCGCGCGCCGGGCGTCGACGACGGCCTCGTTGTCCGCGCCTTCGATCCGCGCGATCGTGTCGTCGAGCAGGCTCACCGCAGCGGCAGGGCGCGTCCGGCGACGAGCAGCACCGCGTCGCCGGCGGAGGCCGCCCAGATCGCATTCACCCGTCCGAGCACGTCGCGGTAGCGCCGTCCGAGCGGCGTCGACGGAACGACGCCGAGGCCGACCTCGTTGCTCACCGCCACAGTCAGCGCCTGACGCGCCGCGGCAAGCGCCGCGGCGGCTTCGCCGTCGGTCTCGATCCTGCCATCGCCGTCGCCGCGCTCGAGCCGATTCGCGACCCACAGCGACAGGCAGTCGATGATCAGCGCGGACTCCGCAGGAACGCGCTCGATCGCCGCACCGAGATCGAGCGGCTCCTCGACCGTCGTCCAGCCGGCCGGGCGCGCTGCACGGTGCAGGCGAATGCGCTCGGCCATCTCGTCGTCTCCCGCCTCGCCGGTCGCGATCACGGTCACGGGCCCCTCCCACTCCCGCGCAAGCTCGATAGCGCGCACGGATTTGCCGCTCCGCGCACCGCCGAGCAGGAAGGTCAGGCTCACTCGCTTCGTCGTACGGGAACGACAACGAAGCCCGAGCCCGGCGCGTCCACGACTTCGACCTCCGCCCCGTAGTGCTCGGTAATGAGGGCGCGCGTCAGTACCTCGTCGGCGGTCCCGGCCGCGACTAGTTGCCCGCCGTCGAGCAGCAGCAGCCGGTCGGCGTACTGGCCTGCGAGCGTCAGGTCGTGCATGGTCGACAGCACCGTCAGCCCGCGGTGCGCGCGCAGACGGTCGACGATCTCCAGCACCTGCTGCTGCCGTCCCATGTCGAGCGCCGCGGTCGGCTCGTCGAGCAGCAGGACAGGCGCGTCCTGCGCCAACGCGCGCGCAAGCGTCGCCCGCTGGCGTTCGCCGCCGGAGAGCGTGTCAAGCCGCCGGTCGGCGAACGGGACGAGGTCGAGCTGCTCGAGGGCGGCGTCGACCGCGAGGTGATCGGCGCGGCGCTCGCTGCCGAAGTACGACAGATGCGGCGTGCGGCCGAGCATGACGTAGCCCCGCACGGTCATGTCGCCCGGAATGAGCGGCACTTGCGGGACGAGCGCGACGTTACGCGCGAGCTGCTTGCGCGGGACGGCGCGAACGTCCTCCTGCAGAACGCGGATGCGACCGTCGTAGTGGACGAGCCCGGCGAGCGCGCGCAAGGCCGTCGTCTTGCCGGCGCCGTTCGGCCCGATCAGCGCGACCCACTCGCCGGGCTCGACGTCGAACGAGAGGCCGTCCACGACGCGAGCACCGCCGAGCAAAACGGACACGTCGTTCAGCGCCAGTGCGGTCATGCGGTCCTCCTGCTCGTGCGCAGGACGACAGCGAAGAACGGCGCACCGAAGAACATGGTCACGACGCCGATCGGCAGCTCGGCCGGGGCCATCACCGTGCGGGCGATCACGTCGGCGAAGACGAGGAAGCCGGCGCCGACGATTACAGACAGTGGGAGCAAGAGCCGGTAGCTCCCGCCGGCCAGCAGCCGGATCGTGTGCGGGACGATGATGCCGACGAAGCCGATGAGCCCTGCGACGGCAACGGCCGCCGCGGTCGCGATCGTCGCGGCAACCACGACGAGCAAACGTACGCGCGCGACGTTGACGCCCAGCGCAGCGGCCTCGTCGTCCCCGACCGCGAGCACGTCGAGCAGCCGCCGGTGGGCGATCAGCACGGCCCATGCGACGACGGCGTAGGGCAGCACGATCCCGACGTCCCGCCATCCCGCCGTCGCCAGGCGGCCGAGCAGCCACGAGTAGATCTCCTGCACGGTGTCGACGTTCTGCTGCTGCACAAACGTCTGCAGCGCCGTGAAGAAGGACGTGATCGTGACGCCGGCGAGCACGAGTGCCGCCGAGCCGGCAGCCGCGCCCGCGGATCGTCCGAGCACGTAGGCGGCGATCACCGCAATCCCCGCTCCGACGAACGCCGCCAGCGGGAGCAGGTCTTTCGTCAGCGCACTCGCCGGCGCGTACGCGACGACCAGCGTCGCGCCGAGACCTGCGCCAGCCGCGGCGCCGAGCAGGTACGGGTCGGCAAGTGGATTCCGGAAGACTCCCTGGTATGACGCGCCCGCGGCCGCGAGCGTTCCTCCGACGATCGCGGCGAGGATGACGCGCGGCAGTCGCAGCTCCCAGAGGATCGAGTCGTCGGCGCCTGACAGTGGTGAATGCAGCCCAAAGACGTGCGCGAACGTGGCCCGTATGACATCAAGCGCCCCAAGGTCCACGGGACCGACGAGGACGCCCGCCAGCAGCGCCGCCGCAAGGAAGACCAGTGCGGCCGGCAGCCACAGGCGGGCGCCCGCAGACCGGATCACGCCTTGCGTCGCAGCGCCTTTCCGACGGCCCTGACGAAGTCGACGATGCGCGGCCCCCACCGCGAGGCGACGGAGTCGTCGATTCCCACGACGCGGTGGCTGCGCACGGCGGACAGCCCACTCCAGCCCGGTCGCGCCGCGACGGTTGCTGCCGACTGGCCGCAGCACCGAGTGTCCGCGAGGACGATCAGGCCGGGGTTCGACGACAGGATGTACTCGCCTGAGAGCTGCGGATACCCGGAGCCTGACGAGTCGGCCGCGTCCGCGATGTTGCGCAGCCCGAAGAGCTTGTAGATCCGGCCGATAAACGTCTTCGAGGTCGCGCTGTAGTACGTCGGGTCGAGCTCGTGGTACACGGAGAGCTTCCGCTTCGGAACCGACTTGACGGTCTGCGCGATCGCCTTCTTCATGCGTGCGACGAGTGCAGCGGCGCTGCGCTCGTGCCCGGTGACCGCGCCGAGCTGTTTGATCTGGCCGTAAGCCGCCGGGAGGGACGTCGCGGAGGGTTGCAACAGCACCCGGATGTTGAGCTTCCGCAGACCCTCGACGACGCCGTTCGCGTCGCCGGAGAGGACGACCAGATCGGGCCGATAGCCCGCGATGGCCTCGACGTTGGGCGTGTACCCGGACAGGCTCGTGCGGGGGGCGCGCTTCGGATAGTCCGACTGGTCGTCGACGGCGATGACCTGCGCGCCGGCGCCGATGGCGAAGAGCGATTCCGTCGCCGTGGGCGACAGCGAGACGATGCGATGCGGCGGGGCCGCTGTGGCAGGCTGCACGACGAAGAGCGCGGCCAGCGCCACGAGAAAGGCAAATCGGTAAAACACGAATCCTCCTTCCGCGAGGGGTTCGGGTTTGCCGACGGGCGGAGGTCTTCTGACTCGGGGCGCCCTCCCTGTGCCGCCTTCCCAGCCCGAGGGCCAGTGGCATGTGGCGCGGGAGCGTCTCCCCTCACAGCGGCGGGACCGTTCCGGACTTGCACCGGATTCCCTTGCCGCTCGCCGGTTGTCGGCCGGAGACTAGCATCGAGCGGCGATGGCGAGAACGCGCGTGCTCACGGTGTGGCTGCCGGTACTCGCGTGGGCGGGGGTGATCTTCGCGTTCTCCTCGATCCCGAGCCTTTCGAGCGGCCTCGGCGTCTGGGACACGGTGCTGCGAAAGGGCGCGCACATCACCGAGTACGCCGTCCTTGGTGCGTTGCTGTACCGCGCGCTCGAGCGAGAGGCGCCCGCGCTCGCGGCCGGCATCGCCTATGCGTCGACGGACGAGCTGCACCAGCACTTCGTGCAGGGCCGGCATGCGTCGCCGGTCGACGTTGCGATCGATGCGGTCGGCGTCGCGCTCGGAATGCTCCTCTGGCTACGCGTGCGCGAGCGATGAACGCGGTCGCCGTCGATCTCGCGGCGCTCGGCGACGTCGAGCCGCTGTGGCAGGCCTGGCTGGAAGACGCCGCGCGGCGGTTCCGCGTCGACGCGTCGGCGCTCGAGCACGAGTTGCCGAACTGGCGACCCCTGCTCGAGCGGTTCGCCGAGGAACGCGCACCTGTCTATTTCCGCCGTGACGCGGAGGTGACCGACGCGTTGCGGCGGCTGCACGCGGCCGGTGCGCGCATCGGCGTCTTCACGGAGGTCCCGGAGGAGCTGGCGCGCGTCGCACTCTCGCACCTCGGGGCGGACGGTCGCGTCGACGTCGTCGAGGCCGGCGACGATGCGCAGCAGCGGCTCGTCGCTCGGCTCGGGGACGGCGCCCGCGTCGTGCACACGCGCGTTGAGCTGATCGGCCTAAGATGACTCTGTGGATCGCAAGGAAGTCGGAGACCGGCAGCTCGACGCGCTGCTCGAGCGGCTCGACCGTCTCTGCGACGAGATGCACTCGCTCAACCGGCATCTCGACACCAGCGAGCACCTGCTACGGATCTCCCGCGAGCTGTCGACTCTGAACGAGTCGCTCCAGGCGCTCGCCTACGCCGCACTCGGGCAGCAGGGGCCAACCGTGCGGCGACGCCGCACCGGCTAGGGGTCTACTCCAGCGCTGAAAACGCCCGGAAACGTGTCAGGCAAGGGACATGTCTACGTCCGACCTGCCAGCACCTCAAGGCCGGAGCGTAAGCCGGCGCGAAGCGCGGCTTACGCGCAGGCGAACTGATGCGACGCGGCGACGCCCAGCATCGCCGCGCCGCACGGTAGAGTACGTCCGCCGACCACCCTGGAGCGTGCGGGCCGAGCCCGCGCGCGTTTAGCGCGAAGCGCCGTCTCTTTCCCCGAGCGAAAGCGCAGCTTTCGCTCGGCTTAGTCAGCGAGCTTTACTATGCGCCCGTTCCCGCTGGCGAGGTAGAGCTCGCCGGAGACGTCCTCGCCGAAGGACGTCAGCAACGCGACGCGGAAGGGCTCCCGCCGGACGTCGACGGCTCGGCCGTTGTCCACGCGCAGGCTCCAAACGATCCCGGAGCAGTAGTCGCCGAAGAAGTAGCGCCCGACAGCGGCCGTCACCGTGCGACCGCGATAGACATAGCCGCCCGTGACAGAACAGTTGTCGTCCCCGTGGCTGTAGACGTGGACCGGCGCGACGAGCTCGCCGGGCCCGAGCGCTGTGTTCGTGTAGCGCGCACGCCCCTCGAACGCCTTCCAGCCGTAGTTCGCGAGCGTGCCGATCGCACCCGCGGCGCGGTAGTCGATCTCCTCCCAGTCACCCTGGCCGACGTCGGCGATGTACAGGTCGCCGTTCGCGCGGTCGAAGGTGAACCGCCACGGATTGCGCAGCCCGAGCGCGACCATCTGCCAGCGCGCGCCGCGCGTGAGCGGGTTGATCCGCAGGAGCTTCCCCAGCTGCTGATTCGGGTTCTGGGCGCGATTCCCCGGATCGCCCGCAGAGCCGCCGTCGCCCATTCCGACGTAGAGCCGGCCGTTCCGGTCGAACTGCAGCTCGCCGCCGTTGTGGTTCGCGAACGGCTGGCGGACGAACAGCAACTGCCGCGCGCTCGACTTCAGCCCGCGGCCGTTGCGCGACCGGAACTCGACAACGCGCGTGTTCCCCTGCTTGTCCGTGTAGTCGACGTAGAAGCGGTGGTTGCGCGCGTAGTTCGGGTGGAACGCGACCGAGAGCAGCCCCTGCTCGCCGCCGCTCACGACGCGGTCACGAATGTCGAGGAACGTCCCGCGCAGCCTCCCGTTCACGAAGTAGCGGATCCGCCCGACCTGCTCGACCGCGTAGAGCCGGCGCGGCTCGGCGGGGGTCGAGGCGATCGCCGTCAACGCGCTGAGCCCGCTGGCGAAAGGACGTATCGAGAGCTGCTCCCGCGCCTGCGTTGCAGGCACGAGCAGGGCTGCAGCGGCGAGCAGGGGGGCGAGCATCTCGGGTCAAAGTACCCCGCACCTCGCCGTTCGGTTCGTTTCTTTACTTACTTCTTAAGCAGGATGTGCCGGAGCTCGTCTTCCTTGCCGGGCTGCAGGATGGCGAGCACCTGGTCTCCCGGCTTCAGCTCCGTCGAGCCGACCGCGATCTCGGCCTTGCCGTCGCGCATGACGGAAATCAGACGCGAGCCTTCGGGAAGACGGAGCTTCTCGACGGTCTTGCCGGCGCAAGGCGAGCTCTTGTCGATCTGGACCTCGACGATCTCGAGGTTCTCCTTGCGCAGCTCCAGCAGGTGCACGAGGTCGTGCTCCGGCACCTCGTGCTCGACCAGGCCGAGGATGCTCGACGTGGCGCAGACGGTCGGGGAGATTCCGAGCAGGTCGAAGTGCGGCTGGTTGCGAGGGTCGTTGACGCGCGCGATGACCTTCGGCACGCCGTACTTCTCCTTGGCGATCTGCGAGATGACGAGGTTGTCCTCGTCGTCGCCGGTCAGGGCGAGTACGAGGTCGGGCGGACGCTTGATGCCCGCCTTCTCGAGCACGAACAGCTCGGTCGCGTCGCCGTTCATCGCCTGGTGCTCGAACTCGAACTCGAGCCGCTCGTAGCGGTCACGGTCCTGCTCGATGATGGTTGCTTCGTGGCCGTTGCGCAGCAGCGTGCGCATCACGTTCGAGCCCGCCTTGCCGCCGCCGGCGATCAGGACATACACCTAGACTTTTGCCTCCTCGCGCTGAGGTACGACACAGGTCCGGACGGCGTCGCTCAGCGCGTCGATCGCCGTCGAGGTTGGGCAGATCGTGCGAAGCCCTCGTTCTCGGTAGAAGTCGGCGCGCGCGGGATCGAGGATGCGCACGACGGTGCACTCGATGCCGAAGCGCTTCTGCGCGACCTGGCCGATGACGAGGTTCGTGTTGTCGCCGTCGGTCGAGACGACGACCGAGTCGGCGTCCTCGATCCCGGCCTGGCGCAGCACCCCGGTGTCCATGCCGTGGCCGACGATGAACCCTCCGGTCCAGTCTTCTCCCAGACGGGCCAGTGCGGACTCGTTTTCGTCCACCGCGGTCACGTCCCAGCCTTCGGACGCGAAGCGCTTGGCGATAGTCGAGCCCACCCGGCCGCAGCCGATAACGATGAGCTTCACGGTCTCAGCGTAGCTCGGCGGTCAACCCCCGTGACCCGTCCCGTCCCCTTCGAGAACTCCTTGGGGGAAAGCCACGATCAGCACTTCGCTGGAGGCCTTCTTGAGCACGTAGTCGACGGTTGGCGAGAAGAACCGGGACTGCCGCCGCCAGCGCGGCGACGAGCCGAGCACGATCAGGTCGGCGCCCTGCTCGGCCGCCTCCTGGACGATCGCCTGCCCGATCGCGCGGGCCCGCACCGTGCGACCTTCGACCTGCACGCCGTGGTCGGCGCCAAGGAGTTTGGCCTCCGCAAGCGAGGCCTCCGCACGCTCCTCCTCGTCGACGAGCTCGGCGTCGAGCGGCAGCTCCATCGGCACGCGGATCACGTGCAGCGCCTCGACCGACGCGCCGCGCTCCTGCGCCAGCTTGACCGCGGTGGCGATCATCTCCTCGCCGATCTCCCCCAGCTTCATCGGCACGAGGATCTTCGAGAACTCGGCCTCGGCCAGCCCCCGGTGCTCGTCGGCGGACACGACCGGCTCGAACAGCCCTTCGCCTCGCAGCCGGCGGACGACGACGTAGATCACCAGCCCGACGGCGAGCCACGCCGGCCCCGCGTAGCGAGCGCCCTCGTGTGTCGCCAGCGCGACGATCCAGACTACGAACGTCAGGAAGGCGCCCACGACTGACGGCATCGGAACCCGTCCGACCGTGAACGGGACGCGGTACGGCCGCCGCCGCTGCGGCTCGCTGAACCTGAGCTTGATCACGGCGAGCTGCGCTGCGGTGAAGGCGAGCAGGACGCCGAAGCTGAAGAGGCTTGCAAGGAAGAGGACCGGATGCGCGAGCGCCGCCGTCCCCGCCAGCAGTGCGATCGCGATCGCCGCCGCGGCGACGATCGACTGTGGTGCGACCAGCGTTCGCTGCCGCAGCATCCCGAACTTGCGCGGCAGCTGTCCGTGCTCGCCGAGCGAGTACGCAAGCCGTCCGAAGCCGGAGATCGACGTAGTGGCCGCCGTCAGCAGGATCAGCGCGCCCGAGAGCCCGACGAAGACCTGCACCGGGTAGCCGATGTAGTCCGGCACGTGCGCCCGGATCTCTGACGCGACGCCGACGAGCGGCGCGCGCAGCCAATTGCTGCCGAGCAGCGTGCCGTGTCTGGCGGGGAAGGCCGACAGCGCGACGACGGCGATCGCGACGTACAGGACGACGACTAGGCCGATGGCGCTGAAAAGGGAGCGCGGCAGGTCGCGTCCCGGGCGCCGGGTCTCCTCGGCCAGGTTCGCGACGGTCTCGAGACCGGTGTACGCGAGCATCGCCAGTGGGATCGCGAACGCGATCGAGTGCCAGGACGGCGTCTCGCCCAGCGAGGTTCCGGCGGTCAGTGCGTCGGGCGAGAAGAGCAGAGCGAACCCGAGCACGATGATCAGCAGCTGTGTCGCAAGGTCGACGAGCGCGACGATCAGCGCCCACCGGTGCAGCCGCGTGCGGTGGATCAGGCGAACGACAGCGATCCCGGCGATGACGCCGCAGCCGATCACGACGTCCCAAGGCCGGTGCACCTTCGCGAAGAACGCGCCGGCGACGTAGTGCGGGACGAACAGCGCCGACAGCGCGATCACGATCAGGTAGTCGAGGAACAGGACCCAGCCGGTGACGAATCCCCAGAAGTCGTTGAACGCGATGCGGACGAACGTCGCCGCACCGCCCGTTTCCCGGATTGCGGCCGTGCCTTCCGCATAGGAGAGCGAGACGAGGACGAAGAGGAGCCCTGCCGCGAGGAGGATGGCCGGGGCGAATCCGAGCGCGTGCAGGGCGATGATCCCGAGGGCGAAGTAGATCGACGAGGCGATCTCGCCGTAGGCGATCGAGAAGAGCGCCGGGGCGTCGAGGACCCGTTGCAGCCGGGGCAGCTTGCGCGCCACGGGGTGAGGTTATCGCCGCGCGCGGAGCAGATAGAGCCGGCCGAGGCCGAGCGCGACGAAGAGGATCCCGATCAGGTAGCCGAACGCCCCGCCGCCCCGCGCGGCTGTGACCGCGACGAGCGCGATTCCGATCCCGACGAAGGCGACCCCGAAGACGGCGATGCCGCCGCGGTAGAGGTTCACGCTGCTTTCCGGCCGGCCGCGACCATCACGCGGCAGGGCGCGTGCTTGAGGACGAAGTCGACGGTGTCGCTGAAGACGCCGCGGGCCCGCCCGGCGCGCGGGGCGCCCATGACGATGATCTCGCTCTGCCGGCGGGTCGCCTCGTCGACGATGGCGCGGCCCGCGCTGCGTGCGCGGACGATTCGCTCGTTCACGTGGACGCCGTACAGCTCCGCGATCGCCGCCGCCGCGTCGAGCGCCAGGTCGGCCCGCCGCTCTTCGGCCTCGAGCTGGGTGTCGAGGGGTAACTCGAGCGGGACGGTGATCACGCTGACGGCCGAGATCACGGCACGGCGCTCGGTCGCGAGCCGGCAGGCGAAGTCGATTGCCTCCTCCGACGCGCGGCCCGGCTTCACCGGCACGAGGATGTTGCGGTACTCGAGAGCTGCGCCCGGCCCGATGATCACGGGGGCGCGCAGCGTCGCCGTCACCGGCTCGCGGATGACGTAACGCCGATATGCGACGTACGCCGCAAGCCCGACGACCAGCCAGCCCAAACCGGCCCAGCGCGGCCCGGACTTCTGCACCACGACGACGATCCAGGCCGCGCCGGTGCCGAACGCGCCGAAGATCGCGAAGAGCGGCCAGTCCACGCCGCGCACACGGAGGCTCGGCCGGATCTTGAACGCCTCGGGATCGTCCCGTGAATGCATCCGCAAGGCGATCACGGAGACGTGCGCGATCGTAAACGACAGCATCGCGCCGAACGCGTACATGTCCCCGAGGAACGTCGTCTCGCCGGGAAGCAGGACGGCGATCGAGATCAGGCCGGCGAAGACGACGAGCGCCAGCCACGGCGTCTTGAACTTCGGATGGAGGCGGCGAAAGAGCTCGGGGAGCTGGCGATAACTTGCCATCGCGTAGGTGATGCGCGACGCGCCGATCACCCCCGCGTTCGTGGCGATGAAGAGGATGGTCGCGGCGAGGATCCCGACGTAGATCTTCGCTGCGTCGAGCACCTGGCCGTGCAGGCCGAGATGTTCGACGAGGCCGAGGACCGGGTCGTTCTGGAAGCCGCCGTCGTCGGGCGAGAGCCCGAGCAACGTCTGGTAACCGTCCTTTGTCTTCTCGACCGGAAGCGCCGACAGCGCGATCAGCGGGAGCGTGAAGTAGATGGCGAAGACCGCGCCGGCGACCCAGGAGATCGAGCGCGGGATGTCGCGCGGCGGATCGCGGGCTTCCTCCGCGAGGTTGGAGACGGTCTCGATGCCTGTGTACGCGATCATCGCCACCGGGATCGCGAGCAGGAAGTGTCGCCACGTCGGCGCGACGCCCCAGTGCAGGTTGGCGGAGAACACGACGTGCGGATGGAAGATCAGGGCGAAGCCGATGATCACGAGCAGCAGTTGCGTGGCGAAGTCGATGACGGCGAGGAAGATGTTCAGACGCGCCGCTTCCCGGATCCCGACGATGTTCAGCAGCACGAGCAGGGTCACCACGACGACGCCGCCGACGATGTCCCACGGGTTTTCGCGCAGCGGCCCCCAGAAGATCGAGAGGTAGTGGGGCACGAAGAACGCCGAGATGGCGATCGTAATGATGTAGTTGAGCATCTGCGCCCACGCGGCTCCGAACGAGACGAGCTCGTTGAACGCGTGACGCGCGAAGCTGGACGAGCCACCCGCCTCGGGGTAACGCACGGTTCCCTCCGCGTAGGTGGCTGCGGTCGCGGCGAAGATGAGGCCGCTGATGACGAAGACGAGCGGCGTCAGGCCGAGCGCGATGCCGGCGACCAGCCCGAGCGCGTAGTAGATCGACGACCCGACGTTGCCGTAGGCCGTGGCGAAGAGCGCGGGCGTTCCGAGCACGCGCTCGAGCCGCTGAGCCCGGCGCCGCCGCCCGCTGCGGGCCGGCGGCGTGACGCCGACACTTTGTGACGCGCTGGTCATCGCGCCGCAGCGTAAAGCAGGGGTCTGACCCCGGAGGGGTCAAACCCCAGCCTTGAACCGCCCGACCCTCCGAGCGAACGGCCGGACTAACGTGCGCCGGGAGGGCGAGGACCGCGTCTTCGGCGGTCGCGCGTACCTAACTTCGATTCACGGCGCTAGCCGTGAATCGAAACGAGCAGCGGGATGATCAGGATGGCGACGATGTTGGCGATCTTGATCATCGGGTTGATCGCGGGACCGGCGGTGTCCTTGTAGGGATCGCCGACGGTGTCTCCGGTAACCGAAGCGGCGTGCGCTTCCGAGCCTTTGCCGCCGTAGGCGCCGTCCTCGATCAGCTTCTTCGCGTTGTCCCAGGCGCCGCCACCCGAGGTCATCGCGATCGCGAGAAACAGTCCCGTCACGATCGTCCCGATCAGCAGGCCGCCGAGCATGCGCGCATTGATGATCCCGATGATCACCGGGAAGAGGATCGGGATCAGGGCCGGCAGCAGCATCTGCCGGATCGCCGAGCCCGTGACGATGTCGATCGCGCGGCCGTACTCCGGACGCGACGTTCCTTCCATGATCCCCGGGTTCTCGCGGAACTGACGCCGCACCTCCGTCACGACCTCGCCGCCGACGCGGCCGACCGCCTGCATGGCGAGCGACGCGAACAAGAACGGCATCAACCCGCCGATGAACAACCCGGCGATCACCCAGGCGTCGCTGAGATTGAAGCTCACCGAGGCGAGCGCGCTGCTCGGATCCGCCTGGTCGTGCAATCCCGTCGTGTAGGAATCGAACAGAACGAGCGCAGCGAGCGCGGCCGAGCCGATCGCGTAGCCCTTCGTCACCGCCTTCGTCGTGTTGCCGACGGCATCGAGGGGATCAGTGATCGCGCGCACGGATTCGTCGAGGTCCGCCATCTCGGCAATCCCTCCGGCATTGTCCGTGACCGGCCCGTACGCGTCGAGCGCGACGATCAGTCCCGTCATGGACAGCTGCGCCATCACCGCCACGCCGATCCCGTAGAGCCCTGCGAAGTGATGAGCGACGAGAATGCCGGCCGCGATCACGACCACCGGCGCGGCGGTCGCCTGCATGCCGACTGCGAGCCCCGAGATGATGTTCGTCGCGTGCCCCGTCTGTGACGCGGACGAGATCGACTTCACCGGCCCCCAGCGCGTCCCCGTGTAGTACTCCGTAATCGCGACGAGGAGGAACGTCACCGCGAGCCCGACGATCGCCGAGACATACAGATCGGTGAAGCCGAACTTGCCGTTGTCGAACGCCATGGTGACTGGGATGAACCCGATCGCGGACAGGACGGTCGCGACCGCAACGGCCAAATAGAGGGCGTTCATGATCGAGCCGCCGCGGCCGACACGTGCGAAGAACGTGCCGATCACGGAGGCGATGATCGAGATGCCGCCGATCGCGAGTGGGAACAGCGCGAGATTCGAGGACGGGAACTGCAGTCCGAGCAGCATCACGGCCACAGCGGTGACCGCGTACGTCTCGAACAGGTCGGCCGCCATGCCGGCGCAGTCGCCGACGTTGTCGCCCACGTTGTCTGCGATCACGGCCGGATTGCGCGGATCGTCCTCGGGGATGCCGGCCTCGATCTTTCCGACCAGGTCGGCGCCGACGTCCGCCGCCTTCGTGTAGATACCGCCGCCCAGTCGCGCGAACACCGAGATCAGCGAGCCGCCGAAAGCGAGGCCGACGAGGTCGTCGATCGCCGACTCCTTCGAGTTCCCGATCCAGTCCGTCAGCGCCCAGTAGTAGCCGGCGACGCCCATCAACCCGAGCCCCACGACGAGGAGGCCGGTGACGGACCCCGCCCGGAACGCGATGTTCAACGCCGGCTTGAGCCCGTGGCGAGCCGCCTCCGCCGTGCGCACGTTCGATCGCACCGCGACGTTCATGCCGATGAACCCGGCCGCCGCCGAGAGGATCGCGCCGACGAGGAAGCCAATCGCCGTGCCCCAACCGAGCTTGTTGTAGAAACCGAGCAGGAGGAAGGGGATGATCGAGACGGCCGCGATCGTCATGTACTGGCGCTTCAGGTAGGCGGCGGCGCCCTCCTGGACGGCGCGCGCGATCTCCCGCATTCGCTCGTTGCCATCCGGCTGTCGCAGCAGCCAGATGGTCAGCCCGATCCCGTAGGCCACGGCGACGGCTGCGCAGATGAGCGCGAACAGCACCGCGTGGTCGTTGAAGAAGCTCCCGACGATCAGCGTTCCTACCCCCTCACAAGGTCAGCGCCGAGGGCTCCCCGGCGCGGGCAGGTTTCTATCACATGAGGGCTAGACGGCGTCCTGGTCGCAGAGCTCGCGGCCCGCGAGCTCGAGCGGCGAGAGGGTGCCGATTAGCTCCGGATGGACGCTTCCGACGTGGCAATCCACCTCGGCCAGCAGCCCCTCCTCGTCCTCGGCCTCCAAGACCTCCCCGCACCCGCACTCCACGACGGCTGCCATCCCGTTGTCAAGACGGTCTAGGCCTCGTCGCTCTTCCCCTTTGCCGCGTCGGCATAGGCGAGCTGCAGGTTCGAGGTGACCTGCTTGAAATCCCGCACGAGCTCGTCGTCGACGGAGCCCTCGAGCAGCGGCAGCAGCGCGCGCAGCGCCTCGATCGCCAACCGCGCCTGGTCGAGGTCGCGATCCTCCTCGGACAGCTTCCGATAGCCGAGCGACGAAACCGTGTACAGCGTCTGGACGAGCAGGTCGGCGACCTTGAGCTTCTTCAGCTCCTCCTCGAGCTGCTGCATCAGCTGTTCGTCGGTCGGCTTCGGCGTCTCGCCCTCGTTCACGCCGGCTCCCACAGCTCGAAGCGGTTCCCCTCACCGTCGACGGCCCAGCCGAGGCGGCCGTACTCCAGCTCGTGCACGCGCTCGTCGACCTGCACGCCGGCCTGCCGCAACTGCTCGAGCATCGCGTCGAGATCGCGAACGCGGAAGTTGACCATCAGCTGCTGCTCATTGGAGCCGAAGTACTCGGTATGCGCCGCGAAGGGCGCCCACACGGTCGCCCTCCTTCGCCGCGGAAGAAGACGCCGCCGACGCCGTCGACGCGCTCAGCCACCCACGAGCTCCCGCGGGCGCCGCACGAGCTCGGCGAAGACGTCCCGGTGCGAACCAAGTCGTTCCAGGCGTGCGTACTGGCGCTCGGACGGGTTGGCCTCGGGGACGGCGAGATACGGAGCGGCGCCGATCTCCTCCGCCAGCGGCAGCACCCACTCGATCAGCGCTTCGATGCGCGCACGTGCGGGGACGACCTCACCCCGCTCGAAGTCGATCAGGCCGTCGGTCAGCCCGTACCTGATGGCACGCCACATGTTCTCCTCGATCAGCCGGCCCGGGAGGTTCGGCAGCGGCTCGCCCTCGTCGAGCGCGCGCGCGAAGCGGGCGCCGAGCGCGTACATCAGCGCCGCGAGCGACTGCGCCTCGGCAAGATCCGGCTGCGCGTCGCAGATGCGCACTTCCACGGTCGGAAACGCCAGATGTGGCCGCACGCTCCACCACATCTGCGTGTGCTCGTCGATCGAGCCCGTCTCGTAGAGGAAGCGGACGTAGCGCTCGAACCCGTCCCAGCCGTCATATGCGTCCGGAACGCCGGCGCGCGGAAACATCTTCGTGAAGATCTCCGTCCGCGCCGAGTGCAGGCCGGTAACGCAGTCTTCGACGAACGGCGAGCTCGCAGAGACCGCCAGCAGCTCGGGGAGCACGCTCCGAAACGCGTTGCAGACGGCTATGGCGCGGTCCGCGCCCCGAATGCCGATGTGCGCATGGATGCCGAAGCTGTTGTTGCGCCAGACGACGTACTGGAGGATCTCGTTGTTCCGCCGATAGTGCGGCGTGTCGATGATGCGCTGGTCCTGCCAGCGGCTCCAGGGATGCGTGCCGGTTCCCGCGAGGGCGACGTCGAAGCGGTCGGCGAGCTCTGCGAGCTGCGCACGGCGCCTCGTCATGCGCTCGGCCGCCTCCGCGAAGTTCGCGCACCGGCCGGTCTTGATCTCGATCTCCGACGCGATCAGCTCGCCTACGAGATGCTCGTCGAGCTCGCTTCCGCCCGCACCCTCCTTCAGCTCCTCGAAACGATTGGTCAACTCGAGCGTGTCGGGATCGAGGAGCTGGAACTCCTCCTCGACCGCGATTGTGAAGTCCTGACCGCCCTCGAACGCGTCGCGCGCGAAGCGGATCTGCTCGTCCGGGCTCAACCGCTGCGCGTCCCCCACGTCACTAGCGTAAATGAAGCGATAGCAAGCGCTCGCTCACGGTCGACCAGCTCCAGCGCTCCACGGCAGCGCGGCGGGCGGCGGCTCCGAGCTCCCGGCGTGTCGCAGCAGACAACGCCAGCAGCTGCTGCAACTTTGCGCTGAACTCGTGCACATCGCCGTTCTCGAAGCTCGCGAGCGGACGGAGCTCTGCCGGATACTCCGCCTCGAGACCCTCGGCGATCTCCGCCAGGCCGGAGTGGCGCGCGACGAGGGGCGGGACGCCGGCGGCCGCCGCCTCCGCCGCGACCATGCCGAAGGCCTCGGGGAAGATCGACGGCACGACAGCGACGTCGGCGAGCGGAAGCAGGTGCACGAGATGACGGTGCTCGAGCGGCCCCGTGAACAGGGTGCGTGCGGGCGCCGCGCGCTCGAGCTCCTCGCGGTAGTCGCCGAAGCCGACGATCACCGCGCGTGCGTCCAGCTCGCGCAGTGCCTCGAGCAAGAGGTGGACGCCCTTGTTGTAGAGCAGCTTGCCGTAGTAGACGAGCGTCGGCTCGTCCGTTGCGAAGAACCGTTCGAAGCGGTCGGCGTTGCCGGAGTCGGGCAGACGCTCATTGGCGTTGCCCGGGTTCGGCGGGTCCGCCCGCGCCTGTTCGAGCAGCCGCGCGAACGCCTCGTCGCGCGGCTCGGGATGAAACTCCTCGACGTCGACGCCCGGCGGCACCTCGTACACGCGATCGACGTGACCGCAGACGTCTTCGAGGACGGCGCGGATATGCGCGGAGCCGACGAAGACCTCTCGTGCCTGTGCGAGCGTCTCTCTCCCCCACGTCGACAGTTCTTCGTTCCCGCGCATCGAATACTCGAGCTCCGAGCCGTGGGCCTTGACCGCGAACGGCGCGTTGCTCGCGGCGCCCACCGGAGCGCCGAGCAGAACGTGGTTCGCGAAGACGACGTCCGCCGGCAGATGCTGGCGCAGCGCCGCGGCGTTCAACTCGACGTAGCGTTCGCGCTCCTCGCGCGTGCAATCCTGCAGCAGCCGCGCCTCCAGTCCCTCGTAGCGGTCGAGCACGAACACCGGCAGCAGGTCGCCGATGTCCGGCCGCAGGACCTCGGCGCCGCCCAAGTCGTACGTCTCGGGGTGCCGCTCCTGGCAGAAGACGACCACGTCGTGGCCGGCGCGGCTCCATTCGCGCGCCAGCGCGCGTGTGTACACGTTCGAGCCGGTCCCGCCGAGCAGGTAGCCGTGCCAAAGCAGGATCCGCATGGCGCCCATCATTGCGAAGCGCCATGGCGACTCCGCTGGGGGAACCTCCCGGTTCCCCCCAGACCCTCACCACCGGTCCGCTTCGCGGACGGACGCTGCGCCTCTAGGTCAAGTAGAAGTAGAGCGCGTAGAGGAGCTCGACCGCGGGGTTGGACGTGTGCACCGCAACGTCCTGCGGCACGTCGAGCAGAGCCTCGGAATAGTTGAAGATGATCTTGATGCCCGACGCCACCAGATCGTCCGCGACGCGTTGGGCGTTGTCAGCGGGAACGGCGACGACGCCGACGATGATGTTCTTCTCGCGGATCGCGTCGGAAAGCCGGCCGTAGTCGCTCACCGGCACGTTGCCGACGGGCCGGCCGACCTTGTCCGGATCCGTGTCGAACACCGCCGCGATGTTGATCCCGTGCTCCGCGAAGATCGGCGAGCTCGCGATCGCCTGGCCCAGCCGCCCGGCGCCGATCAGCGCGATGTTGTGCTGGCCCTGGGTGCGGAGGATCTTCCGGATCTCTCCCAGCAGCGAGTCGATGTTGTAGCCGACACCTCGCTTGCCGAACTTCCCGAACGCTGAGAGGTCGCGGCGAATCTGAGTCGCGTTGATGTTCGTGTAGTCCGAGATCTCCTGGGAGGAGATCCGCTCCTTGCCCATCTTCTTCGCCTGGGTCAGGACCTGGAGGTAGCGCGACAGACGCGCCGCCACCCCGACCGTGAGGCGATCGCCGCCAGGCGCGGCGGCTCTGGCTTCCATAGTTTGTGACACCCCACGACCGTTGTATCACCAACGGTCGCGGAGATGCGGCGGTCACTTTGTGACCGCCGCAGTTGGGATCGCCGCGTCGCATTAGTCCGCCGCCCTGGTCGGGTCGGTCGTCGAGCGTTCCAACCGTCGTTGGAGTGCCGCCGGGTCGACGTAGTAGACGAAGGCACGCTCGCCGTCGATCTCCACGACCGGGAGCCACGCGCGGTAGGCGGCCTCGAGCTGGGGATCCCCGGTGATGTCGATCTCCTCGAAGGCGACGCCGCTCTCCGCCAGCACGCTGCGTGCCCGCTCGCAGAGGTGGCAGCCGGCTGCGTGATACAGCACCACCGAAGGCTGGGGTCCGACCCCTCCGGGGTCAGACCCCTGCAGTTCGCTCATCTACTGGCCCCGGGGTCTGACCCCTCCGGGGTCAGACCCAGCAGTTCGGTCATCTACGGGTAGATGCCCCGCGTCGTAGTGGCTTCCGCCACACGCTGAACGGCGAGGCCGTAGGCGCTCAGCCGCAGCGAGACGCCGCGGCTCTCGTGCACGGCCCACGTCTCGTTGAACGCGCGCGTGATGATGTCGTTGAGCTTCGCGTTCACCTCAGCCTCCTTCCAGAAGTACTCCTGGAGGCCCTGCACCCACTCGAAGTACGAGACGATGACTCCGCCGGCGTTCGCGAGGATGTCGGGTAGGACGAGGACGCCTTTGTCCTCGAGGATCTCGTCGGCGACCGGTGTGACCGGCCCGTTCGCGCCCTCCACGATGATCTTCGCCTTCACCTTGTCGGCGTTGTCGGCGGCGATCACCTGCTCGAGCGCGCACGGTGCGAGCACGTCGCATTCGAGGAGCAGCAGCTCCTCGTTCGAGATCGCATCCGCGCCGCGGAAACCCGCGAGCGTTCCGGTCTCGTGCTTGTGCGCGAGA
>JBKPGW010000210.1:0-5754 GCA_046729555.1 Actinomycetota bacterium | reverse complement strand
CGTCGATCGTGGGTTCATGGCTCCGACTGAGGCCGGATCCCCGGGGGCGTTCGCGCTCGCGAGCGACGACCGCGTGCAGGCGGTTCTGGACGGAGCGGGCTTTCGAGACGTGCGGATCGACGACGTGCCTGTACGTCACATCTACACCGACGTCGACGAGTACGTGGCGGCCGCGCGCCCGACAATGGGCGCATTCGCGACCGCGTTCGACGGCGCATCAGAGGAGCAGCAGCGTGCGGTGATCGACGAGCTCCGCGTCGCATTCGCTCCGTTCGCGACCGCCGACGGGATTGAGCTTCCGGGACTCGCGCTCGTCGCTGTGGCGAGCTGACGGGTTCTCATCGAGCTTGCGGCATCTCACGAACTCGGCGCGGCTTGGCGATCCGCCATCTTCGTGAGACGGCGGAGTGTCGTCGATCGTCGATAACCCTCACAGCCGCTGGACGCGCAGCACGCAGGTCAGCATCGGGAGGGCGAACTCGCCGCAGGCGGTTTCCGGTCGGCTCGCGAGGAAAGCGCGGATCCGGCCGAGCGTGGCCTCTTGTTCCTGTTCTGGCATGACCAGCATCCCCGCCCTCGTCGCGAGTGTCGCGACGAGGGAGTCCGCGGTGCGACGCTGCTCGTGTGGGAACTCGGCCTGCTCCGGCGAGCCGAACTGGGGAGCCACATCCGTCTTGGGAAGGTGCATATCGGCCGTTTCAGCACGCCAACTGATGGGCGTGTCACGCGGGCCGATGGCCGCGCTCCCGCTGGCCCGCGCGAGCCCGGCAACCCAGTCGACCCGGTCGTCCACGACGTTCCACAGGCCGGCAAGGATGCTTCCGGGCGCGAGGACTCTGGCTATCTCGGAGCCCGCAACGTCCATGTCGAACCAGTGCATGGCGTTCCCGGCTAGCACGGCATCGACGGACGCGTCTGACAGCGGTATCGCCTCGGCGCTGCCCGCAGGGCATGGACAGCCGGCAGTGCGCGCCGCAGCTCAGTCAGCATGGCCGGGTCGGGCTCGACGGCGACGACTTCGGCGCCTAGCACGAGCAGCGCCGCGGTTAGCTTGCCGGTTCCGGCGCCGAGGTCGAGCGCTCGTTGGCCGGGCGCGCGTTCGAGCGCCCACCGCACCGCGGCCTCCGCGTAGTCCGGGCGGTGCTCGGCGTATGCGGCCGCCGCGGTGCCGAACGACGAGCTGAGAAGTCGCCGGACATCCTGCTCCACACGTTCCCCCTATCTGCGCTTGTGGTTCACGGAGGCCGCGTCACCCTTCCGCGACGGCAGGTGCATAGATCATGGTCACGACGCCTCCCCCGAACGGACGCGATTCGACCAGACGCAGCGCGATCTTGTCCTGCGTCTCCCGAACAGGCGATCTCACGTACCGAGCACCAGCGGGTAGACCATCAGGCGCAGCTCATCCACCAGCCCCATCTCGAGCAGTGCCTGCGAGAGGCGGCGGCTGCCGTAGACGACGATGTCGCCGTCAAGCTCCTTCCGCAGCCTGGCCACCTCCTGCGGCCAGTCGTCGCCAAGGACCCTCGCGTTCCAGGGCGGGTCCGTGAGCGCCGAGGAGACAACGTACTTCGGCAACTCGTTCAGCCTGTCGGCGAACTCACCCTCCTCTGTTGGCCAGAAGGCATGCATGGCCTCATAAGTGACCCGGCCGAGCAGGAGGGCCTCGGCGTTCCGCGCCTCCTCGAGCTTGAACCGGTCACCGTCGGGACCGCCGTCGAAGTCGACGGCCCAGCCCCTTACGTGAACGGGACGTCCGTGTGGCCGGCGACTGCATGACCTGGTGCAAAGGGACGACAGTCGCTCAGGTCTTGCCTGCCAAACCTGAGGCCTACTTCGCGTGAAACGGCGAAACGGGCGGCGTGGTTTTTTACCCACCGCCCGGCCACGGAGGCTGTCGAGTGCTGCTTAGGGCACGATCCGGAGCGTGCGCCGGTCGGGCCGCGCCTGGCGGGCGCTGGCCTGAAGCTGCGGGATCGACGCGCAGGCCATGGTCATGACGAGCCGGCAGGCCTTCAGCTGTGTCCGCCAGTCGGGCTCTTCCTGGATGCCGGTCCGCGTGCGAACGCGCTTGGTGGCGCTGGCCATGATCAGCCGCAGCTGCGCCAGCGCCTCGATCGTCGCCTCGAGCGCCTCCAGCTGCAGCCGCTGCTGCGTCTGATCGAGCGGCTGCTCGGCCAGTTTTCGCCACCGCTCCAGCTCCTGCTGCCACCGTGGGTGGCGCTTCCAGACCGAGATCGTTTCCGGTCTGACCCCAATGCTCGCGGCCGTCTCCTCGCGCGAGTGGCCATGCGCCTGCAAGAAGGCGGCCCGGCGCGCACGCGCCGAGAAGCTGCGCCGCGCCCCCTTTGGGAGCTCATTGTGGGCGGCTGCCGCCCCCATCGCGCCTACTAGCCTTGAGCCGTTCGAAGCATCGAATCGCTCATCGGCATCGCTCTGCCACCACCAAAGACCACTCGAGGGCGCCAAGGGCCATCTATCTGCAGCAGCGGCTCACGCGTCACAGAATGTGAGCCCGAGCCCCGAGCTCAACCCGCCCGCAAACCCGTCACAGAGCCAAAAACCGGAGATCCGCCCCGAAAACGCATCGACCCAATGTGACGCCTGCCGACGTCGCGGGCCCCTTGCCACGGCTCCGTCCTCTAGGAGCCTAGGGCCCGTTTAGGACAAGCGAGGACTCGGCGCAGTCTGACCTGGCGAGCTGAAAGATCCCGCTTCCATCACCCAAGCTTGGGGGCGAGCGTCGAGCGTGTTGGGAGCAAAGGCGCACAAGGGAGGCCGCATCCGGCTCGCAAGGTTGCGTTACCACCGCGACCCGCGCCTTGGCCGGAACTACAGCCGATCGAATCACGACCAACGCCCAACCTAGATCAGCCATGGGACGCACTGAAGGACCCTGGATTTCTTGGAGGCTCCGACGCCAGGCTCTGTCCTGGGGGAAGGAGATGCTCCAGCGATGGCCAGACCGAGGAAGTACTCCGATGAGCTGCGCGAGCGGGCCGTCCGCTTCTACTTCGATTCGGACCGTCCGATTGCGCACGTCGCCAGTGACCTGGGCATCCACAAGGAAGCGCTGCGGCAGTGGGTGCGGCAGGCCGAGGCTGATCAGGGCCGCCGCCCCGAGCTTCTAACGACGAACGAGCGCGAAGAGCTGAAGCGGCTGCGCAAGGAGGTTGCCGAGCTCAGGCGTGCGAACGCGATCTTGAAAGACGCCTCCATCTATTTCGCGACGGAGCTCGACCCGACCCGGCGAAGGTGACCGCGTACGTGGAGCAGCGGCGGGACGTCTCCGGGGTCGAGCCGATCTGCCGCGTACTCGGCGTGCCGGTCAGCACGCACTACGCGCGCAGGTCCCGGAAGCCGTCCCGCCGCGAGCTCGCCGACCGCGAGCTGCTAGTCGAGATCGAAGCCGCTCGCAGCGGTCGCCGCTCTGTGTACGGCGCACGAAAGACGTGGAAGGAGCTGCGCCGACGCGGCGTCGAGGTCGGTCGCGACCAGGTCGCACGCGTCATGCGTCAGCAAGGGCTCGTCGGCAAGCTGCGCGGTTCGAAGAAGCGGACGACGATTCCCGACGAGGCCGCGGCCGAGCTGGCGCGCGATCTCCTCCAGCGCGACTTCAGCGCAACCGGCCCGAACGAGAAGTGGGTCTGCGACCTGACCTGCCTGCGCACCTGGAACGGCTTCCTCTACCTCGCCTTCGTCCTCGACTGCTTACAGCCGGATGATCGTCGGCTGGCAGCTCGCGACGCACATGCGCACCGAGCTCGTCCTCGACGCGCTCGAGATGGCCAAAGGCCTCCGCCGTCCTGGCGCCGGCCTGATCGCCCACAGCGATAGGGGCAGTCAGCCCAGGCTCAACCGGTCGTCGCAACACTGGTTTGTTGACTTGACTGTAAATACTCATTCAATGCTTCGGCCGGCGTCCGCCAGTCAAGCGTCTTGCGGGGTCGGCTGTTGAGCGTGGCGGCGACCGCGGCGAGGTCATCAGCGCTGTGGCGAGAGAGGTCGGTTCCTCTCGGGAAGTACTGGCGGAGCAGCCCGTTGGTGTTTGCGTTGGTGCCGCGTTGCCAGGGGCTCTGCGGATCGCAGAAGTAGACCTGGAGGCCGGTGTCGATCCGAAGCTGCGCGTGTTGTGCCATTTCGGCGCCTTGGTCCCAGACGAGCGAGCGGCGCAACTGCGCGGGCAGCGTGGTGATCGAGGCGGCGATTGCGTCACGGACGGCCTCGGCTCCGTGCCCGGTCAGCGCCGGCCCGTTCTTCGCTCGCGGTTGGGTGCCGTGGCCTTGCATCCGCGGCAGGTGCAGCAGCAGCGTGAAGCGGGTGCTGCGCTCGACGAGCGTCCCGATCGCCGAGCTGTTGAGCCCCAGGATCAGATCGCCCTCCCAATGGCCTGGGACAGCCCTGTCGTTCGCCTCGGCCGGCCGCTCGCTGATCATCACCTCCGCTGTGACGAACTGCTTGCCGCGAGCCTGCGTGCGGGCGCGCGGCACCCGCAGCGCTCGGCCGGTCCGTAAGCAGGCGACGAGCTCGCGTCGAAGAGCGCCGCGGCCTTGCACGTACAGCGCCTGGTAGATCGCTTCGTGCGAGATCCGCATCGCGTCATCATCGGGGAAGTCGACCCGGAGCCGATTCGCGATCTGCTCCGGGCTCCACGACCTCGCCCAGCGCCGGTCCCGACGGCGACCGTGCCGGCGACCGATGAAGCGCACCTCCGGCCCGGGCACCGGCTCGCCGTCTGGCCTTGCGATCGTGCCCGCGAGCCGCTCCTGCACGTACCCGCGTAGCGCGTCATTCGCGGCGAGCTTCGAGGCCTTCGGCCGGCTGGCGCGGCGCTCCGCGTGCCACTGCGCCGTCGTCGCCCGGTACTCCAACCGGTAGGTGCGAGTGGAGGCGTTACGGCGCAGCTCCCTCGAGATCGTCGACGCAGACCGATTCAGCCGACGGGCGATCTCGCGCACCCCGACACGCTGGGCGTGAAGGATCGCGATCTCTTCCCGCTCACTGAACGACAGATACCGCCCCGACAGCGGGGCCAACGAGATCGGCGGCATCCCGCCACCGTCGCGGAACCAGCGGCTGCCAACCGCCTGCGACACCCCCGCCGCGGCCGCCGCCTCCTCGCTCGACCAGCCGGCCGCGATCGCCCGCCAGAACCGCTGCCGATCCTCCCGCCGCGCCACCGACGGCCGGCCCGGCGACCACATCTGACCCCGCATCTCGCGAACCGCCCGCTGCCGCTCGCGAACACCCATCGCGCACCACCTCCATCACGAGGTGTTGCGACGACCAGTTGAATCCGCCCTGCGAGCCCTGGTCGGAGTGGTGGACGAGACCGGGTTGCGGTCGACGTCGGCTGACCGCGAGCTCGAGCGCGTCGACGACGAGGTTGGCGCGCAGCTGGTCCTGCAACGACCAGCCGACGACGCGACGCGAGTAGCAGTCGATCACGACGGCCAGGTAGAGCCAGCCCTCCCAGGTGCGGAGGTAGCTGATGTCTGCGACCCAGAGCCGGTCCGGCGCGGCGGGCCGGAAGTCGCGCCGGACGAGGTCGTCGGCGACGCGGACGCCGGGGACGCGGATGGTGCGGCCGCGGCGGCTGTGGTGCCCTAGGTGCCGCGGCTCTCGCGATGGACGCGCTCGATCCGCTCCAGCAGCACGGCATCTGCGCGCGCCCGCTGAGAAGGCGGCCGCCGCTCCCAGGCGTGAAAACCGGAGCGGCTGACGCCGAGCACGCGACAGAACGTCTTCACCGAG
>JBKPGW010000209.1:0-4736 GCA_046729555.1 Actinomycetota bacterium | reverse complement strand
GTGCGCCTTCTTCTCGCCGATCGTCTCGCCCAGCTCGCCTTCGAGCGAGAACTTCCGCCCGATGCGCTCCTGCGCGCGGTTCGTCCAGACGAGCACGCCGTCGGGCCGCCACACCTTGACGCTGACGATGTCCGGCTGCCGTCGCAGTTGTTCGTCGATCTGGCGCGGCAGATGGGGGGAGACGTGAATGCGGTCCTCGCGCACGAGCTGCGGTCTGAGCACGCCGTCGACGTACTCGGTCAGGCTGGTGCGCGTGTCGTCGAGCGCCTGCGCGCGGAGGGCGGCGGTCAACACCGCGCCGAGCGCGACGGCCCCGGAGATCAGGATGACGGCGCTCGCCAGCAGGAAGACGCGCAGCAACGTGACCGAGCGGTGGACCGCCCAGCCGCGGAGAACCCCTGTTGCCGCTGGTGAAGACATGCGCCCTCAGGGCCGCTATCGGCCGGCGGCGGGATTGCCTTGAGAGGTGAAACCTAGAATCGGACCGTGGATCTGGATCTCGTCTTCCTCGGCACCGCCGGCTCGATGCCGACCGCGCAGCGGGCCCCGGCCGCGCTGCTCGTGCGCCGTGGTGGCGACAAGCTCCTGTTCGACTGCGCCGAGGGCACACAGCGGCAGCTGCTGCGCTCCTCCGTCGGCCTGCTCGAGCTGGAAGAGGTCTTCGTCACGCACTTCCACGCGGACCACGTCCTCGGCCTGCCGGGGATGTTCAAGACCTTCGCGTTGCGCGGCCGCGAGCTTCCGCTCACGGTGTACGGCCCGCGTGGGCTCGTCGACCTGCTCGGCTCGCTGAGACGGGTCGTCGGGAGGCTTCCGTACGAGGTGAAGCTCGTGGAGCTCGGGCCGGGCGACGTCCTGGAGCGTGACGGCTACCGGCTCGCGACCTTCGGAGTCGCCCACGGCGTGTCGGCACTCGGCTGGTCGCTGATCGAGGCGACGCGGCCCGGCCGCTTCGACGTCGCCGACGCGGACAGGCTCGGCGTGCCCAACGGCCCGGAGCGGGGCGCGCTGCAGCGCGGCGAGCAGGTGATGCTCGCCGACGGGCGGACGGTCACCCCCGACGAGGTGCTCGGCCCGCCTCGTCCCGGACGGAAGCTCGTGATCACGGGCGACACCGCCCCGGCGGAGGAGATCGTCGAGGCCGCTTGGGAGGCGGATGTCCTCGTCACCGAAGCGACCTTCTCCGAGGAAGAGCGCGAGCGTGCCGAGGAGACGATGCACCAAACCGCCGCCCAGGCTGCGGAGACCGCCCGCAGGGCCAATGTCGGCATGCTCGCCCTCACGCACCTGTCCAACCGCTACTTCGGCCCGGAGATCGCGCGCGAGGCGCGGGAGATCTTCCCCGAGACGGTCGTGCCGCGCGACTTCGACGTGATCGAGGTTCCCTACGCCGAGCGAGGCTCGCCCCAGCTGATCAAAGGGGGCGCCTCGCACCGGCGTGACCAAGAGGTCGTATCATCGGCGCCGCAATGACCGAGTTGGTTCGAGTAGCCGTCGCAGGCGATGTGACCGAGGCGGAGGAGATCCAGGAGATCCTCCGCTCCGCCGGGATCGAGGCGGAGCTCGGGGACGGCGAAGACGACTCCGTCACGGTCTCGGTTCCCGAGTCCTCGGTCGAGCAGGCTCAAGACGCGATCGAGGCCATGACGGAACCCGGCGAAATCGTCGGCGAACCGTAGACTTGCGCGTACCTATGGGCATGGTGGTTTTCCGTGGCCGTCCGACCGCGATCACATCGCGGCCGCGGCCGGCACTTCCTCCGCAGTAGCAAGCTTGCAGCGGAGCTCGTTCGCGCTGCCGGAATCCGGCGCGACGACCTCGTGCTCGATCTCGGGGCCGGTGCAGGTGCGCTGACGGCTGCCCTCGCGCGCGCGGGCGCGCGTGTACGGGCGGTCGAGATCGACGGGGAGCTGGCCGCCGCTCTTCGGCGGCGCTTTCCGGACGTCGTCGAGGGCGACGCCCTGCACGTCGCGCTGCCCCGCGAGCCGTTCAAGGTCGTGGCGAACCTGCCGTTCGACGGCTCGACCGCGATCCTGCGCCGGCTGCTCGATCCGCGCGTCCAGCTCCAAACGGCGGATGTGATCGTGGAGTGGGGGCTGGCGCAGAAGCGGACGGCGATCTGGCCCAGCACCCAGCTGAGCACGTACTGGCGTGCGTGGTTCGAGCTCTCCCTGACGCGCAGGTTGCCGCGCTGCGTGTTCTCCCCGCCGCCGGCGGTCGATGCCGCGCTGCTGCGGATCGTCCGCCGCGCCGAGCCGCTCGTGGACGTGCGTGACCGGCGCCTGTATGCGGCGTTCCTGGCGCGCGGCTATCGAGACGGTCCGCGCGGCGTCGTGCCGTGGTCGGAGCTGAAGCGACTGGAGGCCGGACTCGGCTTCGACCGTCGCGCAGATGCACGTGATCTCGATGCACGGCAATGGGCGGAACTTTTCCGCCACGGCAAGACGTAGTGTCCGGACATGGGGGTCATCGGGCCCTTGGTCGCAGCGGTGCTGGCGTTGCACACGTCGTCCGCGCCGCCTGCAGAGCGTGCATTCGCGCTCCTCGCCGACAACCGAGTGGTCGAGGTCGCGGTTCCGAGCGGCAAGGTGATCGCACGTCGGCGAGTCGGTTCCTTACCGCGTGGCCGGGTCGAGTCAGGCCGGATGCTCGCGCGGAGTGACAACCGGGTCTTCGTGCTCGTCTCGAGCGGCGACGGGTCAGATGCAATTGCCGTGCTCGACCTGCCGACGGCGAAGATCGTGGCACGCTGGTCTCTCGAAGCGGGCGTGCGCTATCGCGGACTGGTCTATGCGGCCGACCGGCTCTACGCATACGGCGGCCGCGTCGGGCGTGAGGTCGACACGACCAACCATGCCCGCGAGCAATCGGCAGTCGTGACGCAAATCGACGCCGCCAACGGCAGAGAGACCGCCTCGACCGAGATCCGGCCTGCAGGGGGCCACTCTTGGTGGATCTACTGGGGTGCGGCAGACGCGACGCGGCTGGCGCTGAGCTACCACGGAGGCTGTTACCCCGAGGCGGTGCAACTCTGCACGACTGGTGCGGACTCGATCGAGGTCGCGGGACAGCGACTGACGCGCTGCGAGAATGCTTCGCCGCGCCCGAACCTCGCGTGTCTCGCGGAGGCGCACGGGATGATCGAGCCGTACGGCGTCGGCTGGATCGCAGCCACGGGCACCGAGTCGCTCATCCAGTACGGACGGACGGGCAACATCCTGCGGCGCCTGCACAGCGGCATCCACCGCGATCACCTCATGGACTTCGCCTTCATGCGGGATCGCACCGGCCTGCTCGTGATCGGCTCGTGCCTGTACGGCCGTGAAGGCCTGCGCCGGATCTCGCTTCGAAGCGGGGCGTCGCGGCTCGTCCGCGCAAAAGTCTGCGGCGAGGCGCTTCTCCCCGCGCGTACCGCCCTCGTCGTCCCCCAGACCGCGGCCCTCGACATGCGCGATTCCCGCACGGCTCGCTTGCGGCACAGGAGCTCGTTTAGCGCGAAGGTCCTCGACGTGCTCGTCACTGGCTAGACCGCCGTCCGGTCGCTCGAGTAGAGTCCCGCACGACCCGAGCCCCTTTAACCCGGTCCAGTGAGGCCGGAAAGGAGTGGAGTGAACGCGCCTGCGCACATGGCGAACGCCGCGGAGAAGGTTTTGCTGGACGCGGAAGGACTGCGCCGAACGCTTTCCCGCATCGCGCACGAGATCATCGAAGGGAATCCGGACCTGTCGCGCGTCGCGCTGGTCGGGATCCAGACACGCGGCGTTCCGCTCGCCCAGCGCCTGCGGCGCCTCGTCGAGGAGCGCGCCGGCGACGCGCCCGCGCT
Organism: Actinomycetota bacterium; assembly: GCA_046729555.1. Classification (GTDB taxonomy): domain Bacteria; phylum Actinomycetota; class Thermoleophilia; order Gaiellales; family Gaiellaceae; genus 3-1-20CM-4-69-9. The sequence continues at coordinate 913 of JBKPGW010000209.1, read as the reverse complement.
CGGCGCGGTCGACATCACCTTCTACCGGGACGACGTGCAAGTGCGCGGGGGCGACGCGCCGCGCCATCCGCAGCCGGTCGTCCGTTCGACCGCGCTCGACTTCCCGCTCGAGGGCAAGACGGTCGTGCTCGTCGACGACGTGCTCTATACCGGCCGCACGATCCGGGCAGCGATCGAGGCGCTCTTCGACTACGGGCGCCCCGAGCGCATCCAGCTCGCCGTTCTCGTCGACCGCGGCCACCGCGAGCTGCCGATCCGCCCTGACTACGTCGGCAAGAACCTTCCGACCTCTCGCGACGAGCGCATCCAGGTGCAGCTCGTCGAGGTGGACGAGGTCGACCAAGTCCTGCTCGTTCCAGCGCCAGAGGAGGGGAGCCACGATGGCTGAGATCCGCGTCATGCGAGAGGACCTGCGTCCGCCCGCGCCGCCGCCCAAGCGGCATTTCATCTCGATCAAGGACGTCACCCGCGAGGATGTCGAGCGCCTGCTCGCGACCGCGCGTACGTTCGAGCGCAGCCTCGAGCGCGAGGTGAAGAAGCTGCCGACGCTCAAAGGCCGGCTCGTGATCAACGTCTTCTACGAGTCGTCGACGCGGACTTCCTCGAGCTTCGAGCTGGCGGCGAAGCGCCTCTCAGCCGACACGATGTCGATCAAGTCGAGCGGCTCGTCGGTGGACAAGGGCGAGTCGCTCAAGGACACGGCGATCACGCTCGGCGCCTACGACCCCGACGTGATTGTGATCCGGCATCCGCAAATCGGCGCACCGCACCTCGTCGCGCGCGTCACCGATGCGCATGTCGTGAACGCCGGCGACGGCAAGCACCAGCATCCGACGCAGGCGCTGCTCGACCTCTACACGATGCGCGAGGAGCTCGGCCGGCTCGAGGGGGTGCATGTGGCGATCGTCGGCGA
>JBKPGW010000208.1:0-1352 GCA_046729555.1 Actinomycetota bacterium | reverse complement strand
CCCCGAAAGGGGGCAGACCCCAGCCTTGAACGGGCGACTAAAGAAATCGGTCGTCGTCTAGATCGATAGAGCGATGGCCGATTCGTCATCGCCGTGCCGCGCTCACACCTGACGCGCGAGCGGCAAACGGCCTTCGTCGTCGGCTATACGAGCGAAGGCTGGGTGGTCCAGCGCAAGGGAGTCGTCTTCAAGGTGCGGCCCTAGCTGTAGGTCCTAACCACGTTGTTCCATCCGGCCCTCCTTGGAGGCTGGGGGTGTCGAAGCCACCAGTCCCAAGGAGGGCGCCGGATGAAGCTGCACGGTAACGCGAGGACCTGTCCCCATAGCCGCCTGTTGATGGTGCGGCGGGTTGAGCGAGAAGGCTGGACGCTTGCGGCGGCGGCTGAGGCCGCCGGCGTGAGCGTGCGCACGGTCTCGAAGTGGCTCCGCTGCTACCGCGCCGAGGGCGAGGACGGGTTGATCGATAGTTCCTCGGCACCGCGTTCGATCCCGCACCGCACGCCCGAGGAGCGTGTGCAGGCGATCGCGGCGCTGCGGCGGCTGCGGATGACGGCGGCTGAGATCGCGGAGGTGCTGGTGATGCCGCTGTCGACCGTGTCGGCGGTGTTGAGCCGGATCGGACTCGGCAAGCGCTCCCGGCTCGAGCCGCCCGAGCCCGCGAACCGCTACGAGCGCGGCCGCCCAGGCGAGCTGCTGCACATCGATGTCAAGAAGCTCGGTCGCATTCGTGGCGTCGGCCATCGCGTCACCGGTAGCCGCGCCAGCCAAGCGAAAACCCGACGCAACGGCAGACGCACCGGCATCGCCGGCTGGGAGTTCGTGCACATCTGCGTCGACGACGCCACGCGGCTCGCCTACGTCGAGGTGCTCGAGGACGAGAAGGCCGCCACCGCCGCCGCGTTCCTGCGCCGCGCGGTCACGCACTTCCGCGCCCACGGGATCACGGTCGAGCGGGTGATGACCGACAACGGCTCCTGCTACCGCGCCGTCATCCACGCGCTCGCCTGCAAAGCACTCCGGATCAAGCACCTTCGCACACGCCCTTACCGGCCGCGCACGAACGGAAAGGCCGAGCGCTTCATCCGGACCCTGCTCGGCGGTTGGGCCTACGGAGCGATCTACGGCAACTCCGAAGAGCGCCGACGCGCCCTCGCCGCCTGGCTCGACTTCTACAATCGACGACGACCACACGGCTCCCTCGGCCACCAACCGCCGTTACAGCGGCTGGAGGCCCTCACAAGGAACAACCTGGCTGGGTCCTACAACTAGAGCACGCCGCCCGACTAGCGAAGACACCTACGGAAGAGTGAGAAAGCCGTCGCGGCGCTCGGTCACGGCCCGGGATCCACTGT
>JBKPGW010000207.1:0-28884 GCA_046729555.1 Actinomycetota bacterium | reverse complement strand
CGCCGCGGGGAGCAGCGGGCGCGGGTGCGCCAGATCGTTTCCCTTGTACGTGAAGAGCGTGTCGTAGACGCCGCGGTTGACGATCGCGGCCGTCGGCTCGAAGGCACGTTGAGGGTCGGCGGTCTTGATCTCGAACGAGCGATCGATCACGAGCGTCGCGCTCGGAGCCGACGAAACGTTCGTGGCGCCGGATGCGACGGCGGCCGTGACGAGAACGGCCAGAACTGCGAGTGCGGCTCTGCCACGCGGGACCGCTCGGAAACGGCTCATGGTGTCCTCCCCGGGAGAGAAACGGAGGCTTGCGAGCTTATTCCTCTGTGCGAAGAAGTGGTAGCTGCCGGGCCCGTTGCGCGGGTGGGCCCGGCGCTCCGGTCCCGCTCTGCAGCCAACAGGCAACGGTGCGGTCGGTCGCAAACCGGAACATGAGTGGATCCTCGGTCGAGCAGCGATCGAATGCGTAAGGGCAGCGGGGATGAAACCGGCACGCGGCAGGAGGCCTGGCCGGATCCGGGACCTCTCCCGGGAGCGCCTCGGGGAGGAAGCCACGCCCATCTGGATGGGGCACGGCACCGATCAGCGCCTCGGTGTACGGGTGGAGCGGCACCGACCAGAGCGGCCCGGTCGGCGCCGTCTCGACCATGACTCCGAGGTACATCACCGAGACGACGTCGGCCACGTGCCGGACGATCGCGAGATCGTGGGAGATCAGGAGCAAGCCGAGCGAAAGGCGCCGCGAGAGGTCGACGAGGAGATTCGCCACCTGCGCCTGCGCGGACGCGTCGAGCGATGCGAGCGGCTCGTCGAGCACGAGCAATGACGGCTCGGCCGCCAGCGCACGGGCGACGGCGATTCGCTGCCGCTGCCCGCCGCTGAACTGGTGCGGGTAGCGAGCAGCAGCGCTCGCGGGAAGCCCGACGAGGTCGAGCAGCTCCTCCACGCGCGCCCTTCGCGCCCGGCGCGGGACGAGGTCCAGAGCGTCCAGGGCATCGGCGAGCTGCGAGCCGATCTTGCGGCGGGGGTTCAGCGACGAATAGGGGTTCTGGAAGACCATCTGCAGCCGGGCCAGGTCCTTGGAGCGCGCGCCGCGTCTGAGCGGCGTGACCTCACGGCCCTCGAACATCACGCTGCCCGCCGTCGGCCGTACGAGCCCGACTGCTGCGCGCGCAAGGCTCGACTTCCCGCAGCCGGACTCCCCCACGAGGCCCACGATCTGGCCGTGCTGAACCGTGAGGCTCGCGCCGGCGACCGCCGGGACGCGCTCGCGTCCGCGCCGCTGGTAGACGACGTGAACGTCGCGCAGCTCGAGCGCCGGCGTGTCTGCCCTAGCCGTCATCCGCGAAGGGGTCGACGTGGCAGGCCAGGCGGCGTCCATCGACGCGGACCAGTGGCGGGTCGTCAGTCGTGCAGACGTCGATCGCGTAAGCGCAGCGCGGGTGGTAAGGACAGCCGGACGGGATCTGTTGCGGGGTCGGCGGCGTGCCTTTGACCGCGACGAGCGGCACGTCGCGGACGGCCTCCGGATGGGGCAAAGCATCAAGCAGCGCTCGTGTGTACGGATGGCGCGGATGCTGCAGCAGAGCTTCCCGCGGCCCCGCCTCGACGACGCGCCCGGCATAGAAGATCGAGACGGAGTCGGCGATCGACGACATTACGGCCAGGTCGTGTGTGATCAGGACGACCGAGAGCTCGCGTTCGCGCCGGAGGCGATCGAGCAACCGCAGGATCCCCGCCTGCACCGTCACGTCGAGGGCGGTCGTCGGCTCGTCGGCGATCAGGAGACGCGGGCCACAGGCGAGCGCGATCGCGATGGCGATGCGTTGCCGCATCCCGCCGGAGAACTGATGCGGATACGCGTGCAGAGCGCTGCTCGGGTCGGGAATCCGCACCTGCTCCAGCAGCTCGATCGCTCTCCGCGTCGCGGCGTGCCGGTCGAGGTCGAGGTGTCGGCGCACGTGGTCGGTCAGCTGGCGCCCGACCGTCAACATCGGGTGCAGCGAAGTCATCGGATCCTGGAAGACCATCCCGATGTCCCGCCCGGAGACCGCACGCAGTTGGCGGCCGCGCAGCCGGAGCAGGTCCTTGCCGCCGAACGCCGCACTCCCCTCGACGACGGCGCCGGTCGGCAGGAGTCCGAGCAGTGCAAGCATCGAGACCGTCTTGCCGCTGCCACTCTCCCCGGCGACGCCGAAGACCTCCGCCGGTTCGACGTGATAGTCGACGCCGTCGACGACGGTCACGTAACCCGACGGCGTCTGAAGCCGTACGCGGAGACCTTCGACCTCGAGGAGCGTGCTCATTGCCGGTCGTCACCACCCCACGCCGTCTGCGGGTCAAAGAGGTCGCGCAGGCTGTCGCCGAGGAAGTTGAAGGCGAGCACGGCCGTGAAGATCGCGAGACCGGGGAAGGTGCCGATCCACCACCACTGGAAGTACTGAGCGCCGTCCGCCACCATCGAGCCCCACTCCGCGTTCGGCGGCTGGGCCCCAAGCCCGAGGAACGAGAGTCCGGACAACAAGAGAATCGCGTTCGCGAGGTCGAGCGTCGCGAGCACGAGCACGGGCCCGGCGACGTTCGGCAAAACGTCCCGGAACAGTGCGCGACGTGCCGAGGAGCCGAGTAGGCGGGCAGACTGGACGTACTCGAGGTCGCCCACCGACAGAACGAGTCCGCGGACGACCCGCGCGTACGAGGGCCACGCGACGACGACGATGGCGAGGGCCGCGTTCTGGAGCCCGCGCCCGAGCACCGCCGCCACCACCATCGCGAGAATGATCGGCGGAAACGCGAACACTAGGTCGACGATGCGCATCGAGGCGCCGTCGACGATCCCGCGGAAATAGCCGGCGAGCCCGCCGACGAGCCCGCCGATCAGCGCGGCGAGGGTGACGAGCAACAGCGCGATCGGAACGGACACACGAGAGCCGAAGATGACGCGGCTGAGAACATCCCGCCCGAGCTCGTCCGTTCCGAAGAGGTGCGCTCCCGTCGGCCCCTGCGACGGCGGAAAGGTCTGCGCCAGTGGATCGTGTGGGGCAATCAGGGGCGCGAAGATCGCGACCACGAGCCAGCCGAGGGCAATCACGCTCCCGGTGATGGCCAGCGGCTGCCGCCAGGCCGGACGGAGTCTCCCGCCACGCCTCCGCGCACGCATCCTGAAGGCGATCGTGCTCATCGGACGCGAATCCTCGGATCGATCACGCCGTACAGCACGTCCACGATGAAGTTCACGGTGATGTAGACAACTGCGACGAACAGGCTGACGCCGGCGATCGCAGGCACGTCGAGATTGACGGCCGCCTGATACGCGTACTGGCCGATGCCGGGCCAGGAGAAGATCTTCTCGACGAGCACTGCGCCGGTGAGAACGTTCGCGAAGACGAGCCCGAGCACGGTCACGACCGACGGCAGCGCCGCGCGCAGGATGTAACGAGTGACGACGACGCGCTCGGGGAGACCTTTGGCGCGCGCAGCGCGTACGTAGTCGTTGCCGACGACCTCGAGCACGGCCGAGCGGGTGTAGCGGGTGAGCAGGCTGACGTTGAAGGCGGCGAGCACGAGCGCCGGCAGCACGAGGTGGTGGAGCGCTTGCACGAAGAGCCCCCATTGGCCGGCCAGAAGTGCATCGATCGTGTACAGCCCGGTCTTTTGCGGCGGCGACAGCACTCCCGGGTCGAGGCGCTCGGCGCCGGGAAACCAGCCGAGCTTGAAGAAGCCGAGATAGAGGGCAACTAGCGCGAGCCAGAACGTCGGCATCGAGATCCCGCCGAGCGAGACCACCCGCAGGACGTGATCGGCCGGGCGGTTCCGACGCATGGCCGCGATCACGCCGAAGGCGATCCCGAAGACAGCCGCAATGACGATCGAATAGAGCGCGAGCTCCGCGGTCGCCGGGATGAACTGACCGAGGTCGTGCGTCACCGCGTCGTGCGTCAGCGACGACTGGCCGAGATCGCCCTGAACGAGATGCTGCAGGTAGAGCCAGTAGCGAACGGGCAGCGGCTTGTCGAGCCCGTAATGAGCCTTGAAGGCGGCGACCGCCGCGGGGTCGGCCGCCGCTTGCTCGCCGAGGTTGGTCGCCGCGGCGTTGCTCGGCACCAGCTGCGTGAGCACGAAGACGACGAGCGTGATCCCAATCGCGAGCAGCACGAGCGCGACTGCACGGCGCAGCAGGAAACGCATGAAGCTCGACGAGGGACGGGGCCTGCGCCGTGCCCTCGGCGCGTCGGCCAATCCGGTCGGCGCCGTCGTCAAGGGCTAACGATGGTAGCGCGCCACCCAAACCGGTCCTCTCGCGAGCGTTCGACGCTGGCCGCGTTCGCGCCGAGTCGGGGACGTGCCCGGCCCGCGGCTCCGCGAAGACCATCCCGCTTCGCGCGCCAGCCGGGGGTCCAGCGCATCGGCACGTCCTGAATGGAGCTAGCCGGACTCGAACCGGCGACCCCCTGGGTGCGACACCCACGAAGAGGAGCGCGCAGCGACCTGTGCCGCTTGGTTAAGCCATCATCGCTGGGTTCCGGCTCGCTGAGGTTCTCTCAGTTTGGTAGCACCATGAGTAGACGAACGAATCCCGAGTTCTTCTGGAAGCGAGAGCCACGTGCGGCAGCGAACACGACCCACCACGCTGCAGGCAACGACAGCGACCGGCTTGGAGCCGGCTCTGACCCTTTGGGTAGCCGCGACCTCGTGCCGGGCGTGTTGCGATCCCTAACCGCCCAGCCGTGGTCTCTGTCAGCGGCGACTACGTCGAGGTCGTCCCTTTGAAGGCGTTACGGCCACGTGTGAGAATGGTTTGGGTGCTGCACCGACGCTGGCAGGTTCGCTCCTTTCCCAGGCGGTCGCCTTGCAGCAACGCTGGAGTCAGAAAGTGCTGAACACCGGTAGTCCAGCCACTCGGTGTGGAGCACCTTGACCGAACGTCTCGCACGCACATGCAGCGCACGCCCTTGGCGGACGATCGCGGGTTGGCTTCTGACGGTCGTTGCGGCGGGAGCCGCACTTGCGCTGCTCCTCGGTGACCTGACGACTGAGGGTCATCCGACAAACAACCCTGAGTCGCAGCGAGCGGCAGAAACCATTCGGCAAGCGTTCCCGTTTCGGCCGGGGAATGCCGTGACCGACATCGTTGTCGTGCGCTCGGAGCGCTACCCCGTCGGCTCGCCGCCCTTTCGCGCCTTTGTGATGAGACTCTCGGTGCAGGGTCGCGCGACCGGTGCGGTTGCCGGCGCGCAGAGCTTCTACACGACGCGAAACCCCATGCTCGTTTCGAAGGATCGCCACGCGACGGCCATCCTCATCAACATTCCCGACTCGGACAATGCGGGCGAGGTAGTCGACGTCGTCGAGAAGGCCGACGCGGACCCCAACTTCGAGACCGCGATCACCGGCGACCAGACGGTGGACAACGACTTCAACGAGCTCTCCCAGCGCGACCTCGAGAACGGCGAGCTTCGCTTCGGACTGCCCGCCGCGCTCATCATTCTCGTCCTCGTGTTCGGAGCGGTCGTCGCCGGCCTGATCCCGTTGTTGATGGCGATTCTCTCGATCGCGGTCGCACTTGGGCTCGTTGCACTCTTCTCGCAGGGCTTCGACCTCTCCGTCTTCATCACGAACATGCTCACCGGCATGGGTCTCGCGCTCGGCATCGACTATTCGCTCTTCGTCGTCTCTCGCTACCGCGAGGAGCGCGCACGTGGTCGCGAGAAGCAGGACGCCATTGCCGCCTCGGGCGCTACGGCGAGCCGTGCAGTGCTCTTCAGCGGCACCGCGTTCGTCCTGGCGATGATTGGAATGCTGATCGTCCCGAACAACATCATGCGGAGCTTGGCACTGGGAGCGATCCTGGTCGGGATCGTGTCGGTCGCGGCAGCCCTGACGTTGCTACCGGCGCTGCTCGGACTGCTGGGCGATCGCGTCAACGCACTCCGAGTCCCTTTCGTGGGCCGCGCCTCAGTTGGGACGGCAGGCGCAGAGGGCAGGTTCTGGCACGCAATCGTGGAGCGCGTCATGCGTCGTCCCGGTTTGAGCCTCGCGCTTGCCGCGGGGATACTGATCGCGGCTGCGGTCCCGGTCTTCGGCCTCCACATCGGCGCCAGCGGCGTCTCGACGCTGCCTGACAGCTTCGCGTCCAAGCGCGGCTTTCTCGCACTCGAGCGCGATTTCCCGCGCCTGACCACAGACCCCGTCGAGATAGTCGTCGCGGAGGGCTACGACCGACCGGATGTTCGCGCCGCACTCGAGCGGCTGCGCGGCCGGCTCGCCGCCGACCCTCGCTTCGGCAGCGGCCGGATCCGTCGTTCTCCGAGCGGCGACGTCGGCGTTCTGCAGGCGCCGATCAGAGGGGACTCAGCGGGATCGGAGGCGGTGGGCGCTGTCCGCGAACTCCGCTCAAACGTCCTCCCCCAGGTGTTCGGCGACGCGGAAGCGACTGTCTACGTCGGAGGCGACACCGCGGAGAACATCGACTACTTCAACTCCGTGAGCGATCCAGCCCCGGTCGTGCTGGCGTTCGTCCTCGGCCTGACGCTCGTCCTCCTCACGATCGTCTTCCGCTCGGTGGTCGTCGCTGCGACTGCGCTCGTACTCAACCTGCTTTCCGTCGGCGCGGCCTACGGCTTGCTCGTTCTCGTCTTCATTCACGGCTACGGGGCCGGCTTCTTCGGCTTCACGCAGTCGGACACGATCGAAGCCTGGGTCCCGTTGTTCCTGTTCTCCGTGCTGTTCGGACTGTCGATGGACTACCAGGTCTTCCTGCTCAGTCGGATCAAGGAGCGGCGCGACCTGACGGGCGACACGAACGGAGCCGTTTCCTGGGGCGTGTCTTCCACTGCCCGAATCATCACCGGCGCCGCTCTGATCATCGTCGCCGTCTTCCTCGGCTTCGCGATGGGAGATCTCCTGCAGTTCCAGCAGATGGGATTCGGTGTCGCAGTCGCGCTCTTGGTGGATGCAACGATCATTCGCTCAGTGATCTTGCCCAGCATCATGGCTCTGCTCGGGCGTTGGAACTGGTATCTGCCGCGCTGGCTCGATTGGCTGCCGCGCGTCGACGTCGAAGGCGCGCAGCCCGTGCGTGGTGGCTAGTTAAGCTAGCTAGCCATCAGCGAACGCAGTCGCACGTGGTCTGTCATTGTCGGACGGCCACAGAGTTTGGCAGCGCGCAAGTAGACGGCGTACGCACGGGGGATCGTGCGCCGGCGCCGGATGCGATCGGGGTCCGTCGGAGATCCAACGTCGATACACGCCGCTGTCAGTCCGACGCCGGTTTCGTCCCCTGTACCACCAACCCCGCAACCGGTTCGCCGGCCTCGAGACGAAGTTCCGCCGACGCAATTTCCGGACGGAGACTTGCGGCCTTCAACGCGCCCTGCACGTATTCCCGCGCATGCCGGTAGCGACCGCTGGTCCCGATCGAGTACCCGTCATCATGCCCGGCACCGACCAATTCCTCGACCGTGAAGATGAGCCGTCCACCGGGACGCAACGCGTTCTCGGACCCCCCGACGACGGCCTCGAGCGGTCCGAAGTAGACGAGAGTGTCCACTGACACGATCACGTCAAAGGTCTCGGTGCAGCCGGCCAAGTAGGCGGTCAATTCACCTTTGACGAGCTCGTCGTAGACATCCCGTTCGCCAGCCTGATCAAGCATGCGTTCGGAGAGGTCGACTCCGACCAGGCGGCGCGCATATGGCGCGATGAGAGGGCCGCACAACCCGGTCCCGCATCCGGCATCCAGGACGTCGAGGCTCTTCGTCGGAGGGACGTCTGATCGTTTCAGCATCTCCGCCACGAGCGTGGGCGCCCGATACAACAGCTTCGCGAGCTTGGAATCGAAGCTGGCGGCGAAGCTGTCGAAGGTCGCCTCGATGAATGCGTCCGATGCGCGCGGTGGCACATTGCGACCGGAGCACGCGGCGAGCATGTGGCGAGCAACGGGATCTTCCGGGTCATCTTCAAGCCACTCCTCGAAGATCCCAACAGCCTGCTCGACTTCCCCGAGGGTGCAGTGCGCGAGCGCCAGCAGCCTCCGAGCCTCCGGATCTTTGGGCCTCAGCGTGATGACCTTTGAGAAGCAGAGAGCAGCCTCGCGCGGCCTCTTCTGCGCGTTCAGCAGCACGCCGAGGTTGTGGTACGCGTCCGAGTGTTCGGGATTTATACGAATCGCGGCGCGATACGCTGTTTCGGCTTCAGCGACCCTGCCCTTTGCTCGGAGCACCACACCGAGATTGCTGTGCGCATTCGCGTGGGTAGGATCGAGTGCAATCGCGCTTCGATATGCGGCGATCGCATCGTCCAGCCTGAGCTGATCCTGCAGCACAATTCCCAGATTGCTGTACCAGTCCGCTCGCTCGGGTTCGAGCTCGAGACTCCGCTCGATCAGCGAGACCGCGTCCTCGGTCCGGCCCCGCTGATGGGCGAGCACGCCTGAGAAGTGCAACGCGTCGGCGTGGTTCGGCGCGACTTCGAGGATCCTGCGGTAGATGTCCTCCGCAGTTGCCCACTGCTCTGCCTGCTGCAGCGAGAGAGCGACTGATACCGCTTCGTCCAGCGTGAGTGCGCGGTCGTTGCTAGTCCGCTGCTCCATTCATCGAGGGTCCGTCGAAGGACGCGCCCGAGCGCAGCCGCTCGGCCTACGCCTCCTTGTTGGCCTTGAGGTCGTACTTGAAGTGAATTCCGGCATCGAGCGAGCCGTCGGCCTTTTGCGGTCTGTACGCGACGTCGATCTTCGCAAACGCCAAGCTCACGGTCTCGGCACTGTCGCCGTCTCCAGTGTCGGCGTCCATGATCGCCGTGACGATCACGTCGTTCATCTTGATGACGAGGAACTCCTGTTGGCCCTTCCCTGCCTTGCGATGTGTGATCGTCGCGTCCTTCAGATGGACCCCGGTTGCGCACGCTTTCATCAATTCGGGTGACGCCTTGTCGATCTTGTGAGTGAATGAGAGATCGCGGAAGCTCGCCTTGCCCTGCCCGGCTCCGCTTCCTGCAAGGGTGACCGCATTTGTCACACCCCAGGACCAGCTCAGAACCTCGATCTCGTCCTTATGCTTGTTGTCCAGCGACTCGCCCTTGATGTCGCCGAGCTTCGCGAAGATGTCTGATGCCACGACGGGACCTCCTGCATTGCAGAGCGTCGGGTCCAGCTACATCCGGGAGCAATGGATCAGCCGGGGCTTCGGCTCGCGCCTCCCCGGAACTCTTACATACAACGCCTCTGCATTAGCAACTCAGCGTGCCGGCGCCGCGGGACCCCACGAGATCGTGGAGTGGAGCTAGCCGGACTCGAACCGGCGACCTCCTGGGTGCGATGACGGCAGTTCGGATCAGGCCCAGGCGTCTGGGGCTTCCTTAGGCGATCTCGCGCGGTCTCCGTTCCCGCCGGTTCTCTCAGTTCGGTACCGGTAGGTAGATCGTGAGGTCTCACGAGTAAGTCGGCCAACGCCCTTGCATGCTCGGCGCGCCGGTCGGCGCGACATGGCATCCCCAGCCGCCGTCGGGCGACCGGCGATCCTCTTCGCCGACGAGCCGGTTAGGGAGCGGACGCCTTTCGGCGGCGGCGGTAGGCACGCGTCTTCTTGCGGTTGCCGCAGAGCTGCATCGAGCACCAGGTCGCCGAGCGGTTCGGCGAGTAGTCGTAGAACGACCAGCGGCAGTTGCGACATGCCTTTAGCCGCCCCCAGCTGCCGTCGAGCATGGCGCTGAGAACGGTGACCATGATCTTGTCGAGGGCGTCTCCGTCGCGTACGAGGTGGAGGCTGCCATCGGCGTCGAGTTGGAGCGACACGCGCGCCGCAGCGCGGTTGACTACCTCGAGGGCCGCTCGATCGAGGGGGACGCCATTGTTTGCGAGCGCCAGCGAGCGCAGCGCCTCGCGCAGCTCGGTCGCACGCTTGGCCTGGCCGTCGAGGTCGTGTGCACTCAGCCAGTCGGGAAGCCATTCCACACGGTTGTGCAGGTCAATGCTGTTCACGAACAGCTGGACCTGCCGCAGCGGCTCTGGCGCGGCCTTCGGAACGTCGTAGCGCGGGCTCACAGTTGTCGTCTACTCACGACACCGGTAGAGTAGCGCTGCTGGTGTCGCAGATCCGCGCGTCCTCCTTTCCGCTCCGGCTCGTCGCCGCCCGCAGCGACTTCGAAAAGTGCTGAGCTCGTGAGGTTCCCGAAGGCTGCGGGGGCTAGATGCTGCAGATAACGACGCCGTCCCTTCCGGAATCGCTGCTTCGTTCGGCCCGGGCTTCGCTTGCCGTCACGAGCGCGCGGTTACGCTCGCGGCCGCTCCGCCCAGCGCTCGTCGTCAGTGGCGTTGCGCTCGCGTTCGCGATGCTCGTGTCCGTGCTTGGCGGCAGCCTGGTCGCCCGGCAGCAGGCGCTTGCTCGAGCGCTCGCGGCGCAGCCCGCGAGCGCTCGAGGGTTCCGGGTCGATTGGTTCGGCACGCCGCTCGGCCATCGCATGTACCGGCAGGAGGACAGGCGCGTTCGACGTGCCCTCGGGACGCTGTCCAGCGGCGGGACGCGACGGGCCGTGTTCTTCCGCGAGCTGCGCGTGCAGGGAGAGTTGGTCGAGATCGCAGCCGTCGACGATCTGGCCCGGATCGCCCGGTTGCGCTCCGGCCGTCTCCCGCGAAGGTGCACCGAGGCTGGATGCGAGGTGCTCCAGATCGGTGGCGCCGGCGCCGTTCGACTGGCGGAGGGTGACCTGAGGCTGCAACGGGTCGGGATTGCCGATCTCCGCGATCCCGCGCTCTTTGGCTACATCTCGGCCGCGGCACGCGGAGGAGCCATCCGCCCTACTTTGCTACTCGGGCCCAGCGTTGACGCGCTGCAGCGGCTCGACGCGCTGACCCCCTTTTACCGGGTCTACTCGTGGTTGTCGTCGCAGCCAGTGGATCGGTTGCGCACTTGGGACATCGCACGGACCTTGGCTGCCGGGTCGCGCGCGCAGACGGCACTCGACAGGGCCGATCCAGCGTTCCGTCTGAGCGGCCCGGACGAGGCGCTTCGCGAGGCGGCACGCCGAGGCAAGATCGCAGCGCAACGGCTAGTGCTGGTCGGCGGCGAAACGAGCGCGCTCCTCCTCGGCTTCGCGATCATTTCTGCGATCGGCCTCCGACGCGGGCTTGCGCGCGAGCGGCGGCGCCTGCTTGCACGCGGCGCACGCCGCTGGCAGGTCGGACTCGCTCCCGGAGCGGAGATTGCCGCGATGACGCTCGCGGGTGCGCTCGTTGGTATCGGAGCCGGGGCGATTGTCGTGGCGGCGATCGCCGACACTGCCGGATTGCCGGTGCGTGCGATCCTCGACCACGCCCTGCTTGCGGGCTCGACGGTCGCAGCGCTCGCCGGAGCCTGGCTTGCGACCACGCTTCTCCTTGGGTTGGCGACGTTCACGAGCGACGACGCGAGCAGGCGGCGGCGCGTCGGGCTGGTGGACGTCGCCGCGATCGGCGCCGCGGCGACGATCGCGGTGGGGATAAGTCGGGGCGCACTCGACCCCGAGTCCGTCTCCTACGGGAACAAGCTGCTGCTTCTCATCCTCCCGGCGCTCGTCTGCTTCGTGGTCGCCGTCACGCTCGCTCGCTTGCTCGCTCCGGCGATGCGGGTGGCGGAGCGTCTGACCCGCGACCGCTCCACCTCGCTCCGCCTCGCAGTGCTGGCGCTCGGGCGTGCGCCCTCGCGCACGGTCGTCAGCTGCGCGTTCGTCGCCGTCGCTCTCGGGCTCGCCCTTCTTGCGGCGAGCTATCGCGCCACTCTGACCCGAGGGGCGGCCGACCAGGCGGCCTTCGAGGTCCCACTCGATTTCACGCTCAGCGAGGGATCGCGGCTCATCTCGCCACTCGACGCCGCCCCGCTCGCCCGACATGAGCAACTTGCGAGTGGCACGCGTGCGTATCCCATCGTCCGCGTGAGCGCCACCACACCGGGAAGCGGCTCACGGGTCCTGTCGCCGACGGTACTCGGGGTTCCGGCAGACGCCATTCCGCGGCTGCACTGGCGCTCCGACTTCTCGTCGCTGCCGCCGCAGACGATCGCCACCAGGCTCGCGCCCGACAGAGAGCCGCGACTCGCTCGGCTGGCAGTGCCGGCCGGAACGACGACGCTCACGATCGCCGCCCGGCTCCGCGGTAGCGAGCTAGCGGTCGGACTCGTCGTCGCAGACGAGCGTGGCCGCGTGGAGGTGCTCCCGTTCGGCTGGCTGCGGCAGGGGTCGGCGACCCTCTCCGCCTACCTTCGGCGCGGAACGCACCCACACCTGCTCGGCCTCCAGCTCACGCTCCCGAAGGGCGAGCAGTTCTTCCTCGCCCACCGAGAGACCGAGGCCCAGGTCTCAACGGCGCCCTCCGGGGTGCTGGAGTTAGGGCCGCTGCACGCCCGGTCGGGCACGGGGAGGCAGCGGCTGGTCACGAGCTGGCGCGGCTGGTTGCTTCCGTTCGGTGGCGAGGTCACGCGTGCGCGTGGGCAGGTGCGAGTCCGGTTCGCCTTCCAGGAAACCGGCGGGCGTCTCGTCTTTCGGCCGGCGCAGCCCACCGACGGGCGGCTCATGCCCGTGGTCGTCTCGCCCGACCTCGCCAGCGCGGCGGGGGGCGTCGGCAGCCGGACCGTGCTCGACTTCCAGGACACCACCGTCGCCGCCCGCATCGTCGGCGTCGCGACAAGGATCCCGACCGTCTCCTCCGACTCCGGCCCGTTCGCGCTCGCCGACAGCGGCTGGCTCTCGACGGCGCTCGAGGCGAATGCCCCCGGCGAAGGAAGGCCGAACGAGGTCTGGCTCTCCGCGTCCCACGATCGGGCCGTCGCCGCGGCGCTGCGTCGACCGCCGTTCGCGAGCCTGGTGGTGGCGTCCCGTAGCGACATCGAGCGACAGCTCGCTGGTGACCCGCTCGCGCACGCCACCGTCCTCGCGCTCGCGGCGGCGGGGATCGTCGCCCTCGCCCTCGCGGTTCTCGGCTTCTGGGTCGGCATTCTCAGCGAGCTGCGCGACGAGCGAAACGATTTCTTCGACCTAGAGGCTCAGGGCATTCCACCGGGAAGCCTGCGCGCGCAGCTCAGGACGCGCGGCGTCATTCTCGTTGGCCTTGGTCTCGCCGGCGGCGCCGGCCTCGGCGCGCTCCTCTCCCAGCTCGTGGTCTCACTCGTCCGCGTCTCGGCAACCACCGCCGTCCCCGAGCCCCCACTCCGTCTCGACCCCGCCTGGCTCGTCTCGGGTCTCGGGATCCTCGCCCTCGCCCTCGTCGCTCTCCTCGTCGCGGAGGGCACGTCGCTTACGGCGTTCCGCAGCGCGCGCCCGGAACGAGCGTCGTGGAGCCTTGAATGAGCCTGGCGATCGACGTTCGCGACGCTTTCCGCATCCATCGCTCGACCGGCGGGACCGCAGTCGCCCTCCAGGGTCTCTCCCTCCAGGTCGAGGAGGGCGAGATCGTGGTCGTGCTCGGGCCAAGCGGTTCCGGTAAAACGACCCTCCTCCGCATCCTTGCAGGGTTCGACTCGCTCTCTGCCGGAGCCGTCCATGTCATCGGAACCGAGCTCGGGAGCCTTGGCGCGCCTGCGATGGCCCGGTTCCGAGCCCGGAACCTCGGCCTGCTCGACCAGCATTACGCCCGGGCGCTTTCGCCCGACCTGTCGTGCGTTCACACGGTCGCCCTCAGCAGTGAGTTGCTCGCCGAGCCGCGGGTGCTGGCTCGTTCCGCCGCCACGGCCCTGCTCGAACGCGTCCAACTGGGCGACAGGCTCGACGATCAGCCCGGGTCCCTCTCGGGCGGGGAGCAACAGCGCGTTGCCCTATGCGCCGCGCTGGCCCATCGGCCGCGGCTCCTGCTCGCGGACGAGCCTGCCGGAGAGCTCGACGCCGAAAGCGCGGAGATCGTTTACACCCTGATCGCCGAGCTCGTGCGCGAGGAGGGCGCGACCGCCCTCATTGTCAGCCACGACGCGGCAGCCATGAACATTGCCGACCGGCTCGTCCACATCCGCGACGGCCGCATCGTCGAAGAGGGCCAGTCGGACGGTCGGACGTCGCTTGTCGTCACCGAGCCGGGTTGGATCCGGCTTCCCGACGCGCTGCTTGACGCGATCGGCGGTCCACGCCGGCTCCGGGTCGACCTGCGCGGCCACGAGCTTGTGATCACGGGCGCTGCCGACGTCTCGAGCACCCCGATCTCCAAACCGTCCGCGCTGGAGCGACGGGCGGCGCGTACCCCTGAGGTGGTGGCTGAGCTGCGCGGAGTCGTGAGACGCTTCCCTCGGAGGGCTCGCCCTGTCCTCGAAGGTCTCTCGCGAGCGTTCGAAAGCGGCACCTTCACCGCCGCCGTTGGACGGTCGGGAAGCGGGAAGACGACGCTCCTGCATTTGCTCGCCGGCCTCGACCGTCCCACAGACGGCGACGTCCTCGTCCAGGGACACGAGATCGGGCGAATGAGCCGCTCGGCCGTAGCCCTGCTGCGTCGTGAGCACATCGCGCTCGTGACGCAGGAGCCGGGACTCATCCCCCACCTGACCGCACGGGAAAACGTCGAGCTCGGCCTACGCGTTCGAGGAGTCGCCAGCACGAAAACCAGGGCAGCCAGCGCGCTGACTGACGTTGGTCTCGCCCATCGGCTCGAGCACCGTGCCGATCGACTCTCCGCCGGCGAGCGCCAACGGGTCGCGATAGCACGTGCAATTGCGGGGCAACCGACGATACTGCTCGCCGACGAACCGACTGCTCGTCTCGATCACGCAAACGCGCGGGCGGTGGGCGAGCTTCTCGCCCGACTCGCACGCGACACCGGCACCGCCGTCGTCTGCGCAACGCATGACGCGGCCCTGATCGAGCAGGCCGACACCGAACTTGTTCTAGACAGGTCCGTAACGAAACCGTCGGCGGAGGCGGCCGTGGTCGGATCTCGATCACGCACCGGGACGCCTGGGTCGTAAGCGGCGTCCGGGTGCCGAACGAACGAGGAGAGCTTGAGACGCTTGGCAATGGCAGATCGTTGCGCGCGCGACTCACCCTTTCAGCGGGCTCGTGAGCGCGGCTCGCAGGCGTTGGGCAGGCCCCTATGCGCGGCGCCCGAGCCTTCGCAGCACCGCTCGTTCCGGCGGGCAATGCGCCGGCGGCTAGTCACGCCGGCGATCGGCGCCGCGACTCGAGCTCGCTCCGGTCGTGGAGAGCAGGTACGCGCTGTTGGCGAGTGCGACGCGTGAGATCGCTTGCGGAAAGTTGCCTATGAGCCGGCCTGCGCGAGGGTCGTATTGCTCGGAGAGAAGTCCGACGTCGTTCCGCGGCGAGAGCAGGCGCTCGAATAGGGCGCGTGCCTCGGCGAGCCGGCCGAGCAGGGCGAGGCTATCGACGAGCCACAACGAGCAGGCCAGGAACGCGCCATCCCCTCCGGGGAGCCCGTCGACCGTCTCTTGTGCTTGCGGCGCTCGCCGCAAACCTGGCTGTGGATCTCGCCGCGCGCGCCAGCGCTCGAGAGGCCCGTCGAGGCTGAGTTCCTGGATCGCTTTGACGCCGCGGTCGCGACTGGCTCTTCCTGCCGCGCTTCGATTCGCCCGCCTGCTTCGCGGCGCTGCTCGGGACACCGGAACACCGGTCGCTTCCTCCTCGCCCCGAGCGGAGAGCCGCGTCGGGTCGAGCGCCGGTATCGGGAGGGGACGCTCGTCCTCGAGACCGACTACGAAACCCCCGACGGTGTCGCGGCGATCGTGGAGACGATGCCCCCGCGCGAGCAGCCCCCAACCTCGTCCGGGTGGTTCATGGCCGACGCGGCCGCGTCGGTCGGGAGGTCGGTGCGGAAGCTGCCGTCGCTCGTGAAGAGCTTCCTCGCCCTGACCCACGCCGCCGCCGAGGAAGTCCACGCGGGCAGAACGGATGCGACCAGCGCGCGCCCTCCTCGCCGCCACGATTCGCGAGCTGTTCCTCGGCCCAGGCCCGGGAAACCCCGATGTGGCGGGCAATCGCGAGTTCCGACCGAGTTCGACGGGAGGGGGATACGGGAGACCCAGCAGGCCATCCCCAACTTCGAGAGGAGTTGCCGCAGCGCCGGTTAGCTGAACCGGCCGCACCCAAAATCACCCCGAAGGAAACGCCGAGCGAAAGTGCCGCGTTAGCCGCGCGACCAAATCACCGACGCGGCCGTCTCTGCAAGCAGCGGAACGCCCGTCTCGAAGCGCCGGGCCCGCTCGTCTTCCACCGCCAGCTCGCCTCGGACGTACCGGCCGTAGATCGCCTCGCAGAACACGGCCGCTTTCCAGAGGGCGAGCGCTTCGAACCACGCGAGCGGCTCGAGCTCATGGCCGCTGCGCTCCGCGTAGCGCGCCACGAGCTCGGCGCGGGACGGGAAGCCTTCCGTCGCCGTTACGGGCGACGTGCCGAGTGGGTTGCTCTCACCGCCCGGTTCGCTGTACGTCGCGACGAGATAGCCGACGTCGGCACGCGGGTCGCCGATCGTGCCCATCTCCCAGTCGAGCACGGCGGAGATCCGGTCGGGCTGCTCGCGCGCGACGATCATGTTGCCGAGCCGATAGTCCCCGTGCACGACGGTCGCCGGCAGCTGGTCCGGGACGTTCGTCGCGAGCCACTTCCCCACCTCGACCACGGTCGGCAGCTCGCGTGTCTGGTTGATCTCCCACAGCTGCGCGAACCGGCGCACCTGACGCTCGTTGTAGTTCCCGGGTCGCGCGAACGCGGCGAGTCCCGGCGTCGTGACGTCGGCGGCGTGGATCTCGACGAGCGTGTCGACGAGATCCTCCGCCAGTCGCCGCCGCGCGGCGGGATCCACATCGAGCGGGGGCGGCAGCTCCGACGTGATCACGTGCCCCTCGATGTAGTCCATGACGTAGAACGGGACGCCGAGCAGCGACTCGTCCTCGCAGACGGCGTGGATGTTCGGGACGCGGATCCCGAGCGGCGCGAGCGCAAGCTGCAGCCGCGACTCGCGTACGACGTCGTGCGCCGTCGGGGGCAGCGGCGGGCGCGGCGGACGCCGCAAGACGAAGCGCGAGCCGTCGTCGCGCTCGAGCAGGAAGGAGAAGTTCGAGCCGCCGCCCTCCCCGATCCGCTCGGCACGTATCTCGCCCGACCCCAGCCCGTGCTCGTCGAGGAACGCGCGGACTGCGTCTAGCACCAGCAGCGGTGAATGCGTGCCGGCCACTAGCTCGGCGCGAAGGCGTCCAGGAGCGCGGACAACTCGGCGGGTGTGCAGCCGAGCGCGAGTACGCCGGTCGAGATGCCGGCCTCAGCGAACTCGGCCAGGCGCTCGCGCTGAGCCTCCACCGGCCCGAGCAGGAAGATCTCGCGCACGAGCCCTTCCGGGACGAGCTCGACCGCCCGCGCCCGGTCGCCTGCATTCCAGGCGTCGACCAGCGGCGCGATGTCGTCGCCGAAGGCGAGCCAGCGGAAGAACTCCGCATAGACCGGCACTGTCGCGTAGGCGACGAACGTCCGCTTCGCGGTCTCGAGCGCAGCGGGCCCGTGGAAGGAGAAGAAGCGGCACGCCAGCTCTTTGTCGGGCGCGCCGAACGCGGCGACGACCTGCCCGACGCGGCTGAGCGGCAGGAAGTTCGTGAAGGCCGCGTCGGCGACGCGCGCGGCCACCTGCAGCATCGGCTCGCGCAGGGCGGCCAGCATGATCGGCACCGGCTGCCGTGGCGGTGCAGCGAGCTTGAAGCCGCCCGCGCCGCGCTCGCCCGCGAGCACGGTGCGCAGGTACGCGACGGTCTCCTCCACCTTCACGAGCGGCCGCCGGAACGGGATCGCGTTCCAGCGCTCGACGATCACGTTCGACGACGCCCCGAGGCCGAGCACGAAGCGGCCCTCGCTGGCGTCCTGCAGAGCCGCCGCCGTCTGCGCGAGCAGCGCCGGGCCGCGCGTGAAGACGTTGACGATGCCCGTGACGAGCCGGACGCGCTCTGTGTGCTCGGCCGCCACGGCCAAAGGAGTGAAGCCGTCGAAGTGCGTCGACTCGGCCGACCAGAGGCCGTCGTAGCCTGCGTCTTCGACGCGGCGCGCGAGCGGTCCCAGCTCGTGCAGCGGGACGCCCTCGAACGGGATGGTCATCCCCAGTCGGATGCGGCAGTATCTCGCGATGTTTCCGCGCACCGCGCTGGTGACCGGCGGCGCCTCCGGCATCGGCGCCGCTCTCGTCCAGCTGCTCCGCCAAGAAGGCGCGGATGTGGAGATGCTCGATCTTGCGGACGGCTTCGACGTTGCCGACCCGAAGGCGTGGGACGCCATCGGCCCGGTCGAGCTCGCGGCGCTCAACGCCGGCGTCACGACCGGCGAGACCGACATCGCGAACGTCTCCGACGACGCGTACCGCCGCATCCTCGGCGCCAACGTCGACGGCGTCGTCTACGGCGTGAGGCGGCTCGCGCGTATGCTGCAGCCGGAGAGCGCGATCGTCGTCACCGCCTCGCTCGCCGGGCTCGTGCCGGCACCGCAAGATCCCCTCTACACGCTCACCAAGCACGCCGTCCTGGGCTTCGTGCGGAGCGTCGCGCCGCAGCTCGACGAGCGCCGGATCCGGATCAACGCCGTCGCGCCGGGCTTCGTCGACACGCCGCTGCTCGGCGACGAGGCACGTGCGCGCTTCGTCGCCGCCGGCTTCCCGCTCCTGCAACCGGAGGACGTCGCACGCGCAGCACTCGCGGCGGGGCGCAGCGACCAGACGGGTCAAGTCTGGGTGGTGCAGCCTGGCCGCGAGCCGCTGCCGTTCCGCTATCCGAACGTGCCGGGGCCGCGCGACACGACCGGCGCGCCGGTCGGCGTTCCTCCCGCTAGCTGAAGCGCCAGCCCTCGCCCGACGCGAACGCCTGCAGGATCCGCCGGCTGACCACCATCCGGTGCACCTCGTCGGGACCGTCGTAGATGTGTGCGCCACGTGCAAGCGTGTACATCTGCGACAACGGCGAGCGATCGGTGAGGCCGAGCGCGCCGTGCACCTGGACGGCACGATCGATCACGCGCGAGAGAACGTCGACCGTGTAGAACTTCAACAGTGAGATCTCGACGCGGGCGTCGTCGCCCTCGTCGATCTTGTGCGCGGCGTCGAGCGTGAGCAGCCGACACGCCTGGATCTCGGCGGCGGAGTCGGCGATCCAGTTCTGCACCGTCTGCTTCTCGGCGAGTGGGCCGCCGAACGCCTCCCGCTCGAGCGCCCGCGTGCACATCAGCTCGAACGCGCGCTGCATCTGCCCGAGCCAACGCATCACGTGGTGGATGCGCCCAGGGCCGAGACGCTTCTGTGCGATCAGGAAGCCGGTGCCGCGCTCGCCGAGCAGGTTCTCGGCGGGAACGCGCACGTCGCGGTACGTGACCTCGCAGTGCGTCGTCCAGCCGCGGCCGCGGTGGCCCAGCGTCGGAACGGGCTCGATTGTCAGGCCCAGCGCGTCCGCGGGAACGATGATCTGACTCATGCGCCGGTGCGGTTCCGCATCCGGCTCGGTGACCGCCATCACAATCCCGAAGCGCGCGCCCTCCGCTCCCGACGAGAACCACTTCTGGCCGTTGATCACCCACTCGTCCTCGTCGAGCACGGCTGTCGTGCGCAGCCCCGTCGGATCGGCGCCCGAAACGTCAGGCTCCGTCATCGAGAAGAACGAGCGCGCGTCGCCGTCGACGAGCGGCTTCAGCCAGCGCTCCTTCTGCTCGCCGGTGCCGAACAGGTGGAGGATCTCGCCGTTTCCCGCGTCGGGCGCCTGGCAGTTGAAGACGTACTGCGCCCACAGCACGCGCCCGATCTCCTCGTTCAGGTCGGCGTATGCGAGGAATCCTTCACCGGTGCCGCCCGCCTCCGGAGGCAGGTGCGGCGCCCACAGCCCTTCCGACTTCGCCCGCGCGCGCAGGTTGCGTAAGAGCTCGTCGGCCGCGTCGTCCTCGCGGTACAGCGCGTCTTCCACCGGGACGATGTGTTCGTCGATGAACGCCCGGTACTTCGCACGCACGTTGAATACGATGGCACATGGACTGGCACCAGGCGATGCCGCTGACCGGATTGCTCGGGATCGAGGGCGTGCGTACGGATGCGTCCAGGTGCGAGCGCCGCTCGCCTGGCGCGAAGAGCTCTGCACGGCGGGCGGGCTCGTGCACTGGCGGTGCGCTGATGGCGCTCCCCGACAGCGCCGGCGGACTGTGCGCGTACCTGAACCTGCCGGACGGCGCGACCGCGACCGCGACGATTCAGTCGAGCATGACGTTCCTCCGGTCGGTCCGAGACGGGCACATCGAGGCCGTCAGCCGCCCGCTCAACGTCGGCCGGAACGTGATCGTCGTCGAGACGGAGCTTGTCGACGCCGACAGGCGCGGTCGCGCGCATGATTCAGTCACAGGCCGTCCTGCGTTAGACGCGCTCGACGATCATCGCCATGCCCTGACCGCCGCCGACGCACATCGTCTCGAGCCCGATCGTCTGGTCGTCCGTGTCGAGATCGTTCAGCAGCGTCGACATGATGCGCGCACCGGTCATCCCGTACGGATGGCCGAGCGCGATGGCGCCGCCATGCGGGTTCAGCTTCTTGCTGAACGGATCGATGCCGAGCTCGCGGCAGACCGGCAGCACCTGGGCGGCGAACGCCTCGTTCAGCTCGATCACGTCGATGTCGACGATCGTCATCCCCGCGTGCTTGAGGACGTTGCGCACGGCGCCGATCGGCCCGACACCCATGATCTCGGGCGCGACGCCCGACACGGACGACGCGACGACGCGGGTGCGCGGCTCGATTCCGAGCTCCCGCGCCCGCGTGTCGCTCATCACGACGACGGCCGCTGCGCCGTCGTTCAGCGGGCACGAGTTGCCGGCGGTGACCTTGCCGCCGGGCTTGAAGGCGGGCTCCAGTTCGGCGAGCTTCTCGAGCGTGGACTCGCGGCGCGGGCCGTCGTCCTTCGCGACGCCGTCCCAGGGCGTGATCTCACGGTCGAAGAAGCCGGAGTCCTGCGCGGCGACCGCGCGCTCCTGTGACTGCTGTGCGAAGCGGTCCATGTCCTCGCGGGAGACGTTCCAGCGCTCGGCGACGTTCTCGGCGGTCAGCCCCATCGGGATGTACACGTTTGCGATCGGCGCGTCGTCGCCGACCAGTTTCGGGTGCAGCTCCTCCGCGTCCTTCGGGTAGCCGTCGACCTGCGTGATCGACTCGACGCCGGCCGCGACGTAGGCGTCGCCCTCGCCGGCGCGAATGGCGTGGAACGCCATCCGGATCGTCTGCAGGCTGGATGCGCAGAACCGGTTCACGGTCGTGCCGGGCACGGTCTCCGGCAGTCCGGCGAGCAGCGCCGCGCGCCGCGCGAGGTTCATGCCCTGCTTCTCCTGCGGGAAGCCGCAGCCGACCATCACGTCTCCCACCTCGGCTCGCGGGAGCTCGGGAACCTGCTTTAGGGCTGCGTCGATCGCGAACGCGACCAGGTCGTCCGGCCGCACATCGACGAGGGAGCCTTTGCGCGCGCGGCCGATCGGCGTGCGCGTCGCCGCGACGATGACGGCCTCAGGCATCGGGAGCCCCCGCGGCCATGTACACGGCCTCACCGACGAGCGCCGGCTTCTCCTTGCCCTCGATCTCGACCTGCACGCCGACCGTCCACACCACGCTCGGCCCTCGCCGTTCCGCGCGCACGAGCTTGGCGTGGAGCCGCACGCGTGAGCCCGACGGGACAGGACTCGTGAAGCGGATCTTCTCGGTCCCGTAGTTGACGCCCATCACGGCGTCGCTCACGGACACGACCTCGCTCAGCATCATCGGCAGCATCGCTAGAGTCAGGTAGCCGTGCGCGACAGTCGTTCCGAACGGTCCGTTGGCTGCGGCTTCGGGGTCGACGTGGATCCACTGATGGTCGCCGGTCGCCTCGGCGAACATGTTGATCTGCTCCTGCGTGATCTCGTGCCAGTCGCTCGTGCCGAGCTCCCGGTCGGTCGCGCCTTCGAGCTCCGCGAGCGTCATCGTCGTCGTCATCTTCTTGCTCCTCCTTCGCGCATCGATTGACCCCCGGCCCGATGCATCGACTCGAGCATCCCGGCAGGCGCCGCCCCGTCGGGGAGCCGCTCCTTTAGCTCCCCTAGCAGCTCGCCGGGATCCCAGCGCTCGTCGCTCGCAAACAGTTCCCCCGCTTCCCAGCCGCGCAGCATGTTGACGACACCGCCGTACACGAAGAAGACCTGCCCGGTGATGTGCTGCGCCTCGTCCGCGCAGAGCGCGACGACGATCGGCGAGTTGTTCGCCGGGTCAGCGGGATCGAAGCCCACCTCCGGCGGCGGAATCTCCCCGAACGCGGCCTCCGTCATGCGCGTGCGTGCGTTCGGCGCGATCGCGTTCACTGTGACGCCGTAGCGCTGCAACTCCTGCGCGGCAACCAGCGTGAAGCCGACGATGCCGGCCTTCGCAGCGCCGTAATTCGCCTGGCCGACGTTGCCAAAGACGCCGGAAGGGCTCGACGTGTTGATCACCCGGGCGCGCACGTCCTCGCCCGCCTTCGACAGCTCGCGCCAATATGCGGCCGCGTGCCGGGTCGGCGCGAAGTGCCCCTTCAGGTGGACCTCGACGACCGCGTCCCACTCGTGCTCCTCCATGTTCACGAGCATGCGGTCGCGGAGGATGCCCGCGTTGTTGACGAGAATGTCCAGACGCCCGAACGCGTCGAGCGCAGCGTCGACCATCCGCTTCGCTCCGGCGAAGTCCGCGACGTTCTCGCCGTTGGCGACGGCTTCGCCGCCGAGCGACTCGATCTCGCGCACGACCTCGTGGGCCGGCCCCTCGTCCGCACCTTCGCCCGCCAGGGAGGCGCCGAGGTCATTGATGACGATCTTCGCCCCGGCTCGCGCGAGCGCGAGCGCGTGCTCGCGGCCGATCCCGCGTCCCGCACCGGTGACGATCGCGACCTTGCCCTCGAGATTCCGCATTTTGTCCTCCTACGTGAAGGCGGATTCACCGGTGAGCGCCCGCCCGATGATCAGCTTCTGGATCTGGCTCGTCCCTTCGTACAGCGTCGTCACCCGCGCGTCGCGCAGGTACTTGCCGACGGGATACTCGTCGATGTAGCCGTAGCCGCCGTGCACCTGCACGGCCGCGTTCGCTGCGCGCACCGACGCCTCGCTGGCGTAGTACTTCGCGACCGAGGACTCGAGCGTGTGGCGCACGCCGGCGTCCGCAAGCCCGGCCGCGCGCCAGGTTAACAGCCGCGCCGCCTCGCACTCGACTGCGATCTCGGCGATCAACTCCTGCACGAGCTGGTGGGAGGCGATCGGCTTCCCGAACTGCTGCCGCTCGGCGGCGTAACGCAGACAGGCGTCGAGGCACCCCTGCGCGATGCCGACGCAACCGGCCGCGAGCGAGATGCGCCCGTTGTCGAGCGCCGACATGGCGACCTTGAAGCCCTCGCCCTCGCCGCCCAGCCGGTTCGAATCGGGAACGCGCACGCCGTCGAGCGTCAACTCCGCGGTGTCCTGCGCGCGCAGGCCGAGCTTGCCCTTGATGCGCGTCGCGCTGAAGCCCGGCGACGGCGTGGGTACGAGAAAGCACGTCAGACCGCGCGCGCCTTCGCCGCCGCTCCGCGCGAAGACGAGTGCGAGCCCCGCCCATGACCCGAGCGTGATGAAGATCTTCGACCCCGAGAGCACCCAGTCGTCGCCGTCGCGCGTCGCGCGCGTGACCAGGCTGGCGGGATCCGAGCCCGAGCCCGGCTCCGTCAGCGCGTAGCAGCCGAGCGCTTCACCCGACGCGAGCTTCGGCAGCCACTCCTGCTTCTGCTCGTCTGTCCCCCACTTCGCCACCGTCTTGCCGACGAGCCCGACGTTCACCGACACGATCCCGCGCACCGACGAATCGGCGCGGCCGAGCTCCTCCATCACGAGCGCGTACGAGATCGTGTCCAGCTCCCAGGCGCCGAGGTAGCCGACGTCCGCAAGCTTGGCGACGAGCGCACGGTCGATGTTCTCCTCGCGGTCCCACTCGCGGACATGCGGGACAATCTCGCGATCGCAGAAATCGCGGGCCGCCGCGCGGATCAGGTCCTGCTCGCGCGTGAGGGAGAAGTCCATCGGAAGGGGTGGGGCCGGCGCGAAGGCCGGCCCCACTGTCTGTCAGCGCCCCTTGATCAGGGAGCCGAACTCGGTGAAGACGCCGTCCTGGTAACGCGTGAGCTTGATCTGCACGATCGGGAAGTGGTCGTTCTTGGCCGTCTTGATCTTGATTCCCTTGATCATGTACGGATTGACCCAGTTCATCCGCAGCGCCGCCTTCATCAGCGACTGCCGCGTCGGGTTCTTCCCCGCGTTGTAGAGCAACTTCACGACGTCGTACGCTTTCGCGAACCCGTAGAAGTAGAACGTGTTCTTCGCGTCCGCGCCGCTCGGGCCGTATTGGGCGAGCAGGCGCTGGTACTGCCTCACAATCGGGTCATTCGCGTACTTCGGCGCGTCGTTGTTCTTCAGGTAGCCAGAGCTGACCACGCCGTTCACATACGTCGGTCCCGCCGAGGCCGCGGCCGCCTTCATCACGGCATCGACGGCCGACACCGAGTTGAGCACGATCGTGCCCGGCTTCCAGTTCAGCGCCTTTGCCGTCGCAAGTGCTCGGACGGTCGGCGTGGGGGCGGATATGAGCACCCAGGTATCGGCGCCTGATCCCTTCAGACGCGTGATCTGCGAGGCGTAGCTCGTATCCGTCGTCTCGTAGCTTTGCTCGGACGCGATCAGGCTCCGCTTCGAGCCGAGGCCGATCTTCAGACCGCGAACGTACTCCTTGCCATAGTCGTCGTTCTGGTAGAAGACTGCGATCTTCGCATTCGGCGCAGACTTCTTGATCCATTCCCCGTATGCGCGACCCTCGACGATGTAGTCCGGCTGCCAGCCGATCGTCCACGGGAACTGCTTGTACTGCAGCCCCCAGGTGCTCGCGCCCGTCGAGACGAGGATTTGCGGGATTTTCCGCTGGTTCAGCATCGGCCGGATGGCCTGGTTGTGCTCCGTTCCGAGTGAGCCAACGTCCGCAAAGACGTTGTCCTCGAGGACGAGCTTGTTCGTCAGCTGGACGGTCTGCGCCGGGTTGTAGCCGTCGTCGTAGTACTTCCAGATGACCTTACGGCCGCGCACGCCCGTCTTTCCGTCCGGCCCCTTGCGGTTGTTCACCCAGTTGAAGTACGCCTCCATCGCGCGCGGGATCGGTCCCCACAGCGAAGCCGCACTCCCGCTGAGCGGGAACGTGCCCCCGATCGTGATCGTCGTCTTGGTCACACCGGGCGTCGCCACGGCCGCCGTACGGCTGTCGACGCGCGCGAATGCGCCGGGGATGCACACGGCCAGCGCTGCCAGCACCGCCGCGAGCGCGATCAGCGCTCTGTTCACGTGTCTCCCTCCTTCGAAAGTGCCCCTTCTGCTCCTCTGGACGTCCACCGAGGGACATTGTTGGCTGACGGCAAACCCCACTGTCAAGAGCGCCTAACGGCGAAGGCGACGATCGGCCGGGTCAGCCGCCGCAAGAGGCCGGCGGCGCCGCCCGGAACCAGGAAGACGATGATCATCAGGACGACGCCGAACACCACCGGCGCGGCCTGCTTGGCGAACTCGAGGTGGACGAGCGGCGGGTCCTGAGCGTAGATCGGGAGGAACTCGAGCACGAGCGCGCCGACGATCACGCCGGACAGCGACGAGAGACCACCGATGACGACGCTCGCGAGCAGCAGGATCGAGAGGGAGACCGGGAACGTGTCCGGGTTGATGTACGCGGTCTGAATGGCGAAGAGCGCGCCCGCAACACCCGCGTACGCCGACGAGATGCCGAACGCCAGCGTCTTGTACACGGCCGGGCTCACTCCGGACGAGACGGCGGCGACCTCGCCGTCGCGAATCGCGCGCCACGCGCGTCCGACGCGTCCGCGGACGAGCAGCCAGGCGACGACGAACAGGATCGCCGCCGTCACCCAGGCTTCGTAATACAGCCAGTGGGGCGGCGAGATGTCCCAGCCGAACGGCGCGCCCGGCAGCGGCAGCGAGAGCCCGCCCCCACCGCCGGTCAGGTGCTCGAACCGTTTCGCGAGCGCCGGCATCGACACGGCGACCGCGAACGTCGCGAGCGCCAGCGAGACGCCCGCGAGGCGCAGCGCCGGCAGACCGAAGAGGTAGCCGATCACGCCGGTGACGACACCCGCAATCGGAATCGTCCAGATGGCGCGGATGCCGTGCTCGGGAATCACGCTCGACGCCTGCTGCCCGACGAGCGCGAACCCCTCCCGTCCGAGGATCAGGACGGCGGCGGTGTAGCCGCCGATCGCCATGAACGCCGCGTGGCCGAGCGAAATCTGGCCGTTGTAGCCGGTGAGGATATTCAGGCCGAGCAGCGCGATGAAGTAGATCGCGACATAGGTGAACTGTCCCAAGCGGAACTCGCTCACGAAGCGCGGCAGCAGCGCGATCAAAGCGGCGGCACCGGCGAGCACGACCAGGTTGAGCGCGGGGACGAACCAGCGTCGCATCAGACTCTGCGCACCACCACACGTCCGAACAGGCCCGCCGGACGGATGATCAGCACGACGAGCAACACGGCCAAAGCCGTCGGGAGCCGTAGCTCCTGTCCGACGAAGTCGACATACGCCCCGAGCAGGTTGATCACGACGCCCAGCAGCAGTCCGCCGACGACTGCACCGACCGGGCTGTCGATGCCGCCGAGCACGGCGGCCGCGAACGCGTAGATCAGAACGACGAGCATCATGTCTGGATCGAGGAAGACGGTCGGTGCAGCCATCATCCCGGCGATCGCGCCGAGCACCGCCGCAAAACCCCAGCCGAGCGCGAGCATCCAGCCGACGCGGACGCCCATCAAGCGGCTCGCGTCGGGATTGAACGCGACGGCGCGCATCGCGAGCCCCAGCGTCGTGAAGCGGAAGAACAGCCACAACAGCACGACGACGCCAAGACAGACGCAGAAGGTGCCGATGTCGCGGATCGAGATCGCGACGCCCCCGGCAATCCACGAGCGGTTTGGGAATGGACTCTCGAACGCCTTGACTTCCGGTCCCCAGATCCAGCCGGTCAAACCGTTGAGCGCGATCAGCATTGCGATCGTGAGGATGACGATCACCAGCTCCGGCCGGTGCTCGACAGGTCGAATGAGCACCCGTTCGACGGCGACGCCGCCGCTGAACGCGATCAGCAGCGTGACGACGAAAGCCGGCCAGTACGGCAGCCCGTGGTGCATGAGCATCCACGCCACGTACGTCGTGAACGTCGCCATCTCGCCCTGCGCGAAGTTGACGACGTTTGTCGTCTGGTAGATCAGGACGAGGGCGAGTGCGAGGCTCGCGTAGATCGCACCGGCGGCCAGGCCGCTCGTCACCTGTTGGGCGAAGTCGCTCCAGGTGAAGAAGAGGGGCAGCACGTCAGTATCCGAGGTACGACTTGCGGACGCCCTCGTGCCGACGCAGCTCGCCGCTGTCGCCCTCGATCGCAACCTGGCCGACCTCGAGCACATAGGCGCGCGCCGCCGCGTCGAGCGCGACGTTCGCGTTCTGCTCCACGACGAGCGCCGTCAGGCCGTCCTCGGCGTTGAGCTCCTTGACGATGCGGAAGATCTCCTGCACGACCGTGGGCGCAAGGCCGAGCGACGGCTCGTCGAGCATCAGCAGGCGCGGCCGCGCGACGAGCGCGCGCGCCAGCGCAAGCATTTGCTGCTCGCCGCCGCTGAGCGTGCCGGCCTGCTGATCGCGGCGCCGCTCCATCCAGGGGAAGTACTTGAAGACGCGCGGTGCCTCCGCCCGGATCGTCCGGCGCTCACCGCGGACGTACGCGCCCATGCGCAGGTTCTCCCAGACGCTCATCTGCGTGAAGAGCCCACGCCCTTCGGGGACGTGCGCGATCCCGGCGCGCGCGACCGAGTCCGCCCGCGCCCGCGAGAGCCGCTTGCCTCCGAAGACGATCTCGCCGCTGTGCCGCACCGTGCCCGACACCGCGCGCAGTGTCGTTGTCTTCCCGGCGCCGTTCGCGCCCAGCAGCGCGACGATCTCGCCGTCGTCGACGTGCAGCGAGACGCCGTGGAGCGCCTTGATCGGGCCGTAGCGCGCCTCGATGTTCCGCAGCTCAAGCAGCGGCGGAATCGTCCGCTCCCAAATAGGCTTCGATTACCTCCGGGTTAGTGCGCACCTCCGCCGGCGTGCCCGACGCGATCGTCCGCCCGAAGTTGAGGACGTGCACGTGGTCGCACACGGTCATCACGAGGTTCATGTGGTGCTCGACGAGCAGGACGGTGAGGTCGAAGTCCGCGCGCAGCTGGCGGATCACGCCTGCGAGCTCGCCGACCTCTTCGTGGTTCAAGCCGCCGGCAGGCTCGTCGAGCAGCAGCAGCCGCGGCTTGGCGACGAGCGCGCGCGCGAGCTCCACGCGCTTCAGCGTCCCGAATGGGAGGCCGCCCGGGAGACGCTCCGCGATCTCGACGAGGCCGACGTACTCGAGGAGCTCGAGCGCGTGACTGCGTCCACGGCGCTCGGAGAAGGGGCGCATCCGCGTGTGCGCGCCGACGAGGAGGTTCTCGAGCACCGTCATGTGCTGGAAGAGCACGACGTTCTGGAACGTGCGTGCGATGCCGAGGCGGACGATGCGATGCGGCGGCGTCCGCGTCAGGTCCTGGCCGTCGAAGACGATGCGCCCCGCATTCGGGCGGTACAGCCGCGTGATCAGGTTGAACAGCGTCGTCTTGCCGGCGCCGTTCGGCCCGATCAGTCCGCCGATGCCTCCCGGCTCCAGCTGCAACGAGACGTCGGCGAGCGCGACGATGCCGCCGAACCGCCGCGTGACGTCCTCTACCGCCAGAAGCGCCATCGGATGCGCGGGATGATATGACCGTCCGACCGCGCCAATGCCTTTCGACGGCACACAGGTCCAGAACGAGATCTACATGAGCGGCGAGTCGCCGTGGCCGGTCGGCGCGGACGACTGGGAAG
>JBKPGW010000206.1:0-8975 GCA_046729555.1 Actinomycetota bacterium | reverse complement strand
GCTAGTCGTTCAACGCGGTCGAGGTTAGGTACGTCGTCACGGTGGGGCTCGGCGAGGTCAGAGCCGAGGTAGGCATCACGCTCGCCCCAGATGACCAGTGTCGGCGCCGAGATCGGGCGAAGCTTCGCTGCCGCTTCCTTCTGGGACTGTCTTACCGAGGCGCGGTAGTAGTTGATCATCCCGGCTGCCGCCCCCGGCTGCGACCACGCTTCCTCATAGCGGTCGATCTCCTCCTGCGTGTAAGGCGGGT
This sequence comes from Actinomycetota bacterium, assembly GCA_046729555.1. Lineage (GTDB taxonomy): Bacteria > Actinomycetota > Thermoleophilia > Gaiellales > Gaiellaceae > 3-1-20CM-4-69-9. The sequence goes on along the minus strand of JBKPGW010000206.1, from coordinate 8,725 downwards.
TCGCGTCCTGCAGGAAGTGTCGGAAGAAGTGCCAGTCCCGGGCGTGCACCACTTCCTCGGGCAGTCCCGGAGTCGCGAAGAAGAAGAAGTACCAGGACTTCCGGAGCTGGTTTGGGTGCTTCAGCCCCTGCGAGAGCCGCCGCGGATGGGCGGCATTTGAGGATCGCGAGCCGGTCAACCACCTCGGGGTGATTCATCGCAACGGTCCAGGCGATGCTTCCACCCCAGTCGTGACCGACCAACAGCGCGGACTCGGCACCGAGTTCACCGATGAGACCCTTGATGTCGGCGGCGAGCAGGTCGACGCGGTAGTCCTTGAAGTCCTCCGGCTTCGATGACAGGTTGTAGCCGCGTGTGTCGGGGGCGACTACCCGAAAACCAGCCGCCGCGAGCGGCTCGATCTGTCGACGCCACCCGAACCAGAACTCCGGGAAGCCGTGCAACAGAACGATCAGCGGCCCGTCACCGGCCTCGACGTAATGCAAGCTCTGATCGCCGACGTCGACATACCCCTCCCGAAGCTCGATCCCAACGTCAGGAAGCGTGCTGGTGGTGGTCATAACGACCTCCCCGTGTAGCGGACTTGGGCGCGAGATGGCGGCCTGCCAAGTCCGGTTAAGCGACAGTCTGTCACCCCGCTGCTGCGACGCAATCGCCCGCGTCAGATGACACTCCGGCACGCTCGCCCAGCCGAGCGGCTGACCCCGCGCATCGGCCGTCCTGCCGCGCCGGCCTCCGCAGCGTTACGCGGCCCGCAGGGATTCCGCCGAATGCCCGGTGGCTCTCACCGAGCGCGATGGTCGCGAGCGCGCGCTCCAGTTTCGTCAGTGCTTCACGTTCGAGCTGGCGCGCACGTTCGCGCGTGATCCCAAGTCTGCGACCGACCGTCGCCAACGAGTGCTGGTCGCCATTGAAACCGAAGCGCAGTTCGATCAAGCGCTGTTCGCGCTCGGGCAGCGTCTGCACCGCTCTCACGACGGCGCGCCGCCGCGCAGATGACAGCGCCTCCGCCTCGGCGTCGCCGCTGCTATGCGACGGCTGATTCGTTCTCACTGCTGAACGGAGGCTCGATGTCGTTCAGTCCGCCTGCGCCGCGACGATCAGGCGACGAAAATGGACGCCACGGTTGGTTTTCCCACACCGATCCGCCGCACATCGGGCAGCGTTCGGGAGCGATCGCGCGCGAGGCACCGTAGCCGCACCCAGCACAACTAAATCGGGCGAGCGGCAGCCGCTTAACGTTCCCGTGATCTGGCAGCCGTTCCATCCCGGCACCGTGATCGTGCGGCATTTTTCACGTCGCGTGGGCTGAGCGCTGGTGACGATCTGGGCACAATCCCGTGACGGCCGTGGGTGCCGAGCAGCCCTGCGTATCGCCACCGGGCGGCGCGTATGAACGCGGCTGGGTTGAGCGAGGCGAAGGGCTGGATGCGCTTCTCTGCGGAGGTCTTGCTGCCGCGACCCGTACGCGCAGTTGCGCTGGGTTCGTTGCGTGTGGCGATTTCGCACACCGCCCCGCATCTTGATTTCGCCACACGCCCCCCATCTGATTCCTCACCCAGCACCGACTTGGCATGCCGACTCCCGGCCCGCCGAAGCGGCCCGAGATGAGGAAGGACGTTCGCGAGTTCATCCGTCGGCTTGAGGCCGTGGGCCTCACGGTCGAGCCGACGCCGGGGCACTATCGCGTTCTGCGCGATGGCAAGCCGCTGCGCAAGGCGAACGGGATGCCGTTCACGCTGCCGTTCTCGCCCGACACGATCCGCTGGCGCCGAACGGCGATCGTCGAGTTGCGCAAGCTCGGCATCGATCTGTAGCACGAGCCCAGAAAATGCCGAAGCCCGCCGACCTTTCGGTCACCGGGCTTCGACGGCGACACGTTCTCACCCGCGCCTGCACGTGTCAAGCGGACGCGCTATTCACTCCCTCGGAGTTCGGCGAGCGACTGTGCGGCGCGTGGGAGAATGGGGCGTGAGCGTGCAGGCGCGACGGCCCTGGGACGTTGCCGGAGGGAGCTTTCCCGTCGATGCGAGTGGCGCCGACAAGCTGCGCGCGGCCGTCGAGTACGCGGTGCTCGCCCCGTCGGGCCACAACACGCAACCGTGGCGGTTCAAGCTTGTCGATGAGACGCTCGAGCTGCGGGCAGATCGCACGCGCGCCCTCCCTGTCGTTGATCCGCACGACCGTGAGCTGACGGTCAGCTGCGGCGCGGCGCTCGCGTTCGTCCGTATCGCCCTGCGTCATCTGGGATACGACGCTGTCACCGAGGTTCTACCGGAGCCCGTTGAGCGTGACCTACTCGCACGAGTCCGGCTTAGAGCGTCTATCAAAATGCGTCCTGGAGGGCTCTGAGGCAGATCAGGCTGCAGGCGATCGAGACGAACGCTTCGTGGATGTCGGCGCGGCGCTCGTAGCGGAGGCGCAGGCGCCGGTGTTGGTGGAGCCGGGAGAGTGTGCGTTCGACGACCCAGCGTTGCTTGCCGAGGCCGGAGCCGTGTGCCGTGCGTTGCCTGGCAATCAGCGGTTCGATCCGCTTGCGGCGGAGCTGATCACTGGCGGCCTGCCACCGATAGCCGCGATCGGCGACGACGCCTGCAGGCCTTCGCTTTGGGCGGCCGCGCTTGCCGCGCACCGGTGGGATCGCCTCGACGAGCGCGACCGGATCGAGGCAATCGTTGCGGTTCGCGGCGGTGAGCAGACAGGCGAGCGGGATCCCGGCCGCGTCGGTGATCAGCTGGTGCTTGGAGCCGCTCTTGCGCCTGTTGACCGGGCTCGGACCGGTTTTGGAGCCCCCAAAACAGCAGGCAGATGAGCGGAGTCGACGACCGCCCGCGACCAGTCGATCCGGTCCGCCTCGCGCAGCTTCGCCAACAGCAACTCGCGCAGCCGCTGCCACACACCCGCCTGCTGCTACTCACGCAACCGTCGCCAACAGGTCATGCCCGAGCCGCAGCCCAGCTCCTGCGGCAGATCCTCCCAAGCGATCCCGGTCTTCAACACGAACAGAATCCCGGTCAGCACCTTGCGATCATCGATCCGCCTGCGACCCGGATACCGGTAGCGCCGCTTCACCGGCGGGATCAGCGGCCACACGAACGCCCACAACTCCTCAGACACCAGTGCCTGCGCCATCTTCCCCATCCTTTCGCACAAGGTTGACGACGCCCGCTTCGTCAGCGAGACGCGGGTCCCTGCATTTCGTTAGACGCTCTTAGTCCTTCGCGTGAGCCGCACAAACGCGACCGGGCTCTGTTCGAGGCGATCCCGCGGCGGCGAACGATGAGGGAGCCGTTCGAGAGCCGCGATCTGCCCGCCGAGCTCGTCGATGAGCTCGAGCAGTTCGCCGAACAAGAGGGCGCCTGGCTCGCAAGCATTGAGCCGGACGCGCGGCGCGAGGTCGCCGCGCTGGTCGGTGAAGGCGACCGCATCCAGGCCGCCGATCCGCACTTTCGCCGCGAGCTCGCCGCCTGGTTCCGGCCGAACGACACCGCCCGCCGCGACGGCATCCCCGGCTACGCCTTCGGCATGGGCGATCTCTTCTCGCGCGTCGGCGCGTTCGTCCTGCGTCGCGTCAACTGGGGCAAGTACCAGGCGCGGAAGGATCTCGAACTGCTCGAGCGCACACCGCTCCTCGCCGTGCTCGGCACGGACGGCGACTCGCTGCGCGAGTGGCTCGCCGCCGGCCAGGCGCTCGGCTACATCCTCCTTCGCGCCCGCGCCGAAGGCGTCTCGGCGTCGTACCTGAACCAGCCGATCGAGGTCGCCGAGCTGCGTCCCCGCCTGGCAGCGGCGATCGGCCGCCCAACTGGGTTCCCGCAGCTGCTACTGCGTCTCGGCTACGCCGGCGACCGGAAGCCGACACCCCGGCGGGACGCGGCTGAGGTGATAACGGACGCCTAGGTTGGGCTCAGTCGAGTCCCGACGCTCCCGCTCACCTCCGCACGCCGAACGCGCACACGTTCATCTTCGGGCCCGACCCCTTCGCGTGAGCATGGAGCCTCGCGCGCGTTGGGAGGGGTGGGACAAAGCCCACTACCCCGACGGCGGCTCGTGCGAGACTCGCACACCGATGGACGGAAACGAGCTATACGCCGTGCGCCCGATCGGTGTCGTCCGCTCGAGGCTAAACGCGCCGGCGGAGGCCCCGAACCAAGCCTTCGAAGGCGCACCCGAAGCGGCGCTCGAGATCGAGCCCATCTTCACCGACGCGCTGCATCGGATCCGCGTCGGCGACGAGCTGATCCTGCTTACCTGGCTCCACCTTGCCGACCGAGAGGTCCTCCAGACCCACCCGACCGGAGACACGAACATCCCACTTACCGGCGTCTTCAGAACCCGCTCCCCCGACCGCCCAAACCCGATCGGCGTCCACCGAGTCACCGTCACCGCACTCGAAGGCCCGACCACGCTGCGCGTCGGTGCACTGGAGGCGATCGACGGCACGCCGATCATCGACATCAAGATCGCGATGAGTGAGACGCCAGAAGCCTGAGCCGTGCGCGGCCCTGCATCACAGGACGATCAACAGGCAGTCGTGCGCCAATAGTTCGGACCAGCCCTGCGCGTTGACTTTGGCTATGTCGCACTCGCTTCACTGTGTCTGATGAATGGCAAGAGGCGCGTTTTCGCCGGCGCTGCGTCTCACCTCAAGCCGCGGAACCAGGTTCCTCGAGCCGCAGCACGAATTCCTCAATTTCGGCGGAACGTGCTTCAGCGAAGCCTCGTTCAGTCGCGATGACGCGAAAGCCGCATTTCTCGAGGACGCGGCGCGATGCGACGTTGTCGTAGGCGACACGTGCGTGGAGCGGGCGCGACGGGTCAACAGTCAAGAATGCGTTGAGAGCGCAGGTCGCGATCCCTTCCCCCAGTAGGAGCGGCCGATCCAGTACGTGACCTCGCGCTCCTCTGGGTCGCCCCACGACCCGATCGTTCCGACGACTTCGCCCTCGACGACGATGGCTCTGTTGATCACCGTCTCGTCGGCTCGTAGCCTGGACCAGCGGCGCTCGAATGCCTTCCGGTCCATGTGATCGGGCGCCGTGAAGGGAGCCATGCGCGCGGCAATCGGATCCGCCCACTGCTCGAACAGCACCGCCAGATCCTCGTCCCGCACCTCCCGCAACACACACCATCAGACGAATCCTGCCAATCCGAGCGCATGGATGACCAGCGTCGAGCTACGCCCGGATCTCGATCTCGGGAGATGTAAATTCAGCGATCGATCCCGTCGCTCCCTTCGTCTAGGCCCAGGGCAGTCGCCGCCAGTAGGACGGTCGTCCGCGCCGGGACGGCTCGAACTCGGCGTAGGCCCGATCGGGATCGGACGTCTCCTCTGCCGCACTCGCCCGGTGGCGTACGGCGAACTCGGACGCCGGGTAGCGAACCTGCCAGTCGTCGCCGCGCGCGCCGGCCATGAGGATCGCGCACGGGCCGTCGCCCGCGCCGACGAAGATGTGCTCCGTCCACGGCGGGCGGTGGACGAAGTCCCACGCGCTCAGCCGCCGCTCTTCGCCTTGGACGAGCAAGACGCATTCGCCGTGCAGGACGAGGAAATCTTCCTGCTTGTTCTCGCCGTGGTAGAGGCCGTTCGACTGGCCCGGCGGCAGAACGTGGATCCGGAATCCGAGCTGCGGGAACTCCGCCTTTCCGCTTTCGAAGTAGCAGTCCGACCCGGTCGGCTGCTTCTCCCCTTCCTCTGAGGTCAGCCACTGCGCGTCGCGCACGTTGACGACGAACCAGTCTTCGCCGGCGGGCGCCAGGCCGGAGCCGTTGTCTTCGAGTGGTGCTTCAGCCATCGTCCACCTCCGGGTCGGGCAGTGTGGGGTAGTCGGTCGGGTAGAGCGCGGCCGCGAGACCGAAGACGGTCTCGCCCGAGCGCGGCAGCCGCGAGAACTCCTGCACGATTGCGAGGATGCGCTGCCAGAGCTCCTCGGCGCGCTCCTCGGGAACGCGCGCGTGGCGCAGGATCGCGCGCAGCTCGTCCGCAGCGTGTGCCCGGCGAGCCTCGCCGGCGGCTACCGAGAGCGAGTTCTCGTGCACCGTCGTTGGGTCCTCGCCGGGCCGCTCGAGGACGCCGACTTGAAACAGGCGGGCGGTGCGGCCGTAGTAGCGCTCGTCGATTGCGCGCACTCGCCGCGTGCGGATGACGCGCAGCAGGCCCGCGTCGACGAGCACGTTCACGTGGTGGGCGATCGTGCTCTTTGGGCGAGTGACCGCGGCCGCGAGCTCGGCCACGGTCGCGGCGCGTTCGAGCAGCAGGTCGAGGATCGTCGCGCGGAGCGGGTCGGCCATCGCGCGCAGCTGCGCCGGCGCCGTGACCACCATCCGCTCGGCCAAGTCATAGTCGGGGATCTGCTCATTGATCGACATCGACGGATCGATCCATTATGATCGATCATTCGCAATCGGACAAGGAGGAGAGATGGCCGAGGTGTTGCTGTTCCACCACGCGCAGGGTCAGACCGCTGGCTTCTACGCCTTCGCGGACGAGCTGCGGGCGGGCGGCCACACCGTCCACACGCCAGATCTCTTTGACGGCCGGACGTTCGCGACGATCGAGGAGGGAATGAGCTACGCCCAGGAGCTCGGGTTTCCGGACGAGATTCTCGCCCGTGGCGAGCGCGCCGCGGAGGCGCTGCCGAGCGAGCTCGTGTACGGCGGTTTCTCGCTCGGCGTGCTGCCGGCGCAGAGGCTCGCACAGACGCGTTCGGGCGCGCGAGGGGCACTCCTCTTCTACGCATGCGTGCCGACCGAGTTCTTCGGCGCGTGGCCGGCGGGCGTGCCGGTGCAGATCCACGGCATGGACAACGACCCGGTGTTCGTCGGCGAGGGCGACATCGACGCCGCCCGCAAGATCGTCGAAACGACAGACGACGCCGAGCTGTTCCTCTATCCGGGCGACCAGCACTACTTCGCGGATTCGAGCCTGCCCTCCTACGACCCCGACGCAACCGCGTTGTTGACGCAGCGCGTGCTCGACTTCCTGCGAAGCCGTGAATGAGCCCTCGCGGCAGGAGCTGGAGGCCGCGCACTGCTGGGAAGCCGACGACCGCGTGCCCGGGCGCCCGCAGATGACCGCCTTCCGCCGCCGGCTCCGCCTCCACCATGCCCGTTGGCGCGAAGCGCACGGGCACCCGATCGGATCGCAACCGATCGTCCCCCGCAAAGGCACCGCGACGCGCCCCGTCGGCAGCCGCCTGCCGCTCGCGTACGCACAAGAGACCGGCGCCAACTTCGTCACGGCCGGCGCGCAAGCCGCCGCACGAACGCGAGCCTCGAATCCCGAGTCGCACCAGCGGTTCGACCACCAGCGCCTCTGGGCCGACCTCCTCTGGTCGCCGACACTCGCCTTCAACCTCTTCGGCGATCTCGCCGCCGACCTCTCACTCGCCGACCGCGCCGTGCACACATGGTGGTCGGACGCCCCCGGCGCCGTCTGCGAGATCCGCTTCGAACACTCGCCCGGACGCTTCGATCCGGCCTACCTCGGCAGTCTGCGATCCTTCGACGCGGCGTTCGTGCTCGACCTCCAAGACGGCACGCGCGGAATCGTTGCGATCGACGTCGAATACCACGACCGCGCCAAGCCGGCGACCGCGAAACCGGCCGGGCGGCCGCTCCAACGCAAGATCGCTCGACGGTCAGGCATCTTCCACCGTGGAGCAATCGACGCCGCCGACAAAACGAGCCTGCTCGTCACGTCGCTCGAGCACCTGCTGCTCCTCTCGATGCTCCAACACAAAAGCGGCCGCTGGAGCTGGGGTCGCTACGTCGTCGTCTATCCCGCCGGCAACTCAGACTTCGCCGACGTGTGCACCCGCTACGCCGAACTCCTCACAGAGCACACCACGTTCGCCGCCATCACGATCGAACAACTCCTCCACACCGGGGCACTGCCGTCAAAAACACGCGCGACGCTCCGAGAGCGATACATCGTCGGCTGATCCTCGTCACCTCGGCGCTGCAGGCATCGCCGCGGCCGGTACGGCGGGCTACCCGAGGAACTCGAGGACGCGCTCCCTCAGCAGCGCCGGCGCCTGCTCGTCGTGCTCAGCGAAGAGGTGCTCGGTGCCGGGCTAGACGAAGAGCTCTGCTCCGGGCACGGTCGTGGCGAGCCCCTGCGCGATCTCGTAGTCCTCGTCGGCCTCGAGAATGTGCAGCTGCACCCGTACGCCGTCCGGCCAGGTCGCCGGCCAGTTGTCACCCCACTCGCCAAGGGAAGGGCGGAATAGCAGAGCACGGCGCCGCGCGCGCCCGGCCGTGTCTGCGCAAGCGACTGCGCGGCGAGCACGCCGGATGAGAGGCCGACATAGACGAGGTTGCTCGGCAGCGACTCGACCTCGGCGCGGGCGCGCTCGACGATCGCCATCGGCCCTCCGAGCGCGTCGGAGTGCGCCGACCCCTCCTCGTACGTTTCGAACATCCGGCCGTCGTACAGGTCGGGCGTATGCACGGTGTGGCCTGCGGCGCGCAACTCGTCGGCGAAATGTCGGACGGGGCGCGTGAGCCCGAGCGTGTGGTGGAAGACGACGACCTCGGCCACCGCCAGAGGATAAGCATCTCGATCTGCTCGCAGGAGAGTTCGGGCAGTACGCAGCGGTCGGCAACGTAGACACAGAACTGATCGCCGCTCCGTCTGCCACCCACGCCGAGACGGCCGGGTTCTGTCACATCTTCCCTGCTGCCCGGATTCCCATCAGTGTCAGCCGATTACGCGCGTGGAGAG
>JBKPGW010000205.1:0-7368 GCA_046729555.1 Actinomycetota bacterium | reverse complement strand
TCGTTGTACGGCCACAGGTCGCTGCCGCAGATGCTCGCCCGGGTAATGCGAACGACGGCGTCGGTCGGCTCAACGATCTCAGGGTCAGGGACGTTCTCGATCCGGACGTCGCCGGCTGCGTGCATGACAGTCGCGCGCATCAGTGATCACGCTCCTCGAGCGCAGAGCGCCTGCGCGTACTCGCGGCCGGTCTCCAGCCTGTTCCTCGTGATCTCCATAGTCCTTCTTCTTCCGCATTCGTGGCCCGTCAAGCGCACTTGAAACCAGCGGCGGAAGCCGCCGGCCGGAGAATCAGCCGCGTTCAGACGTTCGGCGGCTTGGACGTTCTGCACAACAACGCGTCCGACGTCTCGACCACCGCTCTCGACACAGACGTCGTCACGCTCGATATGGAGATTTTTGACCGACTCGTCTCTGTCAACCTGAAGGGACCGTTCCTGGGCTGCAAGCACGCGATTCCGCGCATGCTGGAGCGGGGAGGCGGCTCCATCGTCAACACCGCCTCGATCGACGGCTTCATGGGCCGCGGGGTCCGCGCTGCGTATGGAGCGTCCAAGGCCGGCGTTGTGCTCCTGACGAAATCGGTCGCCTCGCAGTACGGCTCACGCGGCATCCGGTGCAACGCGGTCGTACCCGGTTTCGTGATGACCCCTGCAACGGCGGACACCACGTCCGAGACACGAGAGCTCGTGTCCCGGAGCTATCCGATGCCGAGACTCTGCACGCCGGAGGATGTGGCCCACGCTGTCGCTTTTCTCGCTTCGGACGAGGCCGGCTTCATTAACGGGACGACGCTCATGGTGGAGGGGGGCGCGAGCATCTACATGCCCAGCGCGCAGTTAGACGCCTCGGGTTAGCGTCGCGCTTGGTTCGCACGCATGCTCTGCTTGTACGCCCTCTTCTTCGCCTGGTAGTCCTCGAGCGCCTCTCGCGAGTCGACGTCGCCGAGCGTCGGGTGATTCGGGACGAGCTCCTGCGCGACCTCGACGCCGAAACGTTTCGCGAGCACGGAGCCCAGTGCCTTTACCTTCATCTCGCCGAAACCGGGCAGCGACGAGATGCGCCGGCGTAGGTCGGCGCTGTCGGCCGCCTCGCTCCAGATGCGCTCGGCTCGTCCGCCGTACTCCTCCTCCACCACCGCGGCGAGCTCTTGCACTCGCTTCGCCATCGTTCCAGGGAAGCGGTGGACAGCCGGCTTTTCGCGGAAAACCGGCTCGAGATCCGTTGTCGCGAGCGTGCGCACGTCAAGCGTCCCGACTCGCTGCTTGATCTTCAACGGCCCGGAGAACGCCGTCTGCACCGGCACTTGCTGATCGAGGGCGAACCCGATCAGCAGCGCCATCGGCTCCTCGGCGAGCAAGGCATCGGCCTCCTCGTTGCCCGTGAAGTAGAGCACCGTGGCCACGGCTCAGATGCTACTGACTCGGGAATAACCTGAGCGGACGCTCAGTTATACCTCCCATACTGATCATTCGCTCAGTAATTCGAGCAAAGAAACCCCGGGAGGCCATCATGCAACGGAAGTGGTGGACGCTGATCGCGGTCTGCGCCGGCGTCTTCATGCTCTTGCTCGACATCACCATCGTTAACGTCGCTCTGCCCGACATCGAGCGCGGCTTCGGTGCCTCGCTGTCGGATCTCCAGTGGGTGATCGACGCCTACGCCTTGACGCTCGCAGCGTTCCTGCTCACCGCCGGGTCGCTCGCCGACCTCCTCGGCCGCCGGCGGGTGTTCGCCGCCGGGATCGTGCTCTTCACGCTCGGATCGCTCGCGTGCGGCGTTGCGACCGGCCCGCTCTTCCTCATCCTCGCCCGCGGTGCGCAGGGAGTCGGCGGTGCGATCATGTTCGCGACCTCGCTCGCTCTCCTCGCACAGGCGTTCCACGGCCGTGACCGCGGTGTTGCCTTCGGCGTCTTCGGCGCGATCACCGGGGTCGCCGTGGCCGTCGGCCCGGTGCTCGGCGGTGCGCTCACGAGCGGCTTGTCGTGGCGCTGGATCTTCTTCGTCAATCTCCCGATCGGCGTCGCTGCGCTCGCGGCCACGCTCCTGCGGGTCGAAGAGTCGCGTGACCCGAACGCGAAACGGCCGGACTGGATCGGCTTCCTCACCTTCAGCGGCGGTCTTGCGGCGCTCGTCTTCGGTCTGATCCGAAGCAATCCGGACGGCTGGGGCTCAGCGACGGTCGTCGGCTCGCTGGCGGCAGCCGGCGCTCTGCTCGCAGGCTTTCTCGTCGCCGAGCGTCTTCAGCAAGCGCCGATGCTCGACCTCCGCCTGCTGCGTGTCCCGACCTTCAACGGCGGGCTCGCAGCTGCGTTCGCAATCTCGGCGTCGCTCTTCTCGCTGCTCACCTACCTCGTCCTGTACATGCAGAACGTCCTCGGCCTGTCCGCCGTCGAGACCGGGATTCGGTTTCTCCCGCTGACGGGAGCGATCTTCTTGACGGCCGGGATCGCCGGGCGGCTCACGGCCCACGTGCCTCGGCGGTTGCTGATCGCCCCCGGATTCCTGCTGATCGGGATCGGGCTGCTCCTGATGCGCGGCCTGACGATGAGCTCGACGTGGACGCACCTGCTCGCCGGGATGATCGTCAGCGGCGTCGGTGCAGGGCTCGTCAACGTTCCGCTGGTCTCGACCGCGGTCGGGGTCGTCGAGCCTGCGCGGGCCGGAATGGCCTCCGGCATCAACTCGACCCTGCGCCAGGTCGGGATCGCGACCGGGGTCGCGGGGCTCGGAACAGTCTTCGCCTCGCACATCCGGTCCTCCGTGATCGGCGACCTCGCGGGCACACCGCTCGCCTCCCACGCGCACGCGATCGCTAGCTCGATCAGCACAGGCGGCGCCGCGGACGCGATCGGCAGTACGCCGGGCCCGCTGCGAGCGGTGGTCGCGGGCGCCGCACAGAATGCCTTCGTCGGGAGTCTGAACGCGATCCTGCTGGTCGGCGCAGTGGTCGCGTTCGTCGCAGCCGCGACGTCGTTCCTGCTCGTTCGCGAACGCGACTTCGTCAGTGTCGCGGAGGGAGCCGACGTCGAACCGCTGGCTGCGGCCGCGTGATCAGCCCTGCTGACGTCGCCCGTCGACCGGTCTGCGGCCGGCGGGCGACGCGGCGATCGCGCCGAGCAACGTCGCAACGATCTCCTCAGGCGACGACAGACGAGCCGTAGCGCGGGGACCGAGCATGGTTCGCTGCAGAGCGCGCAGGAACGAGGCGCCGAGCAGCAGGGTCGCCGCCCCGCGAGGATCGATGCCTTCCCGAACCCGACCGAGCGCCTGCTCGGCCTCGAGGTACTCAGCCACGAAATCGACGCCGCGGTGGGGCCCGTAGTCATGAGCGCGCATGTAGTCACGGAAGTCGGGCCGCAGGTCGGTGTCGGCTTGGACGACTCCCAGGACCGGCAGGGCGCGATCGAAGAACCTCTCCCACCGCCGCACGATCTCGCGCAGGGTCTGTTCGAGCTCGCCGACGCCCACGCGGTCTTGCAGCCCACCGGCGAACTCGCGCAGTGACTCGAGGCTCGTTTCAAGCGCCGCCGCGACGAGCGCTGTCTTGTCGCCGAAGTGGTAGAAGATGCTCGCCTCCGAGACGCCGGCGCGACGTGCGACCTCTCTCGTAGTCAGGCGCGCGAGCCCTTCTTCGTCGAGCAACTGCCGCGTCGCCTCGACGATCGCCTCCCGGGCGCCCTCAGACGGTCGGCCTCGCTTTCGTTGCGGCTCCATGTTTTGCTGAGCATAGGCTCAGCAAACGGCGATCGTCAGCTCACGCGGTAGCGGAGGTAAACCATGCCGTTGCCGAAGCGGCGTTCGTCCAGCAGCTCGAGCTCGATGCGGACATCGTCGGGCAGGGAGCGCTTGCCACCTCCGACCACGATCGGCACCACGAACACGTGGTACTCGTCGAGCAATCCGGCTCGAATCGCCTGCGAGGCCAGGTTGGGACCGCCAACACTGATGTCACGGCCCGCTGCCGCTTTCATCCGCCGGACCGCTGCGGGCTCGAAGTCTCGTTCGATGCGTGTCCTGGCACTGGACACCGCCTCGAGCGTCTTGGAATACACGACCTTCTCGGCCGCCTGCCAAATCTCCGCGAACTCGCGGCTGAAGTCCGGCTGGTCGGCGAGGGTGTGCGCCGTTTCCCAGAAGACCATTACCTCGTACATGCGACGGCCGTAGAGGTAGGTGCCGACAGGCCGCTCGAGTTCGTTGACGAATCGGTGCACTTCCTCGTCCGGCGCAGCCCAGTCGAACTTGGCGTCCCGGTCCTCGATGTAGCCGTCCAGCGAGCCGATCGTCGCGTAGATCAGGCTGCCCATCGCCTGTGCACAGCCTCGTCCAACGCCTGATCGACGAGCTGCATCGTGTCGTCGAGCAGCTCGTCGCGCGGCGGCAACACGCCGAGCGACCGGACGGCCTGGAGCGACTTGTGGATCAGCGCAAGCTGGTCGAACGTCAGCTCCAGCCTCGGATTCCGGTCGTTCTCGTCCATCTCCCTCGACAGTACGCGGCGAGAGCCCGCTAGGAGGTGCGGCTGACACTACTCTTGCGTTCGGCGCGGCTAGATCAACTCGGCGGTCCACTCGGCCACCGCGAGCGTCGCCAGATGGGTGTTCGCACGCGGGATCGTCTCGAAGACCGACGCATCGGCGACGTAGAGGTTCTCGAAGCCGTGGACACGGCCGTTCGCATCGACCACTTCGCTGCACGTGCCCACAGGATGGAAGTAGACCCCGAGCGTCGCGTCGACCGAGTTCCTGACCGGCCGGCCGAGACGGCGCAGCGCCTCGTGGCCGGCAAGCTCCTGTGCAAGCTCGAGACCCTCGCGCAACGCCTGTCGGTCTCGCGCGTCGGAAAGAAGCCGGTGGTCGATCTCCGGCGAGACGGCCGGATCCTTCGAGCGCAGCCGCACCTGCCCGCGCGACTCCGGCTGCATGAGCGCGACGGTGATGTGGGCTCGCTCGCCGTGACGGTCGTTGATCGGCAACAGGTGCAAGCCCTCCGCTGTGACGATGCCGTTCGAGAACGGCATCGGGGTTGCCGTCCTGAGCGCGTCGCTCGTCTCGAACACCAGCTTTGCCGAGACGTGGTCCTGCAGGTTCGAGCCGGCCGCCTCGACGCCGCTCCGCAGCAGGATCGCGGGCGAGCCGATCGCGCCCGCCGCCAGGACGAGGATGTCCGCGCGCAACACCTCGCCGTTGACCACCGCGCCGACCGCACGGTCGCCCTCGCAGACGACGCGGTCGACGAGCGCGTCGCCGCGCACGGTCAGGTTCGGGCGCGGTCGCGCTGGATCCAGGTACGCGAACGCGGCGTTCCAGCGCACGCCGTCGCGGATGTTGTACGGGCCCGTCGTGACCTCGAGCCCGTGTGCACGACACGCCTCCGCGGCGCCGGCGAACCACGGCGTCAGCTCCTCGTCGCGGTAGTAGAAGGGCTCCGGCGCGATCGTCTCGAGTGCGCGGCGCAGGTACGGCTCGAAGGCGGCGTCGGCGTCGGGCGGCCACACCAGCAGGCAGGCGTTGTGCGCAGAGCAGCCGCCGAGCACCTTCGCGCGCAGCGGCTGGAACGGGCTCTCGTCCGGATCCCACTGGTGGCCCTCGGGAATGTCCCCGGGATCGAGCAGCTCCTCCGGCCACTCCTCGCGCGGCCCGTAGTCCGGGCCGGCCTCGACGAGGCAAACGGAACGACGCTCGTCCTCGCTCAGCCGCGCGGCGAGCACGCAGCCGGCGGAGCCGCCGCCGAGCACGAGCACGTCGTAGTGCACATGCGTAGCCAATCACCCCGCGGGGTAGAGGGGACTCATGGCACATCCACATCCCCTCGAGAAGATCAAGGAGCTCGAAGCCGAGGCCGAGCGCGGCCGGAGCCCGCGCACGCCGCTGCTCGCGCTGACGGGCGTAACGGTCCTGCTCAGCGTCATCTTCGCGATCCTCGTGACGGTCGCGCTCGTCCTCTACTTCGCGTACGGAGGGAAGTAGCCGCTACTCCGACGCGTAGGCGAAGCGACTCGCGAACGCGCAGTTCCCGGTCAGCTCCCACTCGAAGGGGTCGTCCTGCACGGTGAGCTCTTCCGCGACCAGTTCGCGGCCCGGCTCGTCGTAGCCTGGAATGCCGCAGCGAACGACCGCGTCGGATGCGACCGGCCGCGTCGCCCGGAGCCGCACGGCCTCGCCGACCTGCAGGCGGTACCCGTCGCCCTGGGGCTCGAGCCGGATCGTGCTCGGACGCACGGCGACGAGGTGACGCGCCTTGCGCACCCACGGGAGCACCCCGACGCGAGGCCCGCCCAGCCGTCCCAGGAAGACGTCGGCGAGCCCGGCGCGCTGGCGCTCGTCTCCCTCGGCATCGACGTGCAGCACGATCGTCCACGGCGAGCCGGGCTCGTCGTCGCTGTAACGCACGACCAGCGCGACCGCCAACCCACTGACGTCTGTGTCCCCGACGTGCCCTTCCTCGACGAGCCAGGAGAGCGCACCGAAGCAGATCCCGTAAGTCGAGCGGCCGCCGGGAATGCCGTCCGTCATCCGGCACGGACAGATCGGGTCGCAGTTGCACGACTCGAAGTACGAGCCGCTGACCGAGTACGTCACCGCGCCCACGCCCCTAGCGGCGTCGTCTTCTCGAGCAAGATCGCCGCTGCGATCGCGCTCATCCAAAGCCAGCTCATCAGCCCGAGCCCGATCAACGCGGCCATCAGCCCGGCGCAGCAGCCGCCGCACCAGATCCCGTTCTTGACCCCCATCTCGGCCGCACCGACAATCCCGTCGCGCCACCCGAGCAGCGACCGCGCGAGCGGCGCGCGACAACGTGCGAGGCAGCGTCGCTTCAGCGGGGTCAGTTGGTACAGGACGGCGACCGCGATGAGTACGGCGGTGAGGCGCCGCCCGTGCGGGCCGATCAGCGCGTCGATGCCCAAGACGACGGAACCGAACGCGATCCAGACCGTGAGGTAGCCGCCGACGAGTGCGAATAGCCGCGTTCGCGAGCGCGTCGTCGCATAGTCGAGGCGCAGCAGCGGGACGGTGCTGGGCAGCATCATCCCGGCCATCGTCGCCGTCCAGACCGGCACGAAACCGGCGCCCGTCATGCGTGCGATCTTGACAAGTAACCTGGGCTCGTGAGCGCGCTGAGCGTCTTTTCGCCCAAGACGAGAGCGTGGTTCGAGGACGCCTTCGGCACGCCGACGCCGGCGCAGACGCTCGGCTGGCCGGCGATCGCGAGCGGGAAGCACACGTTGATCCAGGCGCCGACCGGCTCGGGGAAGACGCTCGCCGCCTTCCTGTACGGGATCGACAAGCTCCATCCCGAGCCGGGCCAGGGTCTGAGGCTCCTGTACGTCTCCCCGCTGAAGGCGCTGAACTACGACATCGAGCG
>JBKPGW010000204.1:0-1331 GCA_046729555.1 Actinomycetota bacterium | reverse complement strand
GTGTGAAGACCGACAACGGTCAGCTACGGCTCGACCGAGGCGGCGGCTGCCTCGCGAGCGAGGACGCGCTGCAGTGGAACCAGACGGGCCCGCAGGGGCCGCAGGGAGTACCGGGCCCGCAGGGGCCACCGGGCATCAGCCACGTGGATGAACGCTTCTTCGTCCGCTCGCTCGCAGATCCCGGGACGTGGCTTCCGATCGTGAGCGGGACGTGGCCCGACGTCCGTCCGTTCATGACACACGTCTTGACCATGCACCTCGACAAAGGGAACTACGCAGTCACAGCGGAGGTGATCGCCGAGAACGACTCCGGGCAGGGCATCGTCGTGTGCTTGTTCGGGAACTCCACCGTCGGCTTCACCGTCGCCCAGAGCGGCGTCGGGAATGCAGCAGGCTTCGCGCTCCAGCAGACGTTTGAAGCGCAGGGGACCTTCGTGCTGGATGCGCCCGGCGATCTGGAGCTCTCCTGCTTCAACGCACCGCCGAACGAACCGGCGGGAAACCCGCGCATTGGGTTTGCGGACGTCCTGGCGACGAGGGTCGACACCGTCACCTCAACGCAGGAATAGGTTGCACGGGGTCAGGCGTCGAGAGGCGGCGCCTGACCCCGCACAAACACGCAAGCATTCGTCGCCGATGCCGGCTCGGCCGGCGTCGGCCTCTCCGGCTCGGAACGAAAGACTTCTCGCCGAGAAGTCGTCATGGCCTCGCGCAGCGAGGCCGGATTTCTCGGCGAAGCGAAGGCGGCGGGAATCGAACCCGCGCAACATTCCGTCCACGTGAACGATCCCTTCCGAGCGAGGGAGAATCAGCTCGTGCCTTCCTCCCTGAACGAACTGGCTGCAGCGCTCGTCGCGATCGACTCGGTCAATCCGGCGCTCGTGCCGGGCGGCGCCGGCGAGGGGCAGATCGCGTCCTTCGTCGCGGACTGGTGCGCGAAGCACGGGCTCGACGTCGAGATTCTCGGGAACGAGCGCCCGAGCGTCGTCGCCACGAAGCGCGGGTCGGGCGGCGGGCGCTCGCTGCTTCTCAACGGACCCCTCGACACCGTGGGCGTTGCGGGGATGGAGGCGCCGTTCGTGCCGCGCGTCGAGGACAGCCGACTCTACGGACGCGGCGCGTACGACATGAAGGGCGCACTCGCCGCGATCATGCTCGCCGCGACCGAGGCCACGGGCTTGCGCGGCGACGTGATCGTGACCTTGGTCGCCGACGAGGAGCTCGCGTCGATCGGCACCGAGGCGGTGGTCGGGCGGGTGCATGCCGACGCCGCGATCGTCGTCGAGCCGACCGAACTGCGCGTCGCCGTCGCGCATCGCGGCTTTGTCGGC
>JBKPGW010000203.1:0-8356 GCA_046729555.1 Actinomycetota bacterium | reverse complement strand
GGCCCCCCCCTAACTCCCCTTTGGTGGTGTAATATTTACGGGGTGGGGTCTCCCCCGGGGGGGGACCCACCCCGGGGGGCTCGGCCTTCGGCGCGGCGCCGGGCGGCGGCCGCTGACCCCTCCCCGGTGAGGGCCAACCCCTGAGATAGGACGCAGCCCCACCCCGTGTGGTCGGCGTCTTCACCAAACGTTTACGAAAGAGTGGACACGATGAGACATGCGCCCGCCCCAACATGGAGGCCGGCGGCTAGAGCAGGCGCAGCCGCTCTAGCAGCCGGCCGGACTTATGCGCGCCGGGAGGCCGAAGGCCCCACGACGCGCACTGTCGGCGACGTTCGACCCTCGACCAAAATTCTCGCGGGGGCGAAGACCGCGTCTTCGCCCCCGCGCGTACCCGACTACTTGGGCGCGGCTATGCCGCGCCCAAGTACGTCCGCTTGACGTCGTCGTTCTGCTTCAGAGCCTTTGCGTCATCGGCGAGCGCGATCTTCCCCGTCTCCAGCACGTAGCCACGGCTCGCGACATCGAGCGCCATCAGGGCGTTCTGCTCGACGAGCAGGATCGGCGTGCCCTGCGAGTTGATCTCCCGGATGATCTCGAAGATCCGCTCGACGAAGATCGGCGCGAGTCCCATCGACGGCTCGTCAAGCAGGAGCAGCTTGGGACGCGCCATCAACGCACGGCCGATCGCCACCATCTGCTGCTCGCCACCTGACAGCGTCCCCGCTTTCTGGCTCTTGCGCTCGCTGAGGCGCGGGAAGAGCTCGTAGACACGGTCGAGATCCTCGTTGACCGCCTTGCGGTTGCCCCGGTCGGCGCGCTGGAACGTCCCCATCTCCAGGTTCTCGAGCACGCTCATGCGCGGGAACAACCGACGCCCCTCCGGCGACTGCGAGATCCCTCGCTCCACGATGTCGTGCGCAGACGCGTGGGTGATGTCCCGTCCCTGGAAGCGGATACGGCCGCGGCGCGGACTGTTCAGGCCGTTGATCGACCGGAGCGTCGTCGACTTGCCGGCGCCGTTCGCGCCGATCAGGGTCACGATCTCGCCGTCCTTGACCTCGATCGAGATTCCCTTGAGCGCCTGGATCGAGCCGTAGTAGGTGTGGACGTTCTCGAGCTCGAGGATGTTCTGCGCCTGCGCGTTCATTCCGACTGGCCCTCGAGCGCCTGCTTGCCGAGGTAGGCCTCGATCACGCGTGCGTCCTTTTGCACCTCCTGCGGCGTGCCCTCGGCAATCTTCTCGCCGTAGTCGAGCACCGTCACCCGATCGGAGATGTTCATGACGACGCGCATGTCGTGCTCGATCATCAGCACGGTCAGGCCGCGCTCGCTGCGCAACTCCTGGACGAAGGAGGTGAACTCGGCCGTCTCCTGCGGATTCATGCCGGCCGTCGGCTCGTCCAGCAGCAGCAGCTTCGGCTGCGTCGCCAGCGCCCGGGCGACCTCGAGCCGGCGCTGGTCGCCGTAGGAGAGGTTGCGGGAGATCTCGTCGTCCTTGTTGCGCAGTCCGCAGTAGACGAGCAGGTCGCGGCATGTTTTGCGCGCGTGCTCCTCCTCGCGGCGGATGCGAGGCGTCCGCACAATCGAGCTGACGATGCCGCCCTTGAGCCGAGCGTGCATGCCAACGAGCACGTTTTCGAGCGCGGTCATGTTCTGGAACAGGCGGATGTTCTGGAAGGTGCGGCCGATACCCCGCGCGGTGATCGCGTGTGGCGGCTTGCCTGTGACGTCCTCGCCGTCGAACACGATGCGTCCGGAGGTGGGTCTGTACACGCCCGTGAGCATGTTGAAGAACGTCGTCTTGCCGGCGCCGTTCGGGCCGATCAGGCTGACGACCCGTCCCCGCGGGATGATGAAGTCGACGTCGTCGGTCGCGACGAGCCCGCCGAACTCTTTGCGGACTTTCTCCGCGACGAGGAGGTTGCCGTTCTCGCCGCTCATTGTTGCGTGTCGTACAGCGGCGTGTCCGCAACGCCCTCGCGGAACTCGGCCTGCCGTCTCGCACTAGGGATCAGCCCCTCCGGCCGGACGAGCATCACGATCACGATGATCGCGCCGTAGATTCCGTACTGGTAGAGCGGCACGTCCAGGTGCGTGCCGAAGGTCTGGTTGAGCTTGTGGCCGATGTTCGCGAGGCCTTCCTGGTTGAGGTACGCAAGGAAGGCTGCGCCGAAGATGACACCCCAGACGTTGCCCATCCCGCCGAGGATGACCATCGACAGGATGAAGGCCGAGATGTTGAAGCTGAAGTCGTTCGGGAACGTCGAGCTCTTGAAGCTCGCGAAGTACGCGCCGGCGATGCCGCCGAAGAACGCGCCCGTCGCGTATGCCCAGGTCTTCGTGCGCATCAGCGGCACGCCCATCGCGGCGGCCGCCGTCTCGTCTTCGCGGATCGCGATCCACGCGCGCCCGAGCCGGGAATCGCGCAGGCGCAGGCTGGAGAAGACCGTGACGATCACGAGCAGCAGCACGAACCAGAAGTACAGGCGCGGGCCCGTGAAGAACGAGCCGGAGCCCTCCTGGAAGCTGATCCCGAAGAAACCAGGCGCGTCGATCGGCGTGATCCCGTTCGGGCCGTTCGTCAGGTTGAAGCCGCCGAGGTCGTCGCCGTTGTTCGCGACCTGCGGCAGGATCTCGCCGAAGCCCAGCGTGACGATCGCCAGGTAGTCGCCGCGCAGCCGGAGCGTGGGCAGGCCGATGAGGATTCCGATCAGCGCCGTCAGAATGGCGGCCAGGACCAGTAGCAGCCAGATCGAGATGTGGATCCCGGGCGTCGATCCGCCGACGCCGACCGCGCCGAAGTTGATGTCCTGTCCGGCGAACTGCACCGACGCAAACCACGCGCACGTGTACGCACCCATCGCGTAGAAGGCGACGTAGCCGAGGTCGAGCAGGCCTGCGTAACCGACGACGATGTTGAGGCCGATCGCCATGATCACGTAGACGCCCATGATCACGGCGGTATTGACGTCCGGAAACGCGCCGAAGAGCTGCATCACGGGCAGGCTTTCGACGTAGAACGGGTACGTGACCGCGACGATCAGGACGATCGTCGGGACCAGCATCCGCCGCGCCCACGCGTACTCGTCCGGAACGTAGGGCTTCGCGTACTGCGCGAGGAACAGGACGAGGACGAGCAGCGCCAGCGGCCAGGCGATGTAGACGAGCACGCCGAGCAGGATGACCCGCAAGACGATGCCCACCTGGTAGCGCTGTCGGTCGTCCAGACCGCGCCACCACCGGCGGGGCTCACCGAGGAGCCCGGCCCAACGATGCCACCACGGGCGCCGGTATTCGGGCAGCTCGGTCATCCGCCCTCAGGCGTCCGCTCGCCGAGCAGGCCCTCGGGCCGGAAGACGAGGATCAGGATCAGGATGGCGAACACGATCGACTGCGTCCATTGCGAGCTCGGCGCATGCCACGAGAGACCTTCGTTGAACTGCTGGATCAGGCCGATCAGGATCGCGCCGAGCACGGCGCCGGGCAGATTCCCGATGCCGCCGAGCACGGCAGCGGTGAACGCGATCAACCCGAGCTGGAACCCCTGGTCGTAGCGGATGTTCGTCGAGTAGAGCGCGTAGAGCAGGCCCGCAACTCCCGCCAGCGCGCCGGCGATCAGGAAAGTGAACGAGATCGTCCGGTTGACGTTGATGCCCATCATCGCCGCGGCTTCCTGGTCCTGCGCGGTCGCGCGCATCGCCTTACCCTGCCGGGTGCGCTGCACGAGCCAGATCAGCAGGAACAGGATCGGGACCGTGGTCATGGCGACGATCAGGCTCGACCACCTGTACTCGTGCCCGCCGATGCTGAAGACGGTGCCGGTCGGGAGGATGTTCGGCACCGAGACCGGCGCGGGTCCGAGTCGGTTGAGGCCGACGTTCTGGAGGATGAACGACATGCCGATCGCCGTGATCAGCGGGGCCAGGCGTGGTGCGTTGCGCAGCGGGCGGTAGGCGAGCCGCTCGATCGTGACGTTCAAGGCGCCGCAGAACGCCATCGCCGCCAACAGCGTGAGGGCGAGACCCCAGATGACGGCGACGCCCGAGCTGTTCGCGTCGAGCCCGATCTTGTGCGCCGCAACGGTGAACGAGATCCAGCTGCCGAGCATGAACACGTCGCCGTGCGCAAAGTTGATCAGCTCGAGGATGCCGTAGACGAGCGAGTAACCGAGCGCGATCAGGCCGTAGACGAGCCCCAGCGTCAGACCTTCGAGCGCCACGCTCGCGAAGTCGGACGGCGTCTTCGCGAGGTTGACGCCGAGCCACACGAGCAGCAGCGCGACGAGGAGAAGCCCGAAGGCCGGCGCCACCGTGACGCGCTGGAATCCCCGGATCCAGGAGATGTTCTCGCTGCGCGCGTCAGTGGCCACTGGCTAAGTGCGGCGGAGGAGAGCCGCAGCCCTCCTCCGCCTCGCTGTCGTCCTTTCTTACGCCCCCTTCACCAGGTCGGTGGGCGGGACGATCGTCTTGTACGTCGTCTGCTTGCCGCCCTTGATCTGGTAGATGGTGACCGGGTTCGAGTTGGTGTCGCCGTTCTCGTCGATCGTGAACGACCCGAGGATCCCGTCCGTCACCTTCGTCTTGAGCAGCTGAGCCGCGACGTCGGCCCGCGTCCCGTCGCTGTTCTCGATCGCGGTGAGGAGCACCTCGGCCGACTGAGCGGCGTAGGCCGAGTACGGGTCGACGTTCCCGCCGGACTGGGTCGCCCCGAAGTCCTTGACGAACGCCTTGCCCTTCGCCCCGAGCTTCTCGTTCGGCTCGCCCGCAACGCTGACGTACATGCCCTCCGCCGCGTTGCCGGCGCCGCTGACGACCGCCGAGATCGGCGTGAAGCCGTCAGGCGCGAGCAGCGTGACGCTGTTCCCGAGGACCGAGTTCAGGTCCTTGATCAGCTTGCCACCGTTCTCGCAGATGAGCCCGCCGATGAAGACCGCGTCTGCACCGGACTGCTTGATCTGGGTGGCCAGGCCTGTGTACGACGATGCCTTCGAGTTCCACGCGGAGAAGCCCGCGACGGTGATCCCGAGCTTCTTCAACGAGTTGCGGTAGTCAGTCGCAACGCCCAGGCCGTACGCCTGCTTGTCGTTCAGGATGTATATGTTCTTCAGCCCGAGCTGCTGGGTGTGGAGCGCATCCGCCGCACCCTGGAAGTCGTCGGCTGCGACGATGCGGATGTAGTTCCGCTTGCCGCTCGGGTAGTACTTGTCCGGCTCGCCGGCAGCCGTACCTGGCCCGCTGTGAGTCAGACCGACGTACGTGTTCGCCGGGCTGATCATGCCGACCGGCCCGTCGGGGGCGCGGTTCAGCACCGGAATGATGATCTCGGCGCAGCCCGAGTTGAACGTCCCGATCACGCCGATGACGCTCTTGTTCTGCGCGTAGGCCTGCGCGTTCGCCGAGCACTTCTCGGACGCCCACGCACCCTCCTGCGCAGTCGCGTCATCGCACGACTGGTAACCGATCTTGTAGTCACCGGCCTTGAAGTCGTGCTGCTTCAGGATGAACTTGATCGCCTCCGTCATCTGCACCGTCTGCGCACGGCCGGAGCCCTGCAACGGGAGGTCGGACGAGATGATGTAGTCCGGATCGCCGTCCCCCTCGTAGTAGATGTCGGAACATGACGAGGCCGGCAGTGCCTGAACGTTTCCGCCTTTGCTACCGCCCCCTCCGCCGCAGCCTGCGGCGAGGAGCGCCAGCACGGCGGTGAGGCCGATCAGCGCTGCCAGTAATGGCCTTTTGCTCACTCTTCCTCCTCAGTCGCCCATACCGGTTTCCACGCCGCACGGGCCGGGTCGGCCCGCGCCGCGAGGCGCAAGTATCGG
Source organism: Actinomycetota bacterium (assembly GCA_046729555.1). GTDB lineage: Bacteria > Actinomycetota > Thermoleophilia > Gaiellales > Gaiellaceae > 3-1-20CM-4-69-9. The sequence continues at coordinate 2,532 of JBKPGW010000203.1, read as the reverse complement.
GGCATCTCGGGGGCTATTGCAAGCCGGAACCGGCGCTAGAGTGGCCGTGGGGCCGAAGTGGCGGAACTGGTAGACGCGCCGGACTCAAAATCCGGTGGGGGCAACCTCGTGTGGGTTCGAGTCCCACCTTCGGCATCGACGTCGGAAGTCCGGGCTCGGCTGACGCCGAGCCATGATGACTTTCCGCTCATTGCCCTTCGGAGAGCGTTCGCGGCGTGTGGAGTCGCGCCATCCGAGTGCTAGCGCCAGTGTCGCGGCGCGGGGAACGGACGAAGGCGTTTCACGAGCCTTCAGCACACCTACAACGGACGGTGCCGAGGGGTCCCGGGAACCTCGCGTGGTAGTCGTGTAATCGCTGCGCGAGCTCCTGCGGCCGGCTGAGCGCGACGCAGTGGCCGCCGTCGATCTCGTCCGGTTCGATGCCGAGACGCTCGCGAACGACCCGGCGCAGGAACTCGGCCGGAAGGAGACGGTCGTCGCGACAGAGGAGAAACCGCGTGGGTACTTCCGGCCAGCTACTGAGGGGCCACGGCTCCCTTGTCGGCGTATCCGACTGTGCGCGGCTGCGCTTCATCGCCTCCGCCGCCAGCTCCGGCGGCACATCGTGGTAGAAGGTCGCGGCCTCGTCGCCCGACCATTCGCCGCGCACCGGCTCGTAGCCCGTGTTTGCCCACCAGTCCTGCGCGGCCTCGCCGGGAATGGGGACCAACGCCGCCAGGAGCACGAGCAGTTCGACCCGCGTCCGCGCGCAGACGAGCGGCGCTGTGTACGCGCCGAATGACTGCGCGACCACGACGAGCTCGGAGCGGTCGCCGACACTGGCGAGGACGGCGTCGGTGTACTCCGAGAGACCGGCCGATTCGTCGTCGCACGGAAGATCCGGCGCGACCACATCGTGCCCGCGCGCCCGCAACTCGGCGGCGGCCAGATGCCAGTACCAGCCGACGTCGCCTGCGCCGTGGATCAGCACGAACGTCGCCATCTCGCTGCGCGCGGCAGTATGCCCTGTCTCATGGCGTACGACGAGAAGCTGGCCCAGCGCATTCGCGAGCTCGTCGCGACGGAGCGGGGAATTACCGAGCAGAAGATGTTCGGCGGGCTCGCCTTCCTCGTGAACGGGAACATGGCGGTCGCGGCGAGCGGCCAGGGCGGGTTGCTCGTACACGTCGATCCGGCGGAGTCGGACCAGCTGGTCGACAAGACGCCCGCACGTCTGATGGAGATGCGCGGCCGGCAGATGCGCGGCTGGCTGCGGGTCGACGCCGGCGATGTGCGCACGAAGCGGCAACTCGTGACCTGGGTGAACCGCGGCGTCGCGTTCGCGCGCTCCCTTCCCGCAAAGCGGTAGAGCGCGTTCGTAGGATGCGCGCATGCGCGTGGGCGTCCTTACCGGCGGCGGCGACTGTCCTGGGCTGAATGCCGTCATTCGCGCGACGGGCCGTCGCGTGATGGTCCGCGGCGGCGAGGTCGTCGGAGTGCTCGAAGGCTGGAAAGGGCTCGTCGAGGGGTTGTTCGAGCCGCTCGGGCCCCGGGAGATCTCCGGCTTGCTGCCACGCGGCGGGACGATCATCGGAACGACGCGGACGAACCCGTTCAAGCTGGACGGCGGCGTCGAACGCGTGCTCGAGAACTTCAGCGCCGCCGGGCTCGATGCGCTCGTCGCGATCGGCGGCGAGGACACGCTTGGCGTTGCCGCCCGGCTGTACGAGGAAAACGACTTCCCGGTCGTCGGCGTGCCGAAGACGATCGACAACGACCTCTCGGCGACCGACTACACATTCGGCTTCGACACAGCGGTCTGGATCGCCACCGAAGCGATCGACCGCCTGCACACGACGGCGGAGTCGCACAACCGCGTCATGGTCGTGGAGGTGATGGGACGCCACACCGGCTGGATCGCGGTGATGAGCGGGATCGCCGGAGGCGCGGACGTAATCCTGATCCCTGAGCAGCCGATCTCGATCGACGAGGCGTGCAACGACATCCGCCGCCGGCACGAACGCGGCAAGGATTTCTCGATCGTCGTCGTCTCGGAGGGCTACGAGCTCGACGGCGCGGGCGAGGGCGGCGGCGACGAGGTCGACCAGTTCGGCCATGTGCGGCTGTCGGAGCGCGGTGTTGGCGCAGCGCTGGCGCGAGAGATCGAGCAGCGGACCGGTTACGAGACACGGGTGACAGTGCTCGGTCATGTCCAACGTGGCGGATCGCCGACGCCACGCGACCGCGTGCTGGCGACGCGCTACGGCCTCAAGGCTGCCGACCTCGTCCAGGAGAAGAAGTTCGGCCGCATGGCCGCCCTCCACGGGGATGCGATCGTCGACGTGCCGCTCAAGGACGCGACAGCCGAACTGAAGACGGTGCCGGACGACTGGTTCGCAGTCGCGCGCGCGTTCTTCGGTTAGCTGAGCAGCTCGACGAGCGGGAACGAGCGTCTGCGGCGCGGCGGGACGAGGAAGTTCTGGCGGTGTGTCGTCCGGAGGACGGCGTTCAGGCCCTGTCCCCGCGCGCGCGGCTCGAACGGCAGCTGTGTCC
>JBKPGW010000202.1:0-50749 GCA_046729555.1 Actinomycetota bacterium | reverse complement strand
CGGCAGCCGGACATCGTCAGCGTCAAGGTGTGGCGGCCCGACGGCGTGCTCGTCTGGACGAACCGCGCGCAGGAGCGCATCGGGCGGAAGTTCTCGCTCGAAGGCGAGCTGGGCGAGACGATCGGCGAGAAGAAGGCGCACGCGTCGATCAGCAAGCTCGACGAGGAGGAGAACGAGGCCGAGCAGCAGGCTGTCGACAACCGGCGCGTCTTCGAGGTCTATGCGCCGCTCGAGAGCAATGACGGCACGCACGCGATCGGCGCCTACGAGATCTACGCGAAGCCGCAGCACACCGAGGCGTTCATCGCCTCGCGCAAGCGACTGATCTGGGTCGCGATCCTCGCGGTGTTCCTCACCCTGTACGGTGCGCTCGCCTTGCTCGTCCGGAACGCCTCGTCGACGTTGCGCCGGCAGGCGACCACGCTGCAGGCTCGTTCGCGCGAGCTGATGGACTCGTACCGGCGGCTCGAGGAAAGCTCGCTCGAGGCGATCGAGAGCCTGAATGCCACGGTCGACGCGAAGGATCCGTACACCGCCGGACATTCGGCGCGCGTGCAGCGGATCGCACTCGCGGTTGCCGAGGAGCTCGGGGTTCCCGCTCAGCGTCTCGACGCCGTGCGCTTCGGCGGTCTCTTCCACGACATCGGCAAGATCGCCGTACCGGACAGCATCCTCACGAAGCCGGGCCGGCTCGACGAGGACGAGTTCGCGATCATCCAACGCCACCCCGCCGACGGCGCCGGGATCGTGTCGCACTTCAGCCGGCACGAGGCCGTGCCGCTGACCCGCCACCACCACGAGCGCTGGGACGGGAAGGGCTATCCCGACGGGCTCGCGGGAGACGCGATTCCGCAGGAGGCATGCATGGTCGGATTGGCTGATGCTTGGGACGCGATGACGACCGACCGACCGTACCGGGCGGCGCTGTCGATCGAGCAGGCCGCCGCGGAGGTACGGGCGTGTCGCGGGACGCAGTTCTCGCCTGCTGTGGTGGACGCGTTCTTCGCAGCCTTCAGGCGGCAGCCGGCGCTGTTCGAGCCGGACGAGCCGTACGAAGTCGCCGCCACTGCGTAAGCTCACAAAGTGCGGACGGCGAGCGGCGTCCATGTCACGGTGTGGGGCGACGGCGAGCCGGCAGTTTTCGTGCACGGCAGTTTTGGCTGGGGGCAAGAGACGTGGAAGGAGCAGCGCCCGCTTGCCGCGCACTACCGCTTGCTGCTGGTCGATCGCCGCGGTTTTGGCGAATCGCCAGCGAACGGTCGCGTCGACTTCGAGCGCGACGCTGAGGATGTCGCAGAACTCCTCGGCGATGGAGCACACCTGGTTGGTCACTCGTACGGCGGCGTCGTCTCGCTGCTCGCAGCGGGCCGGCGGCCGGATGCCGTCCGTTCGCTCACGCTAATCGAGCCGCCGGCGTTGGGGATCGCGCGGGGAGACCCGGCTGTCGAGGAGCTGATCCGCAACGTCGGCAAGGCGGCGACAGAGGCTTCCGATCCGTCCGACTATCGCCTGCGGTTTCTGCACGGATTCGGTTTCCCGGCAGAGCCGGTGGCGCTCGAGGGCACGGCGCTCGAGGCTGCGCGCTCGTCGATGACGGAGCGCCCACCCTGGGAGGCGGAGATTCCGCTCGACCGGCTCGCGGCTGCCGGGTTTCGCGTGCTGCTCGTCCAGGGTGACTGGTGTCCCGCGCCGGACTCGGCGCGCGCGCTCGCCGGGGCGGCTTTTCGCGCAGTGTGCGACGTTCTGCACGACCGCGTGAACGCCGAGCGGGCGGTCTTTCCTGCCACGCACAACGCGCAGCGGCTCGGCCAGGTGTTCAATCACAGGCTGCAAGCTTTCTGGGAGGCGGCATGACGGACGTCCGCGAACTGATCCGTCGCGACATCTCGGCGGCGGAGCACGAGGAGATTCGCGAGCTCTGGAAGCGGCACTCGATCGCGGAAGACGAGCGCGACCTTCCGGGCCTGATCTCGACGCTGACCGAGGACTGCGTCTATGAGCTCGTTCAAACCGGACACCGTTGGGAGGGGCATGAAGGCGCGGCGCGTTTCTACGGCGAGCTGCTGTCGGCCTTTCCCGACATCCACTTCGACCTGACGGACATCGTCATCGGCCCGCAGGGTGTCTGCGAGGAAGCGGACGTCACGGGAACGCACGAGGCTGACTGGCTCGGCTTCCCGCCGTCGGGCGAGCGCCTGTCGTGGAAGGTCGTGATCTTCTTCCCCTGGGATCCGGACCGTCGGCTCTTCCGCGGCGAGAAGGTTTACACGGCCGGACTGCCTTTGTCCGGTCTTTCCTGACAGGAGCTACGCTCTCATCGTGAAGCAGATCTGGACGGGCCCGATTGCGCGAACCGCCGGGAAGTACGGCGAGAACGCGCCGATGGCTGCCGTCTGCTGCAACGCGTGCCGGACTTGCGTCATGACGAACATCGTCGGCATCGTGACGGGAGCGCTGGCCGGGATCGGGTACGGCATGGCGAATCTCGCCCGCCGTCGTCTCGCCAAACCCTCCTAGCCTAGGGCAACACCAGCCGCTGCCCCGGCACGAGGGTTGTGTCGCGGAGGTGGTTTCGCTGCTGGAGCTCCCAGATCCCCTCGCGCGGATCGCCGGCGTAGTGCCGGGCGGCGATCGACCAGAGGGTGTCGGTCGGCTTCACGACGTAACTGACGGGCTTCCCGGCGCTTCCTGAGGGCCGCGCTGCCAGGCCTACGGCGAAGGCGGCAACCAAGACAAGGATGGTGAGCCGAGCGAACATGTGTTCGCAACCATACCGAACGCGTGTTCGCCCTGTCAAGGGCTCAGAGAGTCACCAGCTCCGGCGTGATCCGCCGCCCCCGAATCCGCAGGATCAGCATCGAGTGGACCGGCGCACTCCGGCGTTCCGTCGGCGATCCCGGATTGAGCACCCAGAGATGCTGGAAGCGCTCGACGTGCGGCACGTGCGTGTGGCCGTAGACGACCGCCTCGCATTCCGCGAAGCGGGCCGCCAGCCGTGCCTCCCGCCCCACGCGTGGGCCGGCGTCGTGGACCATCCCGATCCGCACGCCGTCCACCTCCACGACGCGCTGCTTCGGCAGCGCCGCCTTCAGCGCCGGCTCGTCCATGTTCCCGCACACGCCCTCGACAGGCGGGCCGATCCCCCGCAGCTCCTCGAGGAACTGCAGCGACACAAAATCCCCGCCGTGCAGCACGAGATCCGCCCCGCCCAGCAGCCGCACGCACTCATCCGGCAGCGCCCGCTTACCGCGCGGGAGATGCGTATCCGAGATAACGGCGACGCGACTCAGGAAGCTGCCGCGACCAGTCCGGGCTCATGCAGGAAGCGGCCCGCCCTCCAGACGAGCTCGCCGTCTGCGTACACCTCGCCCTCCGACCTCAGGTCGCAGATCATGTCCCAGTGCAGCCCTGAGTCGTTCTCGCCGCCGAGCTTCTTGAAGCTCGACCCGAGCGCGAGGTGGAGCGTCCCCCCGATCTTCTCGTCGAAGAGGATGTCGCGCGTAAAGCGGTCGATCTCGTAGTTCAGACCGAACGCGACCTCGCCGAGGATGCGTGAGCCCTCGTCCATGTCGAGCAGCGACTGCAGGTAGTCGTCCGCCGTCTTCGCCTCCGCGTCGATCACGCGCCCGCCCTCGAACCGCAAGCGCACGTCCTCGACGGCGCGCCCGTGGAAGATCGCCGGGAACGAGAACCGGATCTCGCCCTCCGTCTCCGTCTCGACCGGGCTCGTGAAGATCTCCCCGTCGGGCATGTTCAGCTTGCCGTCGGCGGCGAGCCAGCTGCGCCCCTCGACCTTGAGGCGCAGATCGGTGTCGGGCCCGACGATCCGCAGCTCGCTGAACGTCTCGAGCTCACGCGCGCGCGCGTTGAGCTCCACGGACACCTTGCGCCAATGCGCAACCGGGTCCTCGTGCTCGCGCACGTGGCACGCTGCGTAGACGAAGTCCTCGTACTCCGGAAGTGACAGATCGGCGTCCTGCGCGTGCGCCTCCGTCGGGAAGCGCGTGCCGACCCACTTCGCCTCCCCGGCATCGATGCGTTCCCAGAAACGCTTCGTCAGCTCGCGACGCGACGCGATCCGGCGGCTGACGCGTTGAGGATCGGCCTGGCTGAGCGACCGCGTGTTGCGCTCCGCCCAGATGGTCATGACAGCGTCCAGCTGCTCGACTTCGTAGCGTTCGATCTCGGAGACGAACACGAGCTGCTCGTCCGAGGACTCCGCCACCGCAATCGCGTCGAGACCCTCGACGTCGATGCGGGTCCGCGCATTCGCCCCCGCCCGCAGCGCGTGCCTGTACGCCTCGGTGACGAGCGGCGAGGCGACGGTCGCAGCGTCGATCCGTAGTAGCTCTCCGGGCTGGAGCTCGAGCGAGTAGTTGACGAGCAGGTCGCCGAGCTTCGCCACGCGAGCATCGGACATGTCGATCCTTATATCGCAAAAGGCGCCGCTTGAAGAGGCGCCCAACGAGACATGTCTCTAGCCGCGAAAGGCCTGCGAAAAGACCGTCTCGCGGGACGGGTTCGTCTCCGCCCGGAGGGTGATCCTCACCCGATACGTGCCCTTGCGCAGCTGAGGCAGCTTGAAGAGGACGTCGCGAGCCGCCTCGCCGACACCGGCGGCCCCGGTCAGGCGTCGGGTGCTCGACGGCCGGGTGATCTTCACGTCGTACGAGAAGCCCTCGTCCGCCCGCACGACGAAGGAGCTTGGCAGTGTCTTGAACGTCACGCGCGCCCCGATGACGCGCTCGGCGTGACGCCACTCCGCCTGCTTGCCGTGGCATTGCTGGTTGGCAAGGATCGCGTCCTTGACCGCGGCGAACGACGCTCGCCGCGTCCCGTCGGGGAGCACGACGCCGCTCTGCCACGCCGCTAGGTTCGTCTCGTCGACGGCGTGGAAGAAGTTCAGGAGCGCGACGTTCGGATCGCACGCCATCAGCGCGATCAACTGCGCGTAGTACGAGCCCTGCGTCGCCTCGTCGAGGAGCGGCACGTTCTCGGCGCCGCTGTAGAGCGAGGCCTTGTCGGACGAGACACGGGCCTGATAGCCGACCTCGTCGACGAAGATCCGCACGAACGGCCCCGAGCCGCTGTCACCACTCTCGCGGAAGAGTGGCTGCGCGGTGCCGTGGAACGCGTCCCACCACCCCTGCTTGAAGCGGTCGAGGTTCACGCAGCCGACCTTCGGCCAGACGTAGCCGACCGCGGGCGCGTCGGTGTTGGCGTTGGGATAGCAATGCACCGAGAGGTCGTCGGCAATTGGCTTCGTGCGCCCGCTCGCGCGGTAGGCGTCGCCGACCTCCTTCAAGAAGCGGATCGGCGAGTGCGAGACGTTGCTCGGCGCATCGAAGTCGTCGTTTCCGCGCGGCGACAGCCCGAATGCGATCACGTCGATGCCCGGATCGACCGCCTTCAGCGCGTCGTAGCACGCAGCCATCGCCTGCTCCTGCACGGCCCCCGAGATGCCGTTGCCGGCCTCGTCGAACTGCGGCTGGTGGAAGCGTGGCTGGTTCCCCTCGTTGAGGCAGATGATCTTGCGGACGTAGGGGTAGCGCTCCGCGACCTTGGCCGCGTACTGCGCGAACAACTGGATCCCGTTCGGGGTGTCGACGAGCGCACGCGCCTTCAGCGGGTAGATCGCGAAGATGACGTCGATCCCCCGGCGCATGGCCTGCGGGACGGCGCGGTCGAGGAATGCCTGGTCGTGGATCGTCGCCGGCTGCGAGGGGTCCCAGAACACGGCCATCCGGTTCTCGGTCATCCCGAGCTGGGTCAGCATCGTGAAGAAGCCGGCCCCGCCGTCCTCGGCGTACTTGCCGGCGTCGTCGGCCACGCCGAACGTCGTGCTCGAGGCCGCCCCTGCGAGGGCGAGCGCAGCGCACGCGGATGCCAGGACCGCAGAGATCCGCCTCATGCCGGTCTTGTCGGCAGATCAGGCGGCGGCGTTGAGCACTGCTTCGAGGAGTTTCCCCGCCCCGAACCGCACCGGATCGTCGACCGGTAGCCCGGTCTCCGCCTCGGCCGCGGCGATCGCGGCGCGAGCCTCCTCTTCGGAGACCGTGGAGGTGTTGAGCCCGATGCAGGCGACCTTGGCCGGCCGGAGCTTCAGGGACATGCGCTCGTGCAGGTCGACCAGCTCCGGCAGACCCAGGATCGGCGATGCGGTGGGGTCGCCCTCGGTGACCGCCCTCCCCACCTCGTGGCAGAGGACGTACAGATGCGGCGCGCTGCCGTGGATCAGCCCCACCGTCACGCCCGAGTAGATCGGGTGGAGGATCGCGCCCTGGCCCTCGACCCAGAGCAGATCGCCGCGCTTCCCGCCCTCGACGACGAGCCGCTCGGCGGCGCCGGCAAGGAAGTCGGAGACGACCGCGTCGACGGCGATCCCCCACCCCGCGATCGCGATTCCGGTCTGGCCGGTGGGGACGAACACCGAGCGCAGGCCGCGCTTGCGCGCCTCGAGGTCGAGCTCGCACGTCACGGTCATCTTTCCGATCGCGCAGTCGGACCCGACGGTCAGGACGATCGTCGCGTCGACGTCGAGGTTCGCCCCGGTGGCGGTGCTGAGATCCGAAGGCGGCTCGCGCAGGTCGCGCAGCTCGACCCCATGCTGCCGCGCCAGCTCCTGCAGCCCTGGGATGTCGTGCAGCCGGACGTGCAGCCCGTTCTCGAGGTCGAGCCCCTGCGCGACGCAGCCCTTGAGCAGGTCCTGCCAGTCGCCGGGGAAGCGTCCGCCTTGCGTGACGACGCCGACGAGCGCCGTGTCGGGCTCATACCGCATGCCCTCCTCGACGCTGCCGACGATCGGAACCCCGTCGTCCGTCTCCCCCGCGCGCTTCGTGTCGAGGATCGCGAGGACCGACTCCCGCCTGTAGCGCATCACTCCCCGCAGCGTCTTGCCGTAGTGCGGGTCGTGCGAGAACTCTTCAGCGAGGATCAGATACTTCTTCTCTGACACCTAGACCGGGCTCGTCTGCAGGGACCTGGATGCCGTCGGCGAACTCGACGCCGGGCCAGGGGTCGTGGGCGAGCAGGAGGTTGCCGTCGAGGTCGACGTGGTCGCAGAGCCCGGCGACCTGGGCCGCGGCCGAGATGCCGAGGCCGGACTCGAGCATGCAGCCGAGCATGACGCCGAGGCCGAGCGCGCGCGCCCCGTGCGCCATGCGCACCGCTTCGCGGATACCGCCCGACTTCGCGAGCTTGATGTTGATGCCGTGCGCACGCTCCGCGCAGGCGGCGACGCTGTCGAGCCGCTGGCAATCCTCGTCGACGTAGATCGGGATCGGAGACGCCGCCTTCAGCCGCGGCCCGCCCGGATCGCCGGCGGGCAGCGGCTGCTCGCAGTACTCGACGCCGAGCTCTGCGAGTTGCGGCAGCGCGTCGAGCGCCTCGTCGAGCGTCCAGTATTCGTTCACATCCACCTGCAACGGGACCCCGGTCGTCTCTCGCACTGCGCGTACGCGATCGACGTCGCGCCCGTCGCGCGCGCCGAGCTTCAGCTTGAGGCGGAGGAAGCGGTCGGCGACCCTTGCAGCGCGGTTGCCCATGTCGTCGGGATCGCCGAGCCAGATCGTCCATGACGTCGGCGGGCCGAGCCGCCGCAGACCGAGCAATCGCCAGACCGGGACGCCGGTCAGCTTCCCTTGCAGGTCGTACAGAGCAGCGTCGAGCGCCGATCGCGCCGCCCACTCGCGCGGCTCGAGGCGCGCGCCGATCTCGTCGAGCGCGAACGGATCGTCGTCGAGTGCTTCGGCGGACTCTTCTATGTACTGCAGCGCCGACTCCGCCGACTCGCCGTAGCGCCCGATCGGCGCCCCCTCGCCGAAGCCGGAGACGCCATCGTGGCTGACCTCGACCTGCACGACGTCGGCCGTGTCCTGTGACTCGCGCGAGATCACGAACGTCTCGGCGAGGTCCAATGTCGCGATCCTGGCCGTGACCTGCATCGGGGCTACACTAGACGCCCTCGCGCCTGTAGCTCAGGGGATAGAGCGTGCGCCTCCGGAGCGCAAGGTCGCAGGTTCGATTCCTGCCAGGCGCATTGCCGCGGAAAAGCCGGGCGCTTCGCGCCCATGATGCTTTTCCGCGGATTTGTCCTGTCGGAGAGCGTTGGTGGGCGAACGCCGGCAAAGCCGGCGTTCGCGACGATGACTTTTGGGACGGAGCTCCGTCTAAACGTCAGACACTGAAAGGAGGCTGGCATGAACAAGCTTGTTACCCGCGAGGAATGGAAGGCTGCTGTTCAGGCGGTGCACGAGCGGGAGCAGGAGCTCGGCAAGCTCGACGAGGAGATTGCCAAGCAGCGGCAGGAACTGCCCTGGGTCAAGATCGAGAAGGAGTACACGTTCGACACCGAGGACGGCAAGAAGACGCTCGTCGAGCTCTTCGACGGGCGCTCGCAGCTGCTCATCTACCACCTGATGTTCGGCCCGACCTACGAGCAGGCGTGTCCGGGGTGCACGGGGCTCGCGGATGGCTTCGACGGCGCACTCCCCCATGTCAACGCACGCGACATCACGCTGATGGCGATCTCACGGGCGCCGATCGAGAAGCTGAAGGCGTACAAGCAGCGGATGGGCTGGAAGTTCCCGTACGTCTCGTCGTACGGCAGCGACTTCAACTTCGACCTCGAGTTCGCTGCGACTGAGGAACAGATGTCGCAAGGCGAGCTGAAGAAGATGGTCGACGAGGCGGACGACTGGCTGAAGGACTGGGCCAAGGACGTCGGCACCGATCTCGCCCACGGGATGGCGGAGTCGCCCGGCTGGAACGTCTTCAAGCTCGAGGACGGGGTCGTCTACCACACGTACTCGCGCACCGCGCCCGACCGCTTCCTGCTCACGGCCTTCTACTTCCAGCTGCTCGACCAGGTGCCGGACGGACGTGACGCCGACTTCCCGCTACGCCGCCATGACGAGTACTAAGACAGCAGCTCTCGCGACGACGCTCGGGGCGACAGGAGCCTGCTGGCTTGTCGCCGCTCAGCAGATGCGCGGGATGGACATGGGCACCGAGACGACGCTCGGGTCGTTCCCGTTCTTCATCGGCGTGTGGGCGTCGATGATGGCGGCGATGATGCTGCCGGGCGCGCTGCCGGCGGTGCTCGACTTCACGCGCGCGAGCCGCCAGGCGATCGCCGCACCCATCTTTGCCGCCTCGTACCTCGCCGTCTGGACGGTGGTCGGGCTCGCTGTCTACGCCGTCTATCAGCCGCACGGCGCCTGGGTGGCGGGTTTGTTGACGATTGCGGCCGGCGTCTACGAGCTCACGCCGCTGAAGCGGAGCTGCCGCAGACGCTGCCGCGAGAGCGTGCGCTCGGGCTTCCAGTTCGGCGCGTACTGCGTCGGCTCGAGTGTCGGGCTCATGGTCGTGCTGGTCGCGCTGGGCGTCATGAGCCTGCCCTGGATGGCCGTGATCGCTGCGCTCGTCCTCGTGCAGAAGCTCGTGCCGCCGCGCAGGCTCGTCGATGTGCCGGTCGCGCTCGGCCTCGTGGCCCTCGGCGTGGTCCTGCTCCCGCTCTGACCCGTCTACCCGAGGCGGTACGGGACGCTCGTCAGGATCACGCGCGGCTCGAACAGCAGTAGCCGCTTGATGTAGAGCGCGCGCTGGTTGTGCAGCAGCCTCTGCGGGCCACTGAAGATGAGCTCCGGCATGATCACGACGGCGACGGCGTCGGGATCGGCCGTGATCGAGCGCAGGTAGCGCAGGAGCGGGTCGCCGAGGTCGCGGTACTCCGCCTCCTCGATCTCGAGCGGGATCCGCATGCCTCGGTCGCTCCACTCGCTGCGCAGGCGCTCGGCGTCTTCGTGCTCGAATGCGAAGTACAGGGCCTTGGTGTCCGGGAATCCGAGCGTGCTCGCGTAGTTGACCGCCCGCATCGAGGCCGCATGAGCGCCCGAGACGAGGATCCGACACACCGCGCGCTTCGGTTCGGGGAGCTCGCCGTTCTGTGCGAGCACGGGCACGTCCGTGATCACGACGCCCGGTTCGGTCAGCAGGCGGAGCTTGAGCGAGAACTCCGTCCGTCGCGCCACGGCCGCCAGCAGCGACGGGCGCTTGAAGAGCTCCGGAATGACGACCGTGACGAAGTTCGACTCACCGCGCGGGAGTGCCCACAGGTACTCGATGACGGCGTCCGCGCGGCCGTCTTCCGGCTGGAGCACCTCGAGATCGGGCCGGATGTCCGTCAGGCTCCGGAAGCGCGGCCGGATGCCCGGATCGGTGTGCGAGCCGCGCGCGTGGATGGCACGAAAGTCGTCGCCCGCGATCTGCCGCGCGTACCAGAGCGCCTCCCGTAGGGCAGCGTCGGCCGACTCGACGTAGAGGACGACCTCGTTCGTCGGCGGCGGGGCTGCGGCAACCGCCGCCGCGCCCGCGCGCACTCGGCGCTCGACCTTCCGGTAATGGCGGTTCACGGAGTAGAAGCCCACGATCATCAGCGGGATCGCAACGATCACGGCCCACGCTCCGGCCGTGAACTTTGCCTGCATCACGAGCAAAGCGACCAGACCGGTCGCGGTGCCGCCGATGGCGTTGAGCGTCGCGGCCTTCCGCCAACCCGGATCCTGGCGGCGGAGCCAGTACCGAACCATCCCGGCCTGCGACAGCGTGAACGCGGTGAAGACGCCGATCACGTACAGGTGGATAAGCGCGAGGACGTCCGCCTTGAAGATCCAGATCAGGAAGGACGCGATCGCGGCGAGCACGATGATCCCGTTCGAGTAGACGAGGCGATCGCCGAGATTGATGAATTGCCGCGGGAAGAACCGGTCGCGCGCGAGCACTGCGCCGAGCCGCGGAAACCCCTGGTACGACGTATTGGCCGCCAGGACGAGAATCGCGAACGTCAAGCCCTGGACGGCGAAGTACATGAAGGACGTCCATGACGACGACGGGAAGACGGCGCGCGCGATCTCCGAGACGACGGAAACGGTCGTGCTGGGGCGCGCGTGCATGTGCACGGCGAGATACGAGACGCCGATGAACAGCGTGATCGCGATCGCACCCATGATCAGCAGGGTCCGCGCGGCGTTCCTCCCCGGCGGCGGGCGGAACGCGCTGACGCCGTTCGAGATGGCCTCGACGCCGGTGAGCGCAGCGGCGCCGGACGCAAACGCGCGCAGGACGACGAACACGCCGACGGCGCCGGCACCCGTCGCGATCGGGTGTGGAACCTGCGCCTGGGCACATTCGCCGATCGCGCACTTCCCCACTCCGGTCCCGATCATCGTGAGCATCGCCGCGACGAAGGCGTACGTCGGAAGCGCGAACAGAATCCCGGATTCGCGGACTCCGCGGAGATTGACGAGGGTCAGGAGGACGACGAAGAGGAGGGAGAGCAGGACCTTGTGCGACGTCAGCGACGGCGCCGCCGATGACAGAGCGAGCACACCGGCGGTGACCGAGACAGCCACGGTCAAGATGTAGTCCGCGAGCAGCGCCGCCGCCGCGACGAGGCTCGGCAGCGTGCCCAGGTTGTCGCGCGCCACGACGTACGCGCCGCCGCTCGTCTCGTATGCCTGCACGGTCTGCGTGTAGGACAGGACGACCACCGCCAGAACCGCTGCGATCGCGACGGAGATCGGAAGGACGAGGTGACCGGAGCCCGCCGACGCGGCAACGAGCACCGCCAGGGCGGCCTCCGTCGCGTATGCGACCGACGACAGCGGATCGGACGCGAAGATGGGCAACGCCAGCGTCTTCGAGAGCAGGGTCTCGCCCATCTCGCCGGTCGCCCGCGGCCGGCCCACGACGAGACGCTTGAGGACGTCCAGCCAGTCCTCCCGCGGGGAGACCGCCGCTCCGCGCGTGTCGTGTTCCTTCGTCTCGATCATCCCGCCGTAGGCGCCTCGCCGGCCACGCTAGCGAGGTGGCCGGTTGTCCGAACGGGCAGCGCGCAAATCTTCAGTCGTTCTTAAGCGCCCCCCAGGCGTACCCTTTGTCGAGAGTACATGCGAGCACGAGCCGCACTTCTGAGCCTCGGCGCGGTCGCGATCGTCACAGGAGTGATCTTCGCATTGGAGCCCGTCGCGCCGGTCCTGAGTCTCGGCGTGCTCTATCTCTTTGCCGTCCTGCCGGTTGCAGTGTTTTGGGGTCTCCCGTATGCGGTCGCCGTCTCGGTCGTGAGCATGCTGGCCTTCAACTTTCTCTTCCTCCCTCCCACGCACACCCTCCGGCTCGCCGACTCGGAGAACTGGGTCGCGCTCGCCGTCTATCTCGTGACGGCCGTGAGCGTGAGTGAGCTCGCGGCCCGTGCCCGCCGGCGTGAGCGGGAGCTGCGTGAGACGGAGACCCTTCGCCGCAGCGACGCGGTCAAGACGGCCGTGCTCCGCTCCGTCAGCCACGACCTGCGCTCACCGATCACAGCGATCATGACCGCGAGCGACGTGCTGGAGGATTCGGGCGAGGCGCTCTCCGCCGACGAACGCGAAGAGCTCCACTCCTCGATCCGCTTCCAGATTCGGCGCCTCGACCGCTCCGTCGCGAACTTGCTCGATCTGTCGCGGCTCGAGGCCGGCGCGGCGCGCCCCCTACCCGAGCTGTGGACCGTAGACGGCCTGATCGCCCGGTCGCTCGAAGCCGTCGGCCCGGAGAACGACCGCGTCGAGGTGATCCTGCCGGACGAATCACCGCCGATCAGCGTCGACGCCGCACAGCTCGAGCATGCCCTCGTCAACCTCCTCGAGAACGCCCTGAAGTTCTCGTCGCCGACCGACGCCGTCGAGATGCGTGCCGAGCACACGGACGGCGAGGTTGTCCTCCGCATCACGGATCACGGCCCGGGAATTCCCGCGCGCGAGCAGGACCTGATCTTCGAGCCGTTCCAACGCGGAGCGGCGGTCGACGACCGCGGCTCCGGGCTCGGACTCGCGATCGCGCGCGGGTTCGTCCAGTTGAACGGGGGGCGCTTGTGGGTCGAGTCTGCACCGGGACGCGGGACGACCTTCGCCCTCGCGTTCCCGGCCGTGCGAATCGCCGAGCGGGCGCGGACATGACCGGCCCGCGCGTCCTGGTCGTCGATGACGAGCCGCAGATCCTGCGCGCGCTGCAGATGAAGCTGCGCGGCGCCGGCTACGCCGTCGACACGGCCGCGACGGCCCATGAGGCGCTGATGAAGGCCGGCATGCGTCCGCCGGAGGCGATCGTCCTCGATCTGCTTCTTCCCGACGGCCGCGGCACAGACGTCTGCCGCGAGCTGCGGCGGTGGAATGCCGCCCCGATCCTCGTCCTCTCCGCCGTCGGCGAAGAGAAGGAGAAGATCGAGGCGCTCGACGCGGGAGCGGACGACTACGTCACCAAGCCGTTCAGCGGGGACGAGCTCCTGGCGCGGCTGCGGGCGGCGCTTCGTCGTGCCGCACCCTCGCCGGATCCCGTCGTCGACATCGGCGAGCTCCGCATCGATCTGGAGAAGCGGGCCGTGACGATGGCGGGGAAGCCCGTGTCGCTCACGCCCATCGAGTACGACCTGCTGCGCCTGCTGGCAGAGAACCAGGGCAAGCTGCTCACGCATCCGATGATCCTGCGCGCGATCTGGGGGCCTGCGTTTCAGGAGGAATCGAACTACCTCCATGTCCACGTTTCGCACCTGCGCCGCAAGATCGAGCCGGATCCCACTCGGCCCCGCTACCTCCTCAACCAGGCGGGCGTCGGCTACAGACTCGTCGATCCTTCCGAAAACGAGCCTTAGGTCTTCCTTAAGACGCGGCCGCGACGCTTAAGCCGGCCTCAAGCAACCCGCGACTACGGTCGGTCGCGTGCCACGCTCGCTCGGCTTTCGGAACCTGCTCGTACCCGTCTCCGACAACGAGGAATCCGAGCGGGCAATGGACGTTGCGTGCCGCCTCGCCGCGGACCACGGCGCGACCATCGCTGCGGTGCACGTGATCGAGGTGCCGCCGGTGCTGCCGCTCGACGCGCACATGACTGCGGAAGACACGGCCGCGCATCGCCTGCTCGCCAGGGCCGCAGCGATCGCTGACACGTACGGAGTGCACGTCCTGCCACGTGTGCTGCGAGCCCGCGATGCGTCCCGAGCAATCGTCACGAAGGCGGAGGAGCGCAGAGCCGAGATCGTCGTGATCGGCGCACCACGGAAGCGACGCATGCGCCGGGCGGCGTTCGGTTCCACCGTTGAGCACGTGCTGAAGCATGCGCCCTGCCGCGTGATGGTCATCGGCGCGGCGCAGGGCGAGGCAAGCGTCGCGCAGACCGCAGCGGCCTGAGCAAAACCTCGGCCGTTAGGCTCGCGCCGTGCGGGCCTACCTCCGCAGCCTGAATCCCCGGCTGCCGCGCGACGTCTGGATCCTTCAGGCGGGCGGGCTTGCGAACATGTTCGGGAACGGGGTGATCGGGCCGTTCCTGATCATCTACCTGCACAACGTGCGCGGCATCTCGCTCGGGGTCGCCGGTCTCGTCGTCGCGTCGAACTCGGCCGCGGCGCTCTGCTCCGGGTTCGTCGGCGGTGCGCTCTCCGACCGGATCGGGCCCCGCGCGGTGCTGAGCGGGGCGCTCATCGTGATGGCAGTCGCGTTCGGGCTCTTCCCGCTCATCCGGACGCCGTGGCATGCCTTCGTCCTGAACATGCTCGTCGGCGCCGGCAGCGGCTCGTTCTGGCCGAGCCAGTCGACGCTGCTCAGCTCGTTGACGCCGCAGGAGCGACGGCACGCAGCGTTCGCACAGCAGCGGATGACGATGAACCTCGGCATCGCGCTCGGCGGTCTCGTCGCCGGCGCGATCGCGCGCACCGACCGCCCGGGGACGTTCACGTTCCTGTTCCTGCTCAACGCCGCCACCTTCCTCGTCTTCGTAGCCGTCTTGCGGTTACTCCCGGCGACGCGCCATCGCGAGGCGCATCACGAGCCCGGCCGCTATGCCGACGTGCTGCGCGACGGCACGTTCATCGCGTACATCTTCCTCAACGTCATCTTCATCGGCGCCGGGATCGCCGTGATGTCGGAGCTGCTCCCGCCGTTCGCGAAGAACACCGCGCACGTGAGCGAGCCCGCGATCGGCGTCCTGTGGTTCGTCTTCTCCGGTGTGGTCGCGCTGGCGCAGCTCCCGATCGTCAAGCTCGTCGAGGGCAGGCGCCGCCTGCGCGGGCTCGCGCTCATGGGCATCGTCTGGGCCGGGACGTTCCTCGCGGTCCTGACCGGCGGAGGCTGGCTGACGGGGACACAGGCGGCGATCGTGTTCGGCGTCGCCGTCGGGGTGTTCGCGCTCGGTGAATGTCTGCACGGCGCGATCTACGCGCCGCTCGTCGTCGACCTCGCCCAGCCGCGCATGCTCGGGCGTTACATGGCGTTCTCGAGCTCCTCATGGCAAATCGGGTGGCTCGTCGGCCCGGCCGCCGGCGGCTTCGTCCTGCAGCACGAGCCGCTCGCGCTGTGGCCGGCCGCGGCCGGCATCTGCGCGCTTGCCTCCGCGTACGCGCTGGCGCTCGAGCGACGGATTCCCGCGCACCTGCGCCTGACCCCGCATGTGGATTCCATCGGAGGCGTCCCGGGTACGATGCCGAACATGGCGCTGACGACCGACGACCCCCTGAGTACCGATGCCAAGCCTGCCCCGCATTCGGCGGACGAGGCCTCGCGGCTTCGCGGAGGCGGTCGTACCGCGCCCGGAACCACGCGTCGCTGAGCTCAGCGCCGACGGCCTCACCTGGATCCACCTCGACCCGCCGATAGACCCGGAGACGGTCAACGCGCTGCGTGCTCGCTTCGGCTGGCATCCGCTGGACGTCGAGGACGTCCTCTCGAAGCGCCAACGGCCGAAGGTCGACGACTACGTCGAGGACGGCTACCTGTTCGGCGTGCTGCACTTCCCCGCGTACGACAAGGCAGTCCAGCGGCTGAACGCCGGCGAGCTCGACTTCTTCCTCGGTTCGGACTACCTCGTCACGATCTCGAACGTCGAGCTGCTTCCGGTGACCCGGCTCTTCACTCGGCTGCAGGAAGACGAGCGGCTCCGCGACGAACTGTTCGGCAAGGGCTCGGGACGGCTTCTGTACGAGGTCCTCGACGACCTCTTCGACTACTGCTTCCCGATCCTCGACAAGATCGCGTACAAGCTCGACTCGATCGAGGACGACATCGAGGACCGGCGCTCCGAGGAGATCGTCACCGACATCTCCAAGGTGAAGCAGGAGATCATCTCCTACCGCAAGATCATCAAGCCACAGCGCCCGGCCCTGCGGCTGCTCGAACGTCACATCGAGCGCTTCCTGCCCGAGGAGCTCGAGCTCTACTTCGACGACCTCGTCGACGCCTCGGAGCGGATCTGGGATCTGCTCGACAACTACAAGGAGGTCGTCGAGGCGCTCGAGAGCACGAACGAGTCGGTGATCTCCCACCGCCAGAACGACGTGCTGCGCGTGCTGACGCTCTTCAGCGTGATCCTGCTACCGCTGACCCTGATCTCGGGCATCTTCGGGATGAACGTCCTCTTCCCCGGCGAGCACACCCACACGGCGTTCTGGATCATCGTCGGGCTCATGGTCGCCGTGATTGTGTCGATGGTTGCGTTTTTCAAGTACAAGCGCTGGCTCTGAGCAGAACGGCTCAGCCACGCGGCTGGGCCGTTCTTTCTACCTAAACGTTCTACCGCTGCGGTCTACGGGAGCGGCTTTGGGAAAGCAGCATGCATTCCGCTGACCCGGGATGATCGCCGGACGTCGAGCGCGACGTGTATGCGACGAAGCCGGCGTGCCCGCGGCCTAGACCTCGCAGGTCGACGCGGAAGAGGTGGCCAGCCTCATCCCTGAGTCCCCACGCCGAGCCGGCGAGCCCGCTTGGCAGTTCGCAATGGCCGCCAGCGGCCGAGCGAATCACGACGCGATCGGCGATCCATTCTCCCGAGCTGACGCGGCTGATCGACCCGACGGACACGACAAGGCGATCGCTGAAGAACTCGGCGCTTGAGTCCGGCCCGAACGTGCGGAGCCTGTGGTCCGGAGGGTCACGCTGCAGCCCGAGAGGCAGAGGGCTGGTGACGGGTGACGGTGCGGAAATGTCGGTCGCCGTCGTGTTCGTGGCGGTTGTCCTGGCGTGACCGCCTCTATGCCACGGCCGCAGGACCACAGCAACGACCGCAAGGATGATCACCACGAGGAGACTCGCGACAACGGACTCGGCTACCCCGCCGCGATGGGTTCTCCACCAGCTCACGATCGAGTGTGGGAGGCGGGTTAATGGGCTGAAGTTAGCGACATGGTCTGACACCACACCGATAGTCGGGTGCGATGGGCACCGATGTCCACGCGCCGCGCCGGCTGACCGTCCGCGAGGTCGCCCAGCTCGGCCGATGTCGGCTCCGCGGTGCTCCCCCGTATCATCAAGCGCCGAGACTGAGTTCAGTCGTGCCACTCGCGGAGCAGCCGCAAATGTTCGGGCGGGACGACGTGAATGGCGCTTGTCCTTCCAAGCGGGCTGCTGTCTGTCCAGCAGTTGGTTCCCTCGGCGCCCATTGGCGCGTGCCGCCGCGCCTCCGCCTGCTCGTGCTCGTGCGAGAAGAGGTGCGGCAGCGTGAAAAGGCCCGGGCGGCCCCTCTCCCCAAAAGCCGCCCGGGTGGAGCGACGCACCGCGCTGGGCGAAGCCCAAAGGGCTGCGGCCCCCCTCGGGCCGGACCTTGCAGCAGTGCGCCGCCTAGTTCTTGTCGGCAGGTCGGTCCTACCCCTTTAGAGGGAATGGCGAGCAGGTGGTTGGGCGGGCTCAGCCAGAGGAGCGCCCCCTTGGGGAACCTGAACCCGCCCAACCCCTCGCTTTCCCCAGGCTCTAGACGATCCTCACCGCGGCCGTTGACCGCTCGACGTTGAAAAGCGCGTTCCCCTCGAACCTGAGCAGGCTCGAGTTGCTGGCGCCGCCGTTCTCCTCGAACCTTTGCAACGACACCGGCCCGGCGTACAACCTGCCGTACGCCTGCGAGTCGACGACGATCGGCCCCGTCACGTTCTTCGAGATGCGGCGCTGCAACCCGAAGATTGTCGGCGGCCCGAACTGGCCCGCCCCGAACGTGTACGGCCCAGGCCATCCCGCGGTGCCACCTGAGGTGAGCAGATCGATCGTCTCGGCGTTCGCCGGCGACAACAGCAGCACGTCGGGGTTCCAGCCGTAGCTCCACAGCAGCGAGATCGAGCGGCGGATCACGTTGATCAGCGGGTCGGTCGACTGCGTCTGCGTCCCCGAGGAGGCGACGATCTGCGCGTTGACGTAGAAGTCCAGCCCGTCTGCGTATGACAGCCGGAGATCCTGGCTGATGATGTTCTCGATGTCGCCGTTCTCGAGGTAGACGTTCGGGATGCCGGACGAGATCGCGGCGACCTGCTTCAGGGTCGCGGCGGTCATCGCGACGGTGCCGCCGATCGCCGGCTTCGTCGAGGTCGCATCGATCGCCCGGACAGCGTCCCGCCCGCGACCAACGTGCGCGCGGTCTGGCTCAGGACGTTGACGCTTGTGACGCCGGCGTCGACGCCGATCCGCGGGAACGCCGGCCAGCTGTAGCGCTGGTCACACGCGAGTCCCGGCGCGACCCACAGCAGCTGGTTCACGTTGTCGACGCTTCCCGACCACGTCAGAGTGCGGTTCTCCGCGGCGGTTTCGAACTCGCGCCACGGGGCGTCCGTCGCTTCGAGCTGCTCGGGCTGCGCTGGCGTGACGTCAGCCTGATCGAGGACACGATCCGCGTCCGCGAGTCGAAGAGCGAGGAGGGCGAACGTCTGATCGCGCTCTCGCCCACGCTCGCCGATGCTCTAGCGACGCATTACCAGCGGACCGCGTTCACGGGCGACGCCGAGCTCGTGTTTTGCCACCCGAAGCGCGGCACACCGCTCGACCCGACGTGGTACGCGGGCGAGTTCCGGGCTGCCCTGAAGGCGGTCGGGATCACGGACTATGTTCGCCCGTTCCACGACGCACGGCACGCCTCGCTGACGAACGGAGCAGCGGCCGGGGAGGCACCGATCGCGCTGATGACCAGGGCCGGGCATCGCTCGATGTCGACGACGAAGGGCTACCTGCACCTGGCCGGATTCGTCTTCCGCGACGAAGCCGACGCGCTCGAACGGCGGCTACTCGGCGTGGAGCAAGAGGCCGGTGCAATTGATCTGCACTCACCGTAGGGAGTGAGGCGGCGCTCCCCACCGCATCAAGTAGTGCGTCGGGGTTTCGCCAACGTGTTTGAAGCCTTCGCGCTCGTACAGCGCGACCGCGCGGCGGTTGACCTTGAGAACTTGGAGGGTGACCGGTAGGCGTCTTCCTCGACCGCGAGCGATGAGCGAACGGATGATCGCCGTACGAGCCCTTTGCGACGCCAAGGGGGGACGATCTCAATATTGGCGAGAAACAATTCCGTCGGCCTCTCCTCCACCGCGAGGACGCCGACGCGCTCCCCATCGACCAAGATGATGCGGTCATTGCCGCTAGCGAACCGGCGCTGGAATCGCCGCCGCTGGTCTTCCTCATCCCATGAGCCCCAGGTAGCGACGACGTGGTCGAAGTACGAAGCCTTCATCAGGTCGAACAGGAAGTCGTGGTCATCGTCCGTCACCTCTCGTAGCTCCCACGACACGTCCGACATCTTGCTCAGGATCCGCAGGAGTGGGAGGCGAATCGCGAACGGCGTCCTTTAACTCGGGCGTTCGCCGAAAGGGCGAGTGATGGGTAGAACTTTCTACCCATCTGAGCCGACCTCAGCCGATCTCAGCGAACCTCAGACCAGGAAACAAGTGGGTTCCTGACCCCACCGACCGGGGATCTCAGAAGCGCTGGCTCTGAGCAGGATGAGACAGCGCGGGAACGCCGGAAGGCGTCCCCGCGCGGCTCATCGTTACGGCAGCGTCACAAACTGACCCAGAAACGCACGCGCCTGCGGCGTGTCGAGCCGATAATCGACGTTCGTCGCGAAGCACTCGACGTCGCCGGTAATCGTGATGCTCACCTGAACAGGTGTCTCGGTCGCACCGGCGCCCAGAAACTGCGGGCCGCCCGAGTCACCGCTGCAGGTGCCGCCGTCGCCGGTCGCCTGGGTCTGCGCGATGCGCAGCCAGACGTTGTTCAGCGCCCAGAACTGCCCCACCGCGTACCAACGCTCCATCGGGAACTCGTGCGCGATCCCACCCGGCCCTGGTATCGGCTCCTGGACCCCGTAGCCGACCGAGGTGAACAGCTGGTTCTTGAGTGTGCCGTTCGCCTTCATCGTGTCGAGCAACCCCGCCGTCGGCAGCTGCACGGGCTCGATGTTCGTCACCGGCTCGTCCAGCGTGATCACGGCGATGTCTTCTGGATCCGACTGCGACTGGTTGTAGAGCGGGTTCGTGTGCATCGTGCCGTGCAGAAGCTTCGACTTCGCCGTGAAGCTCGAGTCGAAGGTGACCCAGATGTCTGTCTGGCCGGTGGACTCCACAAACGACGTGCAGTGCGACGCGGTCAGGAAGACGGTCGGCGAGATCAGCGATCCGCTGCAAACGATGCGCAGCTGGTTGTCGCTGGGGCGCAAGCGGATCATCGCGCCGACGTTCGGATGGAGATTGTCGTCGGGCTGCCCATAGGTGATCGCGTTGGCACCACCGACCAGCGAGACCGCGAGCACGGCCATGACGAGCAGAACGAGCTTCCTCATGAGGTCCCCCCTCTCAGGTCACTTGGGCGAGTCGGTACTAATAGCAGCCCGAACCCGCTGAATTTTCGAAGGCAGGTATAGAGGAGTAGGGTCCTCGCGACCGAAGAAGGCGCACGATCCGTTCGATGCTCCAGGCCATTCTCCTCACCTCTTCCCTTCTGCTGGTGTTCGGCATGTGCGCATCGCTGATGCTGCTCGCCGCCATTCGCGTGCGCCGCGGGGAGGCCATTCCGGCCCAGTCGCCGGAGCAGGACGCTCCTCTCTAGCCGACGCGGAAACGCCAGGGAGTGAAGGTGGCCGACGCGCCCTTGTAGCGCGCGGCCAACGTCACGACGAGCCGCTTGCCTCTGGCGTTCGCCGGGATGCGCCAGGAGCACCGGCCGGCGAGACGCTTGCCGTTCAGCTTCGCGACACAGGTGATCGACTCGGCCTTCACGATCGTGCCGTCCTCGACCCGCAACGTCGTGCCGGAGAGCCGGAACGGCTTCCCGTGCTTCGGCTTCGCGGGCGAAAATCCGGCGACGAGCGTGTCGAGTACCGGCTTGAGGCTGAGGTTGTAGGTCGCCGTACCCGTGTCCGGCGCCTTGTCCTCGGCGCTATCGCTCGAGTCGAGGCTGGATAGCACGCCAAACAAGAAGCCCCTTGTGTCGCCCAGCTCGCTGCGGTTGACGGTGATCGCCTTCCGGTCGGCTGTGACGGTCAGCGTCGTCTGAGGTGCCGACGCGAACGAGCTGCCGGCGGCGCGCACGAGCGTCGCCCCTTCGCTGTCGATGACAATCGCGAAGTCGACCTCGCCGAATCCCGTCGATGAGTCTTTGTCCACATTGAGAAAGACGAACAGGCGGTCGTCGGGTGTGAGAGCCGTGCGATCCGGGATCGTCAAGGCGAACGTGACATTGCCGTCGAAGTCGTTGGAGACCACGACCTCGGTGATGTCGGCCGCGCCGCCGACGGCGTCGCCTTGAGGATCAGTGAAGGTCGCCGCGCCGGCGCCCGACGCTCCGAAGAGTACGAGAACGAGGAGCGCGCCCGACACGATGATGCGCCTGCCCAAGGACCCCTCCTTCGCTCGAGAACTCAGGGAGGATATCCGCGTGGAACGGCTGTGGGCCCCCTGGCGCCTCGAGTACATCAAGTCCGCCGGCGAGCAGAACGGCTGCCTCTTCTGCGCGGCGGCCGCCGGCGGTGACGATGCTGCCCTCCTGATCGTCCACCGTGGCACCCAGGCGATCGTGCTGCTGAACAAGTTCCCCTACTCGTCGGGACATTTCATGGTGGCGCCGGTGCGCCACGTCGACGAGTACGGCGAGCTCACGGACGAGGAGGTAATCGAACTGCACCGATTCGCGTCCGCCGGAATGGGCGCGCTCGCCGAGACGTACGGGCCGCAGGGCTACAACGTCGGCTGGAACCTCGGGCGCATCGCCGGCGCGGGCATCGTCGACCACGTCCATCTGCACGTCGTCCCGCGCTGGGCGGGCGACACGAACTTCATGCCCGTGCTCGCCGACGTAAAGGTCCTCCCCGAGCACCTCGAGGAGACGCGCCAAAAACTGCACGACGCCTGGCCGGCCTCCTAGAAGTGTCCACGTCCGACCTGCCTGCAACCTCAAAGCCGGAGCGTAAGCCGGCGCGAAGCGCGGCTTACGCGCAGGCGAACTGATGCGAGGCGGCGACGCGCAGCATCGCCGCGCCGCACGGTAGAGGACGTCCGCCGACCACGCTGGAGCGCGCGGGCCGAGCCCGCGCGCGTTCCGCGCGAAGCGCCGCACCCCCAACACCCGAGCGAAAGCGAAGCTTTCGCTCGGGTTAGGCGGCGACGCCGGCGCCGTATTTGGTGCGCAAGTACGCGAGGTACGGCTTCGGGTCGATCGTCGCGCCCGCCGCGCGCCGCAGCGTCTCCTGCGGCGAGAACTTCCCGCCCAGGGCGTGCACCTGCTCGCCCAGCCAGTCGCGCAGCGTCACGAACTCACCGCGCTCGATTTGCTCCTCGAGGTCGGGCACGTCCTCGAGGATCTTCTCCCAGATCTGCACCGACATCACCGTGCCGAGCAGGTACGTCGCGAAGTAGCCGATGTGTCCCGAGGCCCAGTGCGTGTCTTGCAGCACCCCCTGCGCATCGTTCGGGACGTCCACGCCGAGGTACTCGTGCATCTTCGCGTTCCACACTTCCGGCAGGTCTCGGATCGCGACGCGACCGTTGACGAGATCCTGCTCGAGCTCGAAGCGGAGGATCACGTGCATGCCGTACGTCACCTCGTCTGCCTTGATCCGGATCAGTGAGGGCCGCACCCGGTTGATCCCGGCGATGAAGTCGTCGAGCTCCACGTTGCGCAGCTGCTCGGGAAACGCCGCCTGTGCCCGTCGATAGAAGAACTGCCAGAACGGCCGGCTGCGGCCGACGAGGTTCTCCCACAGCCGGCTCTGCGACTCGTGAATCCCGAGCGAGCAGGAGCTGCCCGTCGGCAGCCGCTCGAGGTGGCGCGGCAACTGGTGCGAGTACAGCCCGTGCCCGTACTCGTGCATCGTCGAGAAGAACGACTTCATCGTCTGCGGGTCGTAGTGCGTCGTGATCCGGATGTCGTCGACGCCGGCGCCCGAGGCGAAGGGGTGCTCGGTCGGATCGAGCCGCCACGTGTTCGGCCGGAAGCCGAACAGGCTGACGACCTCCTTGGCGAGCCGTTCCTGGGCGTCGATCGGGAACGTGCCGCGGAGAAAGGAGTCGTCCACGTCGTCGTTGCGCAGCTCTGCGATCAACGGCAGCAACTCCGCCTTCAGCTCGGCGAACGTCTCCCTCACCTCGGCCGTGCTCGTCTCGGGCTCGAAGTCGTCGAGCAGGATGTCGTACGGCTCGTCCACCCCGTCGAAGCACTCGATGTAGCGCTCCCGCAGCTCGTAGTTGCGTTCGAGCGCGGGACGGAACGACTCGAAGTCGTCGTCGGCGCGCGCCTTCACCCAGATCGTCCGCGCCTCCGCCGCGGCGCGCGTCATCTCGGCGCGGAGCTCCGTCGGCACTCGAACCGACTTCTCGTAGTCGCGACGCGCGACCCGGATCAACGCGGCGTCGTCGGAGTCCGGGTCGAGGGAATCCTCCAGACCACGAAGCTCGTCGAGCAGCCGACCGGTCTCGTCGGCGATTAGCGTCTCGTGCGCGATCCGCCGTAGCGTCGCAAGGTGATCGCCGCGATGGCGCCACCCCTCCGGCGGCATCATCGTCTGCTGGTCCCAGTTCAGGACCCGGCCGAGCCGCTCGAGGTCGGTGACCCGCGCGAGACGTTCCTTCAGCTGCGCGAGCGCGTCGGCCACGGGCGGCAGATTAGCTGTCGAGGCGTGCGCTCAGCTCTGCGAAGGCGGTCTCGAGACGCTCGAGACGAGCCTCGAACTCGCCCATGCGGTCGCCAACTGCCGGCGTCTGACTCCGTTCGGGGTCAGACCCCTGCTCTTCGGTTGTTCCGCCCAGCAACTGCACGAAGCGCTCTTCCTTCTGTCCCGGCCGCCGCTCGAGCTGCATCACGAGCTCCCGTCCCGTCAGCCCATCGAGGGTCTGCGCGACCTCCTCGAGCGAAGCGAAGCGATGCAGCCGCTCGGTCCGCTGCTTGAGCTCGCCGAGGGTTTGCGGGCCCCGCAGCATCAGCACGGCGAGCACGGACAGCTCCGGCTCCGACAGCGAAAGCGCCTCGTCGAGCAGATGCCTGTACTTGAGTGCCCGGCTGCTCGCGCCGCTGGCGAAGCGCGTCCAGCCTCGATGCGACATCCGGTCGAGCGCAGCCTTGATCGTCCGCTCGTCGTACTCGACGACCGGATCGCGATTGGTCGTCTGGTTACACGCGAGCCGGAGCGAGTTGAGCGACAGCGGGTACTGATCCGGCGTCGTCCGCTGCTTCTCGATCAGGCAGCCGAGGACCCGGATCTCGACGGCGTCGACCTCCAGGGGCACTACTCACTGCCTCCCGAGCGGAGATAGGCCAGAACCGCGAGCACGCGGCGGTGGTCGTCCGGCGCCTGCGCGAGACGGAGCTTGTTGAAGATCGAGTTCACGTGCGTCTCGACCGTCTTCGGACTGAGGAAGAGCTTCGCGCAGATGCCGGCGTTCGACCGCCCTTCCGCCATCAGTCCCAGCACCTCACGCTCGCGCGGGCTGAGGTCGTCGACCGGATCGTCCTTGCGCCGGTTGCCGACGAGCTGCGAGACGATCTGCGGGTCCATCGCCGTGCCGCCGCGGGCGACCCGCTTGACGGCCTCGATGAAGTCGTCGATCTCGAGCACGCGATCCTTGAGCAGGTAGCCGAACCCTTCGGGCCGCTCGCCGAACAGGCGCATGGCCGTGTGAGGTTCGACGATCTGTGAGAGCATCAGCACGCCGACGTCGGGGTAGCGCTCGCGGATCGTCTCGGCGGCGCGGGCGCCCTCGTCCGTCTGCGTCGGCGGCATGCGAACGTCGACGATTGCAACGTCCGGCTTCTCCGTCGCGACGGCGCGGCGGAGGCCGTCGGCGTCGCCGACGCTGGCCGCAATCTCCATGCCGGCGTCGGCGAGGACGCGCGCGACGCCTTCGCGCATCAGGACCGAGTCGTCCGCGATCACAACGCGCACGGGAGCTCCCCGATCACTCGCGTTCCCCGGCCCGGCTCGCTCTCGACCCGCAGCGTGCCTCCATGCGCCTCGACGCGGTCGACGAGACCGCGGAGACCGGAGCCGCCGTTTTCGCGCGCGCCGCCGATGCCGTCGTCCTCGACCTCGATCACGAGCCTGCCGTTCTGTTGCTCCGCGCAAACTCGAATGTGCGTGGCCTGCGCGTGCTTGACGGCGTTCGTGATCGCCTCGCAGGCCACGAAGTAGGCCGCCGCCTCGATCTCGTCCGGGAGCCTCTCCTCGGGCGCGGCCAGGATCTCGACTGGAAGCGGCGTCCGTGCGGCGAGTGACTCGAGAGCACCGGCGAGCCCTTCTTCGGTCAGCACAGCCGGGTGAACACCGCGTGCCAGCTCGCGCAACTCCTCGACCGCGACCTGAAGCTGGCCGACCGCGTCGGCGAGGATTCGCTGCAGCTCGGGGTCGTCTCCACCACGCTGCCGCTGCGCGATCCGGAGCTCGAGTGCCAGCGCAACGAGTCGCTGCTGCGCTCCGTCGTGCAGGTCACGCTCGATCCGACGGCGCTGTTCGTCGCCCGCGGTGACGATGCGGCGGCGCGATTCCTGCACCTTGTCCAGCTGCGCGCGGACGTCCGCTTGGAGCCGGGCATTGTGCAGCGCGAGCCGCGCCGCCGCTCCAGCCGCCTCGACCAGGTGGGCATCCAGCTCCGGGTCGTGCACGATCGCGGCGACGTCTTCGAGCCGCGTGACTGCACGTCCATCCGCAGGCAGTTGCACCGGGCGGCCGTCCTCGTCGACGTATGCGCGCCGGAGTGGAAGCCAGTACGCGACTTGGAGCGTCGGATCGTGGAGCGCACGCGCCAGCGCGTCGCGCACTTCTCCGGGGGCGATGTCGGCGAGCTCGACGACGAGATCGGCGACCCTGCCTCTTGCAAGCTCGGCCGTGAGGACGCCGGCAAGCAGTGCAAGTGCGACGGCCGCCTGCCCGCCGATCTGCCACCAGTAGAGGACACCGTCGGGCGCATTCCCCGTGACGACGTGCACCGCTTGCCAGATTCCGTACGTCCCCTCGACGAAGCCACCGAGCATCATCGGGGCGAGGATGCGCCTGCCGGCCGGCGACGCGGCCTGAACGCGGCGCGCGATGAGCCAGATGAACACGAGGGCGAGCACGCCGTAGATTCCAAAGCGATACGCATCCCGGATGCCAGCGAAGACGCCGGCGTCGGCGTGGACGAGCAGGAGGTTGTGCGGGCGCGGGTCGGCGCAGTAGTCCGTTGCCCAGACGCACTTCTGCGCGGGGTCCCAAAACAGCAACTGCGCGAGAGAGAAGGCGACGACGACGGCGTAGCCCGCCGCGATGAAGACCCGCTCGAAGCGGGTGCGGAGCCGGCCCGTGGGATACGCGAGGATCGCGTGGGCGAACGCAGCGGTGAACCCGAGCTCGCCGAACAGGAAGCCGAACGTGAACTGCGCGGACCCGTGGCTGTACTGGAGCTTTCGCTCGAGCAGCCAGAACGCGACGATCGTCATCAGCGGCCCGACGCGGCTCGCCGGCCGGCGAGCCCAAGCCACGATTCCCGCCGCCAGGAACGTCCACGCAACAGCAATGCTCGCGACCGCGTTGACCACCGGCGAATGCAGGTCGTGGCGGAGCAAGTGGTAGCCGTACAGCCCGAACGCAACGCCGCCGACGGCGAGGCCGGCCCGCAGAATCCGCAGCCTCATCTTCCCCTCCCGACGACCTCGCGGATTGCCTCTTCCGACAGCCGGTCCTTGGCGATGAAGCCGAGCGCGCCGCTCTTCCGCGCGCGCCGCCCGAGATCCGCCGGGTCGCGGCTGGAGACGAGCACGATCGCCGATGGGCTGCCTGCGAGCGCGTCCGCCACGTCGAAGCCACTCATGTCCGGCAGAGCGACGTCCAGCAAGACCAATTCCGGCTGGAGGTCGCGGACGAGCGCGAGCCCGGAGGCGCCGTCGCCGGCCTCGCCGACGACCTCGTAGCCGGTGAGCTCCAACAAACGGCGGGCCGAGGATCGAAATGCGGCGTGGTCGTCGACCACGATTGCCCGTCCAGCCATGTACGGATGGTGACACCGGTTTCAGCCGTTGACGAGGGGCGGATCCCCCAGGAGCGCTCAGGGACAACCCCGGGAGGCACCAGCGCACGGCGAGACCGGCCATGCCCCAAGCCTCCGAGACGCGGCTAAACCGCCGTCTAACCGCGGCGCTACAGCGAGTTCGGGCTGACGAACGTGTATCCGAGCGCCTGGATGCCCGCGACGGTTTCCTCGAGGTACCTGAGCGGGAGGTACGGGTGGAAATAGAAGGACGCGAAGCCGTCCCGGACGACGAGGTTGGCTCGCGCCGCGCGGATGATGTCGCGTGGCAGACGCGACTTATACGTGTGCCAGGTGGAGGGCGCGATCGAGCCGAGGTTCTCGGGCAGCACCTTGTTGCCGTAGACGTCGCGCACGACGTAGGGGAAGAACTGGCCCTCCACGTGCCGATACTGAACAGGACCGGCGCCGAGCAAGCCGGCGAAGTAGTCGCTGCGCTCCCAGCGGACCGGAAACCGCCGCGCGACTGCGCGGTACGCGTTCGGCGACGCGACGTAATGCGGAAACTCGAAGATCCGGGGTGGATCGAGTCCGGCGGCGGCAAACTCGCGCTCCGCCGCGACGATGCGGTAGTCCGTCCACGCGGCCGACGTGTCGCCGGGCAGCGGCCCGATGTCGTGCACCTGGCCCTCCGCATCTTCCGTGACGCGGTAGAACTCGACGTCGTCCCCGGTCACGCCGTCGTACGGGTTGCTGCCCCCGTCCCACTGATGCGTGTAGCCGTGATCGACGAGGACGCCGCCCTGTGCCTCGAGGTAGCGGAGCGCCGCGACGAGCTTCGGCGCGTCGCGCAGCCGGAGCTCGTAAGGCGCGTCGTCGTGGCCCTGTGGATCGCGGTAGTAGGGGCTGACGCCGAACCCGAAGGGAATGTGCTTCGAGTGGAGGTAGTTGGCGGCGGCTCTCAGATCCGCCGGGTCGCTTCGCGGGTTGATGTCCTCCAGACGGACGAGCGCGCGATGTCGCTGCGGCGTCCGCGGCGCGAGCGCATCGAAGAGGAGGTCGGCAAAGGCGAGCACCCGGTCGGTCTCGCTCATGTAGCGAAACGGCATCTCGCCCACGTACGTGAGGTTCCGCGAGCGCACTGCCCACGGGAACCTCGAGCCGTTTGCCCGCACGGCCCAGGCCAGGACGCGGACGCGCCCGCGATCCAGCCGCGCGTACTGCATGATCCCCTGCTGTCCGCGCGTCCAGCGCGTCAACGGTCTGCCCTTGTAGAGAACTCGTGCGACGGTCGAGTGATCGAGCACGGAGGAGAGCCAGCCGTAGCGCTCGCCGAAGTCGCCGGCGCGCTGTTCGAGCTCGCCGATGTTGTCCGCGACCCAGAGCACCGGTCGCCGCGTGCGCAGCACGTCGTCGAGGAACAGCTTCGGTAGCCGCCCCCCGAACACCGAGCCGAGATAGATCGCGGAAGAGTAGCGGTCGATCTGTCCGCTTCGATAGTCGCGCACCGGCTCCGTGTGCCAGCTCCCGAAGTGACCGACGAGATTTGCGGTCATCGTCGCGTCGAGCTCGCCGAGCCAGCCCCATTTCCCCGAGCTGTCGTACAGGACGAGCGCACGCACGCGGCGCGACGAATCGGCCGGCCACCTCGCAGCGGCCGGAATCTTCGGCAGCGGCGGAAGCGCTTGAAAGCGCAGCGGTGCGAGGTCCGGTCCGTTGTGACCTCCCAGTTGCTGGCGGACCGGCAGCAGGATGAACGCGGCAATGCTGGCGACAACGATGAACGGAATGAAGCGGCGCGGCGAAAATCCCCGCCGCTGGGCGTGGCCCGCGGTCGCGCTACCGCTCATGCCGCGCGGGAGAGCGCGCCGTGCTCGGCGAGCGCCCGGACGATCCGGCGACTGGCGCGACCGTCGCCGAACGGGTTCTCGGGATGCGCCATCTCTGCATACGCGACGGCGTCGTCCAGGAGCCTCGCGACGCTGTGGACGATCAGCTCCGGGTTCGTGCCGACGAGCCGCGCAACACCCGCTTCGATTGCCTCTGGCCGTTCCGTCGTGTCGCGCAGCACGAGCACCGGCTTGCCCAGGGTCGGCCCTTCCTCCTGGAGCCCGCCCGAGTCGGTGAGGACGAGGTCGCTCGAGTCGAGGACATTGATCAGCGACAGGTAGTCGAGCGGATCGCAGAGGTGCACGCCGGGGCAATCCCTCAGTCGTGGGACGACGACATCCCGAACCGCCGGGCTGCGGTGGACGGGAAAGACGACCTCGATGTCTCCCCGTTCCGAAAGCGCGCGCACGGCGTCGCAGACGCGGCGCATCGACTCACCCTGGCTCTCGCGCCGGTGCAGCGTGAGCAGGATGCGACGCGGGCGGACGCGGGGAACCGGCGGCTCGAGCCGTCGTGCGCGCTCAACCGCCCAGAGCAACGCGTCGATCACCGTGTTGCCGGTGACGAGCACGTCGCCTTCCGACACGCCCTCGAGGATGAGGTTTCCGGCGCTCCCCGACGTCGGGCAGAGATGCAGGCGCGCGAGGCGGGCGACGAGGCGCCGGTTGGCCTCCTCCGGAAACGGCGAGTGGTTGTCGCCGCTGCGGAGTCCGGCCTCGACGTGTGCGACCGGGACCGCCTCGTAGAACGCGGCGAGCGCGCCGCAGAGCGTCGTCGAGGTGTCCCCCTGGACCAGCACCCAGTCGGGCTGAAGCGCGCCGACCGTGTCGCCGAGCCCGCGCACGAGCTCGGCCGTGAGGTCCGAGAGTCGCTGCTGCGGGCGCATGACGCGGAGGTCGATGTCCGGTTCGAGCTCGAACTGCTCGAGCATCTGGTCGAGCAGCTCGCGGTGCTGGCCGGTCGAGACCACGACGGTCTCCGCGTCGTGTGCGCGCAGCTCGGCAATCACTGGCGCGAGCTTGATCACCTCCGGTCGGGTGCCCAGGACGGCGACGACCCTCATCGTGCCGCCGCTTCCTGCGCTGCGCGCCGGGTCTTGCTCCAGCCGGCGCGTCCGCCGACCAGGCGGAACCAGGCAAGGAGCGACGCCGCGGTCCACATGTAGACGTACAGCCCGAACGCGGCGCCGTAGGCGGGCAGCTCCCACCAGCGCAAAGCGTGCGGGCTGTACTGCTGGTAGCGCCTCAACAGCATCACCACAGGGCTCAGCCCCATCACCTCCATCGTCACGTTCCGAGGCGGACCGGCGGGAATGAACGAGAGGAAGTTGTTCGTGATCACGACCCAGCCGAGCGCTCCGCCGATCGCAACCGCGAGGTTCGCAGCGACGAACATCACGAACGTGACGAACAGGAGGTAGAGCGTGAGATCGAGCCGCGTCGCGATCGGCAGCCTCCAGGCAGTGAGCAGCTTCGGGATGTGATCCCAGCACTGGTAGTGACCCTGCGCCCAGCGCGTCCGCTGGCGTAGCCACGCCCGGACGGTGTGCACGCCCTGCTGCGTGACCGAGGTCGTGCGGCAGAACCTGATCTGCCAGCCGATCCGCCGCAGGTGCAAGCCGAGGTCGAGGTCCTCCGTCAAACAGTCCGTCCACGGGGCGCGGTGGAGAGAACGCAGCGCTTCGAGCCGCGTGAACTGGCCGTTGCCGCCGAGACCGACCGAGCCGATCCGATCGCGCGCCGCCTGTGCAAGCTGACTGAAGCCCGTGAACTCGAGATCCTGGCAGCGGGCGATCAGACCTTCGTAGGCGTTCCCGATGACAACCCCCATCTGCACGCCGCCTACGCTCGGATCGTCGAGGTGACGCGCAACCTCGTTCAGCGCGTTCGGCTCAAGGTGACCGTCGGCGTCGATGACACCCACCACCACGTTGTCCGGATCGAACCCGGCGACCAGTGGGTCGCCGCGGTCGAGCAGCTCCTGCAGGATTCGGTAGCCCTCATTGAGGACCGCGCCCTTCCCCTGCCCCGCCAGCTCGAGCGGCCGGTCGATGACGCGGACTCGCCCGGTGTGCTCGAACGCTCGAGCGCGCGGTCCTGTGTCGTCCGCGGAGCCGTCGTTGACGACGAGGACGCAGTACGGCTCGTAGTCGAGCCGCGTCAGGCTCTCGAGCGTCCCGCGGATGACGAGCTCCTCGTTGTGTGCCGGGAGAATCAGCGCCATCCCCGGGTGCGGCATCTCAGGCGAGACGCGACGTGCCAGGCGCCGCGCCGAGAGGACATAGAGCGTCACGTAGTAGAGCGAGACGAGTGCCATGAAGTACCCGAGCCACGTGACGTCGACCCGGAACATCAGCGTGGCCCCGGAATCCAGAGGAAGTGGCCCTGTGTGACGACGCGCACGTCGACGGGCAAGGCGTCGCCTGGGCACAGCTGCCGTCGCGCGGCGGCCGTAACCGTCGATCCGAGCGCGCGCGCCCGAACGGTGATGTCGTAGACGGCGCAGCTGCCGGCCACCTCGACCCGAAACGCGCCGGCGTTGTTGCTGACGTCGGCGGCCGCCAGCCGTCCGGCGCGGCGGACCGCGACACGCGCGCCCTTCAGCCCGCCGCCGTCCGGCTCGATCACCCGTCC
Organism: Actinomycetota bacterium; assembly: GCA_046729555.1. Lineage (GTDB taxonomy): Bacteria > Actinomycetota > Thermoleophilia > Gaiellales > Gaiellaceae > 3-1-20CM-4-69-9. Next base: position 18,970 of record JBKPGW010000202.1, on the reverse strand, counting down.
CTGGATGACGGCGGTCGAGCCGGGACGCGGGACCACCGGCCCGACGTGTGCGCTCAGCCGGGCGCTCGGAGCGGCGACCGCGTACAGAACGAGGAACGCGACGACGGCTGTCGACGCGAGCGCGACGGTCGCATCGCGGGCAACGCTTCGCGGACCATGGGCACGTAGCTGCGGCTCGACGTGTTCCATCTCCCTGAGATGCGAATAGAGTGCTCTACTCGCTGTGATCCCCGGGCCTTTCCAGCCTTGCGGCCCGGGTAACCTCCCCTTACAAAACGCTTACACGTCGGCCCGTCATGTGCGCGCGAGATTGCGTGCGCTTGCGGCAGACGTTCGCATCGCCATCGCGCGTCGCGTCACCGCCGAGCCGCCGTAAACGCTGTGAATGTCAACCGGCTCATTCTCGGTTGGCAGCTCGTTGCCCTAGCTGCAGTGGCGCTTGGATGGAGGCGGATGCGCCAAGACCGGTAGGAGACCTCAGGTTTCGCGCGACCTAGAAACGCGAGCCCCGCTGTTGCCAAAGCGCGACGAGTGCGGGGTTCAGTGGTGCTTGTGCGTCGCGGCAATCGAGACAACGAAGTGAGCCAACGACGGAGAGGGGAGCTTCGAGTCGCTTGCCGCAGGCCAGGCAGCGAACGACCTCTTTCTTGCGGCTGGGCTCAGATAGAGAGGCCACGGTCACGAGATAGGCGCACACCGTCGACCGTCGCGCTGTACATTCGGCCAGGTCAGCCCAGACAGGCGAAGCGAGAAAGCGCGTCGCCTGCGTGCGAGAGTAGTGATGGCGGGCCTGCGGCCTCTACGCGACGGGTTGGGGCTCCCCTGGCCAACTGCGGTTTGGAGACCTGAGGGAGGGTCCGCCCTCTAAACGGACTCTCCCGCCCGCCACAACTCACCCTAAAGAGTTAGGCCGGCCGTGCCGATCTCCATGGGCAGCGGGGCGACTAAAGGGGGACCGAGGGGGGCCGCAGCCCTTGGCTTCTCGGCAGTCGCTCCGCACAACTTCGATAGGTGCTGCACTCCACTCGCGCCCTGACTTTCTCCTTGCGCGATCAGGACGTTCGAGTGGTTGACCTCTGGCGTTTCGCGACGAAACTCAGAGACGAGCTTCGGGGAGGGGAACTGCGGCCAGTGCGTATTGGAGACTCTGTCACCTATCACGGGCGGACCTACGTCATCGTCGGTTTCACACCGATGTCGGTGACACCTGCCGAGGTTCAACTGCGCGACCCCGAGACCGGCAGACCCTTCTGGGTCGTCTGGCCACCCGTTATGGAGAGCATGGAGAGAGCGGCGCTACGGCTTGTAGAGAACGAACCTGGCGACCCCGCCTAGGGGCCGCCAGCTTTCGCCGACACGTTCCCCTGGAACCAGAGCGCGGTCCGCGCTCCGAAGCTGCCGTGACCTTTGCGGGCCGACTCGGTCCGCCGGGCCATATCGTTAGTGACGCGGGAAACCCACTGGGCGCCACTCGAACCGCGCCACGGAATTCGGGCGGATGTTCCTGCATACGCCTTGTGCCCCGCGCGGCCTGAGCAACAGAAAATGCGAGCGCTTACTCGGCCGGATGGCCGTGCACTTGAAGTCCCCCAGATCTCCAAGCCTCATGTACTTCGTTCCAAGAGCGTGTGTGAGGAACGCAGTCTTCTGTAGCGCCGAGTCGCAGTCCACGCGTTTCTTCCAGACCCAATAAAGCTCGTCGGCCAAGGTCGCGACTTGATGTCCGAGCTGAACCTTCGCAACCCACGCGGCGCCGTCAACAGTGCCGCAGAAGCTGCCGGCCGAACGCTGCGGCTTCGCCCCGGCCGCCGAGACGACACCCAGGGCGAGACCACCCGCCGCGATTACCCGCGCGAGACGCGCCAGACGACCGAGTATGCGGGCGCCCACACACAGCTAATACGGCAACCTACAGCCGTATCCCTCCCGCATCAGCCCATATCAGCAGCCGCACAACAGCCTGACCTCCCATCGGGTGAACGGGGTAACCCAGGAGCTCACGCCTCACTGCTGAGGACGCAGGTACCCGCCCGGTGGGGATGAGGTCGGGGAGATCAACATCCAACTCGTCAGTGCCGTTGGCGACGAGCTAATTCGCGAATGGGCACGAGACGCCCTAGAACGGAAATGGTTCTTCGGGCCTTTCTCAAAGCGGACGACGGGGTTCGAACCCGCGACCCTCAGCTTGGGAAGCTGATGCTCTACCAACTGAGCTACGTCCGCGAGGCCTTTACTTTAGCCGCTTCGAGCCGTCTTCGACCCTCGCGGCCCGGTCTCTTCAAGCGTTTCTTCAAGCACCCAGCGCCGCTCGGCTTGTCCGGAAGCGACAAAGAAGAAGACGCCCTCCGGGAAAGGGCGTCTTCAACAGCCGACGCGGGGACAGCCCTTTGAGCTGACTACCCGCCCAAAGCGGCCAGGCACTCCTCAACGCCGCCAGCGTGCTCCTGGGCACCAGCAGCGTCGAAAAAACCCGGTGGCAGTCCCGCCGCCTTCGTCGCGTCGTGGAACTCCTGCGTCAAAGCGGCCACGATTCCAGGCTGGCCAGCAAGCGATGAGACTAGTACTCCGTTACACGACGCCGCCGGGTTCGCTCCCGATGCGGTGCCCACGGCAAAAGCCATGGCAGCCAGGAGCGCTGCGAATGGCAACCAGATGATCCGCTTCACCTGTCTCCCCTCCTTCGCCGCAGAATGCTCAATCATGGCGCGTGTGACCGCGTCCTACAAGGGCCGCGATTTTCTAGAAAGGCGGGTCGGACACACCCCGCTAGATGGTGCCAATCCGAGCGACAGCGAAGCTTTCGCTCGGCTCGGCTACGCGTCGGTAATGACGACCGGCGTGCCGAGCTTGACGTGGTGGAAGAGCCACTCGGCGTCCGGGATGTGCATGCGGATGCAGCCATGCGAGGCGGAGTAGCCGATCGACGCGTCATCCGGCGTGCCGTGGATCCCGACACCCGGCGCCGACAAGCCCATCCAGCGCGTGCCGAGCGGATTGCCGGGTCCCGGTGGGATCGGATCGAGGCCCTTCGCCCAGGGGGAGTCGGGCGGCCGCCACCAGGGATTGAGCTGCATGTCGACGATGCTGAACGTCCCGGTCGGCGTCGGGTACACCGCCTGGCCGGTCGCGACGCCGAACTTCCACACCAGCTTCGTGCCGAGGTAGTAGCGCAACTCGTTCGCGCCGCGCCGGATCACGATCACCGGTCCGAACTTCAAGACGGTGCGCTCGGGCTGCACCACCTTGGTCGCGACCCGGATCCGGCGGATCTGCGGGGACTGCAGCGCGCGCACGATGCGCTGCGCCGTCAGCTGCCTGAGCACCTGAATGCCGGACTGTTCCGGCACGAGCTCCGGCACCAGTCCCTTCAGGCCCTTGAGCTCGGCGTCCGTGGCCGGATACGAGATGCGTTTATCGAGCGCGCGGACGAACCTGCGCACCTCCTGTGTATCGATCTTCGGCGTGAGCGACACCGCTGCGCCTGCCGGAGCGCGGAGGGCGGTGGCGACGCCGTCGGCGATCGTGACCCTGGCGCCGAACCGTGCGGGTACGAGCCGCCAGCGCCGGTCGCCGTAGACGAGCCGGACGGGCTTCGCGAAAGCGGGCCTCAGCGCCGCCTGGGCCTGCTCGTTCGACATGCCCCCGACCGACACGCCTGCAAGGGTCACGCCCCGCGCGATCAGCACCGGCGGGGCCGCATCCCCGCTCAGAACCGGCGCGAGCACCGCGACCACCAGCACCGAGATAGCGAGTCGTCGAATCATGTGGCGTGATGGTACTTACGGTTACCGCCGCAACCAAGGTTCCTCCAAGCCGAAACGAGGAAACCTTGACGCAGACGGAGGGGCTACCGCCGCAGCGTCGCCCCTCCAAGCCGCAAGCTTAGGAGATACTTCGACCGAAGCAAAGGGACGGAGGACGGGAAATGGACTTTCGTAGGTTGGAGGAAACCGCCGCCGCGATCGTCGCCGAGGGCAAGGGCATCCTCGCCGCGGACGAGAGTGACGGGACGATCAAGAAGCGCTTCGACTCGATCGGCGTCGAGTCCACAGAGGAGACCCGGCGCGCCTACCGGGACCTGCTCTTCACCACCGAGGGCGTCGAGGACTACATCAGCGGCGTCATCCTCTTCGACGAGACGATCCGCCAGAGCTCGGCCGACGGGACGCCGTTCCCGAAGCTGCTCGAGTCGAAGGGCGTGATCCCCGGGATCAAGGTCGACAAGGGTGCGAAGCCGCTCGCGCTCGCTGAGGGCGAGACAGTCACCGAGGGCCTCGACGGCCTGCGCGCACGGCTCGACGAGTACCGCGAGCTCGGCGCACGCTTCACCAAGTGGCGTGCCGTGATCACGATCGGCAAGACCATTCCGAGCGAGTACTGCGTCTGGACGAACGCCCACGCGCTCGCGCGCTACGCCGCGCTGTCGCAAGAGGCGGGGCTCGTCCCGATCGTCGAGCCCGAGGTCTTGATGGACGGCGACCACACGATCGAACGCAGCTTCGAGGTCACCTCGCGCACGCTGCATGCCGTCTTCACGGAGCTCCGCGACCAGCGCGTCCACCCGGAGGGAATGCTCTTGAAGCCGAACATGGTGCTCTCGGGCTACGAGTGCCCGGAGCAGGCGTCGCATGACGAGGTGGCCGCCGAGACGGTTCGCTGCTTCAAGCGCCACGTTCCGGCCGCGGTCCCGGGCATCGTCTTCCTGTCAGGCGGACAGTCCGACGAGGACGCGACCGCGAACCTCAACGCAATGAACGCGCTGGGCGAGCATCCGTGGCAGCTGTCCTTCTCTTACGGTCGTGCGCTGCAGGCGCCCGCGCTGAAGGCGTGGGCCGGCAAGGAGGAGAACGTCGAGGCGGCACAACGCGCCTACTACCACCGCGCGAAGATGAATAGCGCGGCGCGCACGGGAATGTACGCGCCCGAGATGGAAAGGGAAGCGGTCCCGGCCTAGCAAAGCTGCGCCGTAGACGGCTCGAGGGCCGGAGCGTAGAGCGAGCGCAAGCCGCTCTACGCGCAGGCCGGACTGATGCCGCGCGACCACGCGAAGCATGGTCGCACCGCACGGACGCAAACGCTCGCCGACCGACAAGGAGCGCGCGAGCCGAGCTCGCGCGCGTTCCCCGCGAAGCGGCGTTCCCCAATCCCGCGGAAAGTGCGCAGCACTTTCCGCGGTCGGCCTAGCCGCGGACGAGCTTGCCGGTCGGACGCACGATTAGCCACAGCCCACCGAACTCGGAGACGTTCTGGCAGAGGATCTGCCCCGGCTTCTTGTCGCCCACGTAGAAATACAGCGGTCGTCCTGCGTAGGTGACCTGGCGTGAGCCGTTCGCGCGGCGCACCGTCCCGAGCAATGACGCCTTCACGCCGGCACCGGCGCGAACTGCGCCGCGCACGACGTACGGAGGCCACGCCTTCGCACAGGCGCCGCTGCACGCGCTGGTCCGGCGGTCCTTCGTGAACGCGTAGAGCACGAAGCCGCGCCCGTCGAACAGGACCTTGCCAAAGCTGGACGACCGAACGGTGAGCGTCGGCGCCGCTTGCTCCGAGGCCATCGTCGCCGTGGCCGAGGCGAGCGCGAGACACGCGACCGCGAACAGGATGAGCTTTCTCATGCCTATGCAGTCACCCTAGGCCGCCAGACGTTACAGCCGTCTTAAATCAGCGCAGCGAGGAGCCGACGAGCTTCTCGAGCTTGGCAAAGGCGTGCTGGGCCTCGATGCGGCGGACGGTGCCGCTGCGCGAGCGCATCACGATCGAGTCGGTGATCGCGCCGTCGGGGGTGTACTGGACGCCGCGCAGCAGGGCGCCGCTGGTGACGCCGGTCGCCGCGACGAAGACGTCCTCGCCCGCGACGAGGTCGTCGGTGGTCAGCACCTTGTCGACGTCGAAGCCGGCGTCGACGAGCTGCTGCCGCTCCTCGTCGTTCCGCGGCCAGAGCCGCCCCTGCAGCGAGCCCCCGAGGCACTTGATCGCCGCGGCGGAGATGACGCCCTCGGGTGTTCCCCCGACGCCCATCAGGAGGTCCACCCCGGTCCCGCCGCGCGCCGCCGCGATCGCGGGCGCGACGTCGCCGTCGCGGATCAGGTTCACCTTCGCGCCGGCCTCGCGGAGCTCGCGGATCAGGTCGTCGTGGCGGTCGCGCTCGAGCACGACGACCGAGACGTCCGTCGGATCGCGGTGCTTCGCCTCGGCGACGGCTTCGACGTTCTCCGTCGGTGAGGCGTTGATGTCGATCGCGTCGACAGCCTCGGGGCCGCAGGCGATCTTGTCCATGTACACGGCCGCGCCGGGGAAGAACATCGTCCCCCGCTCCGCAAGGGCGATGACCGCGATCGCGTTGGGCTGACCGAGAGCGGTCAGGCGGGTCCCCTCCAGCGGGTCAACCGCAACGTCCACCTGCGGGCCGTCGCCGCTTCCCACCTCCTCGCCGTTGAAGAGCATCGGGGCTTCGTCCTTCTCGCCCTCGCCGATCACAACGACGCCGTCCATCGAGACGGTGTCGAGCATCAGCCGCATGGCGTCGACGGCGGCCTGGTCGGCGCTCTCCTTGTCTCCCCGGCCGATCCAGCGGGCGGCGCCCATCGCCGCCGCCTCCGTCACGCGGACGAGCTCGAGAGCGAGGTTCCGATCAGGCGGGCTGGCGCCCACGGCGCCATCCTACTCTCGTGCTGAGGCGTGTTTTGAGACTCGCTCGCCGCTGGGCCGCGTTTCTGCTCTTGGTCGCCTCGCTGATCCCGGTCCTGATCTTCCGCTCATGGATCGACGCCCAGACGGCGGCCTTCGTCGTCCTCTCGACGACGATCGACACGCCGGTGCTGAACTGGATCGCCGCCGCCTCGACGGATGCCCCGCACGTCGCCGAAACGCGTATCGCCGGCCAGGAGACAACCATCGCGCGACCGCGCTCGGGCGGCAGAACGCCTGCCGTCGTGTTCGTGAACGGCGCAACCGAGCAGGGGCATCTCCATCCGGAGGTGCAACGACTCGCGCGCGGGCTGGCGCGAGCCGGCTTCACGGTCGTGGTGCCCGAGCTGCCCGGCCTGCGGCGCGGAGAGATCACGCTCCACACGCTGTCGAAGCTCGTCGCGATCGCGAAGACGACGGCGGACGGGGCAAAAGGTCGCAAGGTCGGCTTCGTCGGCGTCTCCGTGGGAGCAAGCCTTGCGCTCGCGGCGGCCGAGGAGGCCGCGCTGGAGGGGCGCGTCTCGGCGATTGCCGGGATCGCGCCGTACGCCGATCTGCGCGAGGTGGCGCGGATCGCGACAACCGCCGCTGGCTACCACCCCGACGACTTCGTGCAGCTCGCAGTCGCGCGGTCCTTTGCGGCGGGCCTTCCGGCGCCCCGCGACCGCCGCCGTCTCGTCGCCCTGTTCGCACCCATTCCGAACGAGCGCGACGACCCGCTCGCGGGGCTCACGCTTCCGCAACAGGTCGGCCCCGCAGGCGCGGCACTCTTCAGGTTGCTGCGGAACCACGACCCCAGCGCATTCGACGAGCTGTGGGCGCAGCTGCCGCGGAGCGTCCGGAACGCGGCCGCGCGGCTCTCCCCTCTCTCACGTGCGCAGCGTCTGCAGATGCCGGTCGAGCTGGCGACCTCCCCGCGCGACGACTACTTCCCCGTCTCGGAGTCACGCAGCCTCGCGCGCATCGCACCGCACGTGCACGTGACGGTGACCGAGTCTCTGTCGCACGCGCTGCCGGAGCCCTCGCTGCACGGCGTCGGTGCCGCACTCAGCTTCAACGGCTTCGTCGTGCGTAGCCTCCGCGCGCTTCGTTAGCGGTCACATGCGATCCGGCGCTTCGACTCCGATCAGGTCGAGACAGCGCGCGATCACGTGTTGCGTCCCGCGGCAGAGCAGGAGCCGGAACGCCTCCTGCTCGGAACCGACGACGCGATGCTCGTGGTAGAAGCGGTGGAAGTCATCCGCCACGCGGATCGCGTAGATCGGGATCGCATGCGGCGCACGCCGTTCCGCCGACTCGGCCGCGATGACCGGGAAGTCGGTGAGCCGCTTGATCAGATCCCGCTCTTCGGGCTCGAGCCGCGACGGCGGAGCGGGATCGATCCTCGCGTCCCCTGCGTTCCGCAGGATCCCGGCGATCCGCGCGTGCGCGTACTGCACGTAGTAGACCGGGTTCTTCTGGGTGCGCTCGGCCGCCAGGTCGACGTCGATGTCGATCGTCTGGTCGTGACCGCGTGAGATCAGATACCAGCGTGCCGCGTCGACGCCGATCTTCTCGACCAGCTCGGTCAGGAAGACCACGTCGCCACGGCGCTTCGAGATCTTCTTCATCTCGCCGCCTTCGACGATGTGTACGAGCTGGTAGATCAGCGCCTCGATCCGGTCCGGGTCGTAGCTGAGCATCGCCGCCGCCGCCTTCAGGCGCGGGACGTAGCCGTGGTGGTCGGCGCCGAGGACGTAGATCGCGCGGTCGAAGCCGCGCTCGAGCTTGTCCTGCACGTAGGCGACGTCCGCGGCGAAGTAGAGAAACGAGCCGTCCTCCGAGCGCACGAGCGGCCGGTCCTTGTCGTCGCCGTACGCGCTCGTGCGCGCCCAGAGCGTCCCTTCGGCCTCGTAGGTGTCGAGCTTCGGCAGGACGTCTGGCACCTTCTGCTCGACCTCGACCTGGCGCCGCCACGTGTCGATCGGGATCCGGAACTCCGCGACCTCGCGCCGGATCTCCTCCAGCATCTCTGCAACGGGATCGCCCCCGCGTTGCGCCAGCTCGTTGATGTATTCGCCCTGGTAACCGCCTTCCGGCGGCTCCTCCCCGCGCCGGCGGGCCTCGACCGACGCGCGGAAGAGCTCGATCTGCCGGCCGGAGTCGTTGAAGTAGTACTCACGCTCGACGTCGTGCCCGGCGTGCTGCAGCAGCCGCGCGACCGAGTCGCCGTACGCGCCGTTCCGCGCCGAGCCCACGGTCAACGGGCCGGCGGGGTTGGCCGATACGAGCTCGACCTGGATCTTCTGCGGCTGCTCGGGCTCCCCCCGGCCGTAGTCGGGCCCGATCTCGGCGAGGGCCTCGGCAAGCCACGCCGTGGTCAGCCAGAGATTGACGAAGCCTGGGCCGGCGACCTCCGTGCGTTCGACCTCCTCCAGCTCGGCGGCACGCTCGGCCAGGTCGGTCGCGAACTCACGCGGTGGGCGGCGGTGCTTGGACGCGCTCTGCAACGCGACGTTCGTCGCGTAGTCGCCGTGCGCCGGATCCTGCGGCCGCTCGAGCTCGACCGGCGCATCCGCCAGCTCGGACAGGCGCCCCGCCAGGCGCTCAACTGCGTTAGCCGGCAACCGTCTCGCGCGGTGCGAAGAGCCCCTCGAGCGCGCGGAGCTCCTCTTCGGTACCGGCGGCGATCAAGACATCCCCGACCTCGAGCACGGCCTCGGGCGTCGGCGTCGTGTCGAAGCTCCCGTCGCGCTTGCGCAGGGCGACGATCAAGGCACCGGTCTCCTTGCGGACGTCGAGGTCGCGAATCGACCTGCCGCCCTGCCCGCACGCCGCCGTCACCTCGATCTCCTCGAAGCGGAGGTCGCTGCCGGACGCGCTCGTGACGACGTCGACGAACGCCGTCACCTGCGGGCGCAAGATCAGGTTGGCCATGACGCGGCCCGCCGCCTGGTACGGCTGGACGATGCGGTCTGCACCGGCGAGGCGAAGCTTCTTCGCGGCGTCCTCGGTCGACGCGCGCGCCACGATCAGCAGCTCGGGATTCGCGGCCCGTGCTGAGAGGGCGATGTACAGGTTGTCCGCGTCGTCATCCGACGCAGCCACCAGCCCGCGCGCCCGCTCGAGCCCGGCGTTACGGAGATCCTCGTCGTCGGTGCCGTTTCCCTCGATGAAGAGCACGTCCGCCTCTTCCGCCGCGGCCTTCGCGTCCGGGCTGAAATCGAGCACGACGAACGGGGCGCCCTCGTGGCGGAATTCCTCGGCGACGCGCCGGCCGACACGGCCGAAGCCGCAGATGATGTAGTGGTCGCGCATCGCCTCGATCGCCCGTCGCCTCCTCCGCTCCGCCCACATCCCCCCGATCACCCCTCGCGCGATCGCCTCGACGAGGAGCGAGCCGATGTACGCAAAGATAGTGATCCCCGCGAGCACCAGAAAGATCGTCAGGATCCGCGCGCTGTCGTTCCTCGGGACGGTGTCGAGACCCGTCAGCGAGCTCGAGACGACAGCCCGGTAGAACGACTGCAGCCACGGCTCGTCCAGCGAGGCGCGGAACCCGACCGTTCCCGCAGCGAGCACCACGACCATCGCGGTGAGCGCATAGCCGAAGCGGCGGAAGCTGAAGACCGGCTCCACGCCAGTAGTATCGTTGGGGCGTGGACGAGGAGCCTCAGGAGCGCCAGCTCAACATCCACCTCGACCCGGAGCAGATGGCGGGGGTCTATGCGAACTTCGCCAACGTCACCTTCTCGGCCTACGAATTCACGATCACGTTCGCGCGCATCGACCACGAGATCGAAGAGGGCGACGTCCCCGGTGTCGTTGTGTCACGCGTGAACATGTCCCAGCAGTTCTTCCCGGAACTGCTCGCCGCGATGCAGGACTCCTACTCGAAGTGGTCGACGCAGGAAGGGATCCGCAACCTTCCTGAGGCTCCACCGAGAGACACCTAGCGGTTCAGCCGCCGCCAGGCCTCGGCCTGCTCGACGCGCACGAGTGCGCTCGGATGATCCTCGAGGAAGACGTGCACCCAGCCGGGCGGATCGGGGTTCTGCAGGTCCGTCTCGACGAACTCCTTGAAGAGGCCGCGGGCCGAGGCAGGATCGCGCGTCGCGTTCAGAGCCATCCAGTCCGCCTCCGCCTCGTAGCGGCGCGAGACGGTGTTGGTGAAGGGCGTCACGACGACGGCTGCCACGCTCAGAGTGAGCAGCGCGAGCGGGACGGTCCCGGGATTGCGGAGGCCGCCGCGGCGGCCGGTCACGAGAGCGACGAGCGCGAGCAGCGGGAAGCCGATGAGCGCGCCCCACGCGATCCCCTTCCAGATGTGCCAGCGGGCGAGGTGGCCGAGCTCGTGGCCGACCACGAATCTCACCTCTCCGGACGTGAAGCGTCCGTCGAGCATGGTGTCCCAGATGAAGATGCCGCGACTGGGACCGATGCCGATCGCATACGCGTTCGCCGCGGTCGTCTCGTCGTGCATCGGCACGATCCGCACGGTCGGGTGGCCGACGTGTTCGCGCCGCTCGAGCGTCTCGATCTGTGCGGCGAGCCGGGGCGAGCGCACCGGGTGCGTTCCGTACCGCTGCAGGTACGGGAACACGAGCTGCAGGACGAACGCCAGCGCGAAGATCACGATCCCCGCGCCGATCCACCAGCTCCGCCCAAATCGTTTTGCGAGGAGCAGCAGGACGGCGAACACGAGCGCCGTCACGAACGTCGAGCTCAGCAGCCCGCCCCACGGCTCGAACACGATCGACACCCAGCTCTGCACGAGGATCCCGTGCCTGCGCGACCACCAGGCTGACGCGAAGCTGAAGGGCAGGTTGACGGTCCAGAGCACGACGCCGACCACGACGGCAGTGATGATCCCGGCGTTCACAGGGCCGAGCCCGAGCGAGCGCGCGAGCCGCGGTCCGCGTCGTGCCAGCACGACCAACACGGCCACGGTCGTCAGCGTTTCCAGCACCCACTCGATCTCGAAGAAGCGGTCGAAGCGCGTGCCTGCCGTCACGGCGTGAGCTCCGAACACCTCGCGTGCGTCGAGCGACGGGAGGTGCAAGTCCGCGGGAACCTTCGTGCGCCAGAGGAAGCTCGCTGCGAGTGCCCAAACCGTCACGGCGCCGACGGCTAAGGTCGCGGGTCTGACGATGCGCGTTGCGGTCATCTCCGACGTCCACGCTAACTATCACGCTCTCGAGGCGGTCCTCGAGCAAATCGACGGTGCGCGCGTGGATGCGATCTGGTGCCTCGGGGACACGGTCGGCTACGGACCGCGCCCGAACGAGTGCTGCGAGGCGGTCGAAAGCCGCGCGGATCGTTGTCTCGTCGGCAACCACGATCTCGTCGTCCTCGGGGAGCTGTCGGTGAGCGACTTCAACGACGAGGCTGCGGCGGCTGCGGTCTGGACGTCCGAGGTGCTTACGCCGACGTCCCGCACGTTCCTCGAGAGCCTGAAGCCGCTCGCCCAGGTCGAGGGCGTCGACCTCTTTCACGCAAGCGCGCGCGATCCGGTCTGGGAGTACGTGCTCACCGAGGAGGCCGCGCGCGGAACGTTCGAGCTCGCCGACGTGCCGCTCATCCTCGTCGGGCACAGTCACGTCGCCCTCGCGCTGGCCTACGACGGCCGTGACGTCTCCGGCGGCCTCGCGCCCGCAGGGACCGAGGTCGAGCTGAGCGGTCGCTGGTTACTGAATCCCGGTTCAGTCGGGCAGCCACGCGACGGCGATCCCCGCGCCGCCTGGCTGCTGCTCGACCTCGACCGCAGGTTTGCCTTCTTCCATCGGGTCCCATACTCGATTGAGGAGACGCAGAGCGAGATGGGTGAGCGCGGGCTGCCGCGCGCGCTCGCGCTTCGACTCGAGCGTGGCGAATGATGAGACGCGTGATCGGACTGACACCGCGTGTGCTCGGGGCGGCGGTCGCCGGCGCACTCTGTCTCACCGGTTGCGGCAGCGGCGGAGGGGGGAATGCGACACCGCCGCCGACGCTTCCGCGCACGCTCGCGACCGCACTGGCCGCACGCAGCGAGGCGGTCGCCGACGCACTGGCCGCCGGCGACTCGTGTCGGGCGTCGACGCTCGCGGCCGAGCTGCAGCGCGAGACGATCGCGGCGATCAACAGCGGCCGCGTCGTCGGTGCGCTGCAAGAGCCGCTCTCGGCGAGCGTGAACGACCTGGTCGGGCGTGTGAAGTGCGTTCCGCCGCCTCAGCCTCCCGCCAAGGAGCACGGTCGCGGTAAGCACAAGGATCACGGCAAGAAGGACAAGGAGGGCGATTGACCGAGACGCTCACCGCCGGTCGCTATCGGGTCGAGCACGAGCTCGGCCGCGGCGGCATGGCGACGGTGTACCTCGCGCGGGACGAGGAGCTGCGCCGGCCCGTCGCACTGAAGGTACTCGCGGAGCACCTCGCCGGGGACGACACCTTCCGCGCGCGCTTCCTCCGCGAAGCCCGGCTGGCCGGGCGTCTCTCGCATCCCAACGTCGTCAAGGTCTACGACGCCGGCGAGACCGATGGGCAGCCCTTCATCGTCATGGAGTACGTCGCCGGCACGACGCTCGCCGAATGCGGCCGGCTTGCACCCGACCGCGTGGTCGAGCTCGGTGGGCAGGCGTGCGCCGGCCTGCAGCACGCGCACGAGGCGGGGCTCGTGCACCGCGACGTGAAGCCGGGAAACCTGCTCCTGCGCGACGACGGCGTGCTGAAGATCGTCGACTTCGGGATCGCGCGCGCGGCGGAGGCCACACGCCACACGCAGGTGGGGACCGTGCTGGGAACCGCCGCCTATCTTGCCCCGGAGCAGCTCGCGGGCGAAAACGCCTCCGCAGTCTCCGACGTCTACTCGCTCGGCGCGGTGCTGTACGAGCTGCTGACCGGGCGGCCGCCGTTCACCTTCGCATCGCTCGCCGAGCTGGCGGCGAGGCAGGCGGAAGGCGTGATCACGCCGGTCCGGGACCTGTCGCCGTCCGTGCCGTCCGAACTCGAGGCCGCGGTCATGCATGCGCTCGCGCGCGAGCCGAAGTTCCGTCCGGCCTCCGCTGCGGAGCTCGGGCAGGAGCTGGCCGGATCGGCCAAAGGCCCGACGCGCCCGCTGCCGCAGCGGCGGCCGAGGCCGCAACGCTGGTGGCTCTGGCTCGCGGGCGCGGCCGTCGCCGGAGTCGTCGCGGTCATCCTCGGGCTCGCGCAGTTCGGCGGAGACGGCAAGTCGCCGCAGCCCGCGCCTCCGCAGGTCACGCCGCCGGCACCCGGATCAAGTGCAACGGAGGAGGCGCGCAACCTCGCGCGCTGGTTACGGGCGCACTCCCGCTGAACCGAACTGCTGGGGTCAGACCCCTTCGGGGTCAGACCCCGGTCAGACGCCCGCTTTTGCTTTATCCGCCTCGTCGGCCCCGAAGGTGATGCCCTCACGGGCGAGCGCGAGCTGGACGTCCTCACGCGCCTTGTAGATCCGCCACTTGACGGTCGCGAGCGTGATCTCGAGCGAGTCCGCAATCTCGGTGTAGGACAGTCCGACGACGTCGCGCAGGAGCAACGCCATCTTCAGGTCGACGTTGAGACCCTCGACAGCCCGCCAGACGGCGTCGATCGCCTCGAGGCGCTCCATCGGAGCGTCGACGACCTCGAGCGGAGGAACGTCCTCGAGTGCCACGACCGCTCGGGGGCGTCGCTCCGATGCCCGTAGCTCGTCGAGCACGCGGTTCTTCGTCACCTGGAAGAGCCAGGTCGTGAACTTCGAACGCGATGAGAAGCGCGGGAGGCCCTGGAAGACGCGGAGGAACACCTCCTGCGTCAGGTCCTCGGCGAGCGTGCGGTCGCCGACGAGCCGCAGGACGTAGTTGAAGACTGGAACCTGATACGCGTGGACGATGATCGAAAAAGCTCGCTCGTCGCCCTTTTGAGCCTTCCGCAGGACGCCAAAATCAGGTTGCTGTAGCGACAAGGTGCCCGAGTATAGCCCGGATCACACCGGGCTCGTTAGCGATTTTCCGGTCATCTGTAAAGGTTGTTTGAAACCGAGAAATCCCAGCACAGAGGGCACTAAATCCGACAGCTCGCCGCCCTCCCGAAGGGTGATCTCCCGGTCGGTGACGATCAGCGGGACAGGGTTCGTCGTGTGGGCCGTGTGAGGGCTGACGCCGTCTGCTTCGAACATCTGTTCGGCATTGCCGTGGTCGGCCGTGATCAGCGAAACGCCGCCTTTGCGCTCGACCGCCGCCACCACCTCTCCCAGGCACGCGTCCACCGTCTCCACTGCCTTCACCGTCGCCGGGATCGAACCTGTATGGCCGACCATGTCCGGGTTCGCGAAGTTGAGGACCGCGAAGGCGTAGCCGTCGCGGTCAAGCTCCGCGACGAAACGGTCGGCGACCTCGCGGGCCGACATTTCCGGCTTGTGGTCGTAGCTCGGTACGTCGCGGGGGGAGGGAACCAGCACGCGCGTCTCCCCCGTCCACTCCGGCTCGCGGCCACCGTTGAAGAAGTAGGTGACGTGCGCGTACTTCTCGGTCTCCGCCACGTGCAGTTGCCTGACGTCATGCTCAGCAAGGACCTCGGCCAGCGTCTCGTGCACCTCCTGCTCGGCGAAGGCGACGGGGACGTCGAGGTTCGCCGCATACCTCGTCATGGTGGTGACATCGGCGCCTGCCTCGAGGAGCTTCATCACCATTTGGCGGGCTCGGTCGGGCCGGAAGTTGAAGAAGATCGCGCTGTCGCGGGCCGGGTCGAGCCTCGGACGGCCGGTGACGACGACAGGCTCGATGAACTCATCCGTGATGCCTCGCTCATAACTACGCCGTACCGCCTCGAGCGGATCGTCGGCCCGCTCCCCTCGCCCGTGCACGATCGCGTCGAACGCGCGCTCCGTGCGGTCCCAGCGCTTGTCCCGATCCATCGCGTAGTAGCGCCCGGCGACCGTGGCGATCCGTTCGACGGGCAGCTCGGCCAGGTCGTTCACGGCTGAGTGTGGGGAGACATCGCGGCCGTCGGTGAAGGCATGAATCCAGGTCTTCTCCGGCGCGAACCGGAGCAGCGCGCGCAGGTGGTCGATGTGCGAATGGACGCCGCCGTGGGAGACGAGACCGAGCAGGTGCGTTCGCTCGCCTCGTTCGAAGGCCGCGTTCAGTGCCGGGTTCTCGAAGAAGGAGCCGTCGCCGATCGACTTGTTCACGCGCATGAGGTCCTGGAAGAGGACGCGGCCCGACCCGATCGTCAGGTGACCGACCTCCGAGTTCCCCATCTGGCCGGGCGGAAGCCCGACCGACTCGCCGGATGCATCCAGCGTCGTGTGCGGAAACGTTCGCCAGAGCCGGTCGAAGTTCGGCGTGTCGGCGAGCTCGACCGCGTTGCCCGGGCCGGGCGGTGCGCAGCCCCAGCCGTCGAGGATGACCAGCGCTACGAGCGGAGAGCTGCGCGGCAAATCGCTGTGAAGGACTCGAGCTCGAGGGATGCGCCGCCGACGAGCGCACCGTCGACGTCGGGCTGCGCGAGCAGGTCGGCTGCGTTCTCGGGCTTGACCGAGCCGCCGTAGAGAACGGGTGCGTCGAGCAGTGACTTGACGAACGCGTGCGCTTCCTGGGCGAGCTCGGGCGTCGCGGTCCTGCCGGTGCCGATTGCCCAGACGGGCTCGTAGGCCAGCACGAGGTTGTCGTCAGGCTCGAGGACGGAGAGCTGCCGGCGGAGCACGTCCTCGGTCTCGCCGCGCTCGCGCTCCTCCTCGGTCTCGCCGATGCAGGCGATCACGAAGAGGCCCGCTTCGAGCGCCGCGTGAACGCGGTTGCCGACCGTCTCGTCGGTCTCGCCGAAGTACTGCCGGCGTTCCGAGTGGCCGGCGATCGCCCCGTAGACGCCGAGCTCGCGCAGCATGGGGGCCGAGACCTCGCCCGTGTAGGCGCCTTCGTCCTCCCAGTGTACGTTCTGGGCCGCGACCGCGATCTCCGTTCCGGCCAGGAGTTGCACGGCCACCGCGAGCGCGACGAACGGGGGGCAAACGACGACGTCGACGCCTTGAAGCTCCTGCTCGCGCAGGCCGAGGCAGAACTCGGCCGTCTCGGCCGGGCCCTTGTACATCTTCCAGTTGCCGGCGATCAGCATCTACGCCTCCGGAATCACCGCGACGCCGGGGAGCTCCTTGCCTTCGAGCAGCTCGAGGGCCGCGCCGCCGCCCGTCGACAGCCACGAGACCTCGTCGTCGAGACCGAGCTCTACGAGCGCGCGCGCCGAATCGGCACCACCGACGACCGAGTAACCCTCGGACCGGGCGACAGTTTCCGCCACCGCCCTCGTGCCCTCGGCGAAAGCCGGCCATTCGAAGACTCCCATCGGCCCGTTCCAGAAGATCGTCCTCGCCTCGGCGATGTGCTGCGCGAACAGCTCGCGCGTCTCGGGCCCGATGTCGAGACCGAGCCAGCCGTCGGGAAGTGCGTCGTACGGGCTCACTCGCGTCTCGGCATCTTCCGCGAATTCGCTCGCCGCAACCACGTCCGTCGGCAGGACGACATCGAACGGCAGCGGATTGTCATCGCGGATCTCCTCGGCCATCTTGCCGCCGACCAGGACAGTGTCGGCCTTGCCGCCGAGGCTCTGCAGCACCCCGAGCTTGTCCTCCACCTTCGCACCGCCGGAGATCAGCACGAAGGGATGTTCCACGTCGCCGAGGAGCTTCCCCAGCTCGGTGAGCTCCTTTTCCAGCAGCAGTCCCGCGTAGGGCGGCAGCAGTTGTGCGACTCCGACGGTCGAGGCGTGGGCGCGATGGACGGAGCCGAAGGCGTCCTGGACGAAGACATCGTTGAGGTCGGCAAGCCTCCGCGCGAACTCCGGATCGTTCTTCGTCTCGCCCGGATTGAACCGTGTGTTCTCGAGCACCCGGATGCGGTCGTCGGGAAGCAGCTCGCGCAGGCGGTCCTCCACGGGCCCCATCGAGAAGGCCGGGTCTTCCCCTTTCGGGCGCCCGAGATGGGAGCACACAGTGACCCGGTCCGAGCCACGTTCGAGCAACAGGCGCAGCGTCGGAAGCGACGCGCGAATTCGTGTGTCGTCGGCGACTCGGCGACCCTCGAGCGGAACGTTCAGGTCCGACCGGACGAGCACGTGCTTGCCCTCGACGTCGGCCTCGCGCATCGAGCGCGGCCGGTGCACCTATGCCGAGACAGCCGCGGGGATGTGGGCCGCGATCTTCGCCACGACGTCGACGAGGCGGCAGCTGTAGCCCCACTCGTTGTCGTACCAGCCGAAGACCTTGGCCATGCTCCCGTTCGCCATCGTCAGCTCGCTGTCGACGATGCACGAGTACTGCGAGTGGATGATGTCCGTCGAGACGAGCGGGTCGTCGGCGTAGCGCAAGATCCCCTCCAGCCGCCCGCCGCCGGCAGCGTCGCGATAGGCCGCGTTGATCTCCTCGACGGTGACGTCCCGGCCGAGCCGCACGACGAGGTCGGTGATCGACCCGGTCGGGACCGGCGCCCGCACCGAGATCCCGTCAACCTTCCCCTTCAGATCCGGCATCACGAGTCCGATCGCACGCGCCGCCCCCGTCGAGGTCGGGATCAGGTTGATCGCGGCTGCGCGGGCGCGCCGGAGGTCCTTGTGCGGCAGGTCGAGGATCTGTTGGTCGTTCGTGTAGGCGTGGATCGTCGTCATGAAGCCCTGCTCGACCGTGAATGCGTCGTGCAGCACCTTGGCCAACGGCGCGACGCAGTTCGTCGTGCACGAGGCGTTCGAGACGATGTGGTGGTGCTCCGGGTCGTACATGTCGTCGTTGACGCCGAGCACGATGGTCACGTCAGGGTCCGTCGCGGGAGCCGAGATCACGACCTTTTTCGCGCCGGCGTCGAGGTGCTTCTGCGCCCCGTCGCGGTCGGCGAAGAGCCCAGTGGACTCGATGACGAGCTCGACGTCGAGATCCCGCCACGGCAAGCCGGCCGGATCCCTCTCGGAAAGAACCTGAAGCTCGCTCTTCCCGGCCTTGATGACGCCGTCCCCAACGTCGACGTCCTCTTCCAGCTGCCCGAGGACGGAGTCGTACTTCAGGAGGTGTCCCATTGTCCTGGCGTCGCCGAGGTCGTTGATCGCGACGATCTCGAAATCCCCCCCACGCTCGAGGTGAGCGCGAAAGAAGTTGCGGCCAATGCGCCCAAATCCGTTGATCCCTACACGTGTCTTAGCCATGGCCCGAGTCTAAATGGCCTTTCGAACCCGATGTGGTCGAGGCCCCGCGGCGGGCCGCGTGGGCAAAGCTTGCGCTTTAGACCGAGTTTTCCGACCGGCCGTTCCCGGCGGCCGTGTTAATAACAACCGCCCGCCCCCCG
>JBKPGW010000201.1:0-4391 GCA_046729555.1 Actinomycetota bacterium | reverse complement strand
GGTGGGCCGGGTCTGTTGTTTATACGAGCCCGCGCGCGCCGCGCGCGCGTCCTTTGACCGGCGCCGCCGAGTCGGCGCCTCGGCGCTAGGCTCCACGCATGCCGGGCCTAGCCGACACGACCGTCCGGCTCCTTGGCCAGGAGCCTTTGGCCGGGCGGCTGCCGACGGCTGAGCAGTTGCGCATCGCGGAGGTCCTCGACCGCGCCGGCTTCGCCTACCTCGAGGTTTCCGGCGGCGGCTGCTTCGAGAGCGCTGTGCGGCGCGGCGTCGAGAGCCCGTGGGAGCGCATCCGCGCGCTCAAGGCGCGCGTCAAGACGCCGCTGGGGTTGGCGCTCCGCGGCCGCTTCCTGGTCGGGTCCCGTCCGGTCGACGACGATTTCATACGCCGCTTCATCGCCTCCGCCGCAGCGAACGGGATCGACGTCTTCCGCTTGCACGATCCGCTCAACGACGTCTCGAATCTCCGCGAGGCGGCGGACGCCGTTGCGCAGGCCGGCGGGGAGTTCGAGGCCGGCCTCGTCTACAGCCCGGGGCGTACGGGGGAGACCGACCCGCTGATGGAGCAGGCGCGCGAGCTGCCGAACCTGGGAGCGGCTCGCGTGCTGTTGCACGATCCGACGGGCTCGCTGCAGCCGCACCGCGCCGCCGAGCTGGTGACGGGCTTGCGCGAAGCGACCGGTCTTCCGGTCGGCATCTACTGCCAAGGATCGGCCGGCAACGCTCTCGCTGCCGCGCTCGAAGCCGCGCGCGCGGGCGCCGAGCTGATCGCCTGCGCTGTCTACCCGATCGCGCTCACGCTCCATCGCGTCTCCGGCGAGGCGATCGCTGAAGCGCTGATCGGGCTCGGCTTGGAGTGCGACGTCGACGTCTCGGTTCTGTGGGAGGCGTCCGACGTCGTCGACGAGTACCTCGGCGACGAGCCCGTCACGCCGCTCGCGCCGCGCATCGCGGTGCGCGCCGCGCAGCACGACCTCCCCGCGAGTCTCGTCGCCGCGCTCGAGTCCAACCTTCGCGCGCAGGCCGCGGCCGACCGCCTGGACGAGGCGATCGCCGAGCTCGTCCGGATCCGGGCCGAGGTGGGCTACCCGCCGCTCGCGTCGCCGATCGGCCAAGTGCTCGGCTCGCAGGCGCTGCTCAACGTGCTCGCGGCCAGCCGCTACGCCGTCGTCGTCGACGAGGTGCGCTTACTGGTCGAAGGCCGGCTCGGGACGCCGCCCGCGCCGGTCGCCAAGGGCGTGGCGCGCGCAGTCGCATTGACCGCCGACCCCGAGTCCGCCGAGGACACTGCGGCGCTCGGGCTGCAGGAGGTGCGCGCGCAGGCCGAAGGGCTCGCGTCCAGCGAGGAGGAGCTGTTGCTGCTGGGTCTGTTCGGCGACGACGCCGAGCCGCTGCTGCGCACGATCCGCGGGCGTTCCTCCGGTGACGAGACGCTCGGGGCGGGCGGCGTCGACCAGGCGCGCGCGGAGCGCATCCGCGAGCTGGTCCGAATCGTGCAGGAGACCGGCATCGGCGAAGTGACGATCGAGGAGGCGGGCATGCGCGTGTCCGTTCGCCGTACCGAGGATCGCGCGCCGCTGCAAGTCGGGGAGGAGGCGCCGCTGGCGCTGGAGGACGAAACCGAGTCCGCTACTGGCGTTGCGTCGTCGAACGGGCTCGTCCGCGTCGAGGCGCCGATGGTCGGGACCTTCTACCGCGCGCCACAGCCTGGGGCGCCGCCGTTCGTCGAGGAGGGACAGGCGGTCGGGGCCGGACAGACGTTGTGCATTCTCGAGGCAATGAAGCTGATGAACGAGGTGAAGGCGGACGTCGACGGCATCGTGCGCTCAATCCACGTCGAGAACGCCGAGCCGGTCGAGTTCGGGCAGCTGCTCTTCGAGCTCGAGCCCGTAGTTGGTCGTCCGTTGGACGCCCTGTAGCGATGTTCTCGCGGGTTCTCGTGGCGAACCGCGGCGAGGTCGCGGTCCGCGTCATTCGCGCACTGCACGAGCTCGGCGTCGAGGCGGTGGCGGTGTACTCGACCGCCGATGCCGGCGCGCTGCACACGCGCCTCGCCGACCGCGCCGTCTGCATCGGCCCGCCCGCGGCCGCCGCGAGCTACTTGAGCGTTCCGTCGGTGATCGCCGCCGGCGAGACGACCGGCTGCGAAGCGGTGCACCCCGGCTGGGGCTTCCTGGCGGAGAACCCCGAGTTCGTGCGTGCGTGTGAAGAGAACGACCTCGTCTTCATCGGGCCGGATGCGGACGTGATGGCGCGGATGGGCGACAAGGTCGAGGCCAAACGGGAGCTCGCGGACGCGGGCGTCCCGCTCGTACCGGGCACCGAGTCCGTCGGTCTCGACGATGCGCGCACCGCTGCCTTCGAGATCGGCTATCCGGTTTTGCTCAAGGCGGCCGCCGGCGGCGGCGGGAAGGGCATGCGTGTCGTCGAAGCGGCCGAAGAGCTCGATGCGTCGTTCGAGCGCGCAAGTGCCGAGGCTCTCGCCGCGTTCGGCGACGGCAGCATTTATCTGGAGAAGCTGGTCGCCCCGGCGCGGCACGTCGAGATACAGGTTCTTTGCGACGCGGACGGCGGTGTGCTGACGCTGGGAGAGCGCGAGTGCTCGATTCAGCGGCGCCATCAGAAGCTGATCGAGGAGTCGCCGTCGCCGGCGCTCGGCGAAGGGACGAGGGAGGCGATGGAGAGCGACGTCGCTCGGGCTTGCCGCGCGATCGGTTACCTGAACGCCGGCACGTTCGAGTTCCTGCTCGCCCCGGACGGGTCGTACTACTTCATCGAGCTGAACGCCCGGCTTCAGGTCGAACATCCGGTCAGCGAGCTCGTCACCGGCGTCGATGTCGTTCGCGAGCAGCTTCGGATCGCCGCGGGCGAGCAACTGCGTGCGACCGGCCGCGCGGCCCGCAGCGGCCATGCGATCGAGGTGCGCATCAACGCCGAGGATCCCGCGCGCGGGTTCGCACCGGCCCCAGGCGTGATCGAACGCTTCAAGCCTCCCCTCGGCCCCGGAATCCGGCTCGACACGCACGTGGAGGAGGGAGCGGTGATTTCCGCGTACTACGACTCCCTGATCGCCAAGCTGATCGTGTGGGACGAGACCAGGCCGTTTGCGATTAAACGCGCGTTGCGGGCGCTCGACGAGCTCGAGGTTCGCGGCATCGCGACCACACGCGACATGGCGCTCGAGATCCTCCGGAGCGAAGAGTTTCGAAGCGGGCAGTACTCGACGAGCTTTCTCGAGGAGAAGCGGCTCACGGCCGTGGGCGCCTCATGAGCTACGTCGTCGACGGTGCACGAGGTTCGATCACGGTGACCCCGTCGGCGCTGGCCGGGCTTGTCGTCAGCGCCGCGGAGGCCGTGGACGGCGCCGAGGTCCGCCGCGGTCGCCGCCGCCTGGAGATCGACGTCGCGGAAGGGCACGCAAGCGTCCGGCTGGAGCTGTCGGCGCGGTACGGCGTCGTGCTGCCGGATCTCGCCCGCGAGGTGCAGCGGCGGGTCGCGGACGCGCTCTCCGCGATGTGCCGTGTCGAGGTCGACAAGGTCGACGTCTCGGTGGAGGAAGTCGAATGAGCGGCCGCCATGCCGCGCGCCGCACCGCCCTGTTCCTCCTCTACCAGTGGGACGTCACCGGACAGCCCCTGGCGTCTCTCTACGAGGGCGAGGTGGACGACTTCGCCCGGCAAACGGCGGAGGCTGTCGCCGCGAGGGCGGAGGAGCTGGACGGTCGCATCACCGCCGCGTCCGAGGGCTGGCCGGCGGACCGGCTCGGCGCGATCGAGCGCAACATCCTCCGGATCGCGCTGCACGAGCTCGACGGCGACGAGGTTCCCGACGAGGTCGCGATCGACGAGGCTGTCACGCTCGCGAAGCGATACGCCACCGACGACGCCGCCCGCCTCGTGAACGGCATCCTTGGGCGCATCGTGAGGGAGCGAGTGACATGAGCGCGGAAGAATCTCTGGCCCGCGCCGAGGAGTTGCTCGCGCGCCTCGAGAAGGCGCGCGCCGAGCTGGAGCAGCTCTCCCAGGCGGACGACGCCGAGCGGGCGCTGGACGTGCTGACGGAGCTCGCCGAGCTGAGCAAGGCGATCGAGGAGGAGCTGCAGCGGGCAAAGCGCGAGGCGGAGGCGGATGCGGAGTCCTGACGAGCTCCGCTCGCTCGTCGAGGACTACCTCGGCGAGCTGGCGCTGACCCCCGAGCTGCACGGCCAGGCGGAGTCGGTGCGCTATGCGTTGGTGGGCGGGAAGCGTGTGCGCGCCGTGATCTGCCTCGCGACCACGGAGGCCGCGGGGGCGGAGGCGGACCGTGCGCTGCCGGCCGGCGCGGCGCTCGAGCTGGTGCACGCGTTCTCGCTCGTGCACGACGACCTGCCGGCGCTCGACAACGACGCGGAGCGG
>JBKPGW010000200.1:0-1639 GCA_046729555.1 Actinomycetota bacterium | reverse complement strand
CAGTGAGCCGGCGGCGGAGCCGCGGCCGGGCCCGACCTGGATGCCGTTGCGCTTCGCGAAGGCGATGAAGTCCCAGACGATCAGGAAGTAGTCGGTGAAGCCGAGCTCGCGGATCGTCTTCAGCTCGAACTTGAGCCGCTCCTGAAGCTCCGGCGTCTCGCGTTCGTATCGCTTTTGCAGGCCTTTTTCCGTGAGCTCGACGAGGTAGTCGAAGGCGTCGCGATCGTCGGGCGTCGGGTATTTCGGCAAGAGCAGCCGCCCGAGGTCGATCGTGACGTTGCAGCGCTCTGCGATCTCGAGCGTGCGGCGGAGCGCGTGCTCGTAGCTGGGGAAGTCGGCCGCCATTTCCTGCGGCGACTTGAAGTAGAAGTGGTCGGTGTCGAACTTCCAGCGCTGCGGGTTTTTGAGCGAGTCGCCGGACTGGATGCAGAGCAGCGCCTCGTGCGCGCGCGCGTCCTCATGATTGAGGTAGTGCACGTCGCCGGTCGCAACGAGCCCGAGCCCGGTGCCTTCGGCGAGCTTCCCCAGCAGTGGGTTGATTCTTTGTTGGGGCTCGAGGTGCGCGTTCTGGATCTCAACGTAGGTGTTGTCCTTGCCGAAGATCTGGACGAGCCGGTCGAGGTCTGCGGCCGCGTCGACGGGGCGCTGTTCTTCTAGTGCCTTGCAGACGCGTCCGGACAGGCAGCCGGAGAGGGCGAGCAGTCCCTCAGAGTGGCTCTGGAGGAGCTCCCAATCGACGCGCGGCTTGTAGTAGTACCCCTCGAGGTAAGCGGCCGAGGCGAGCCTGATCAGGTTGCCGTAGCCGGTGTTGTCGGCGGCGAGGAGCGTGAGGTGGGCGTTGCCCTTGGTCTGGGCGCGGCGGTCGTCGGCGACGTAGACCTCGCAGCCGAGCAGCGGCTTGATCCCGTGCTTTTTGGTCTCGCGGTAGAGCTCGATGGCCCCGGCCATGGAGCCGTGGTCGGTGAGCCCGACAGCCGGCATCTCGAACTCGGCGGCTCGCGCCGCGAGGGCGGGGATGCGGCAGGCGCCGTCGAGGATCGAGTACTCGGAGTGGACGTGAAGGTGGACGAACGGCGCTTCTGGCACGGGACGCCCATCCTAGACCCGGCGCAGGATGACCTTCTGCGGCGGCGCCGGGGGCCGCCGACCGGATGCCGGCGGCCCCCCAAGCCGACGTCAGCTCATGCTGGCCATCGCCGTCTTGCCGCGTTCCATGATCTCTTCGGGCGTGAGGTCCTCAACGTGCGTGGCGATCTGCCACGTGTGCCCGAATGGATCGGCCACAACGCCGAAGCGGTCGCCCCAGAATTGGTCTGCGATGGGCATTTTGACGGTCGCGCCCGCGTCGAGCGCGTCCTGGACGACCGAGTCGACATCCTCGACGTACAGGAAGATGCCGACGCTCGTGCCACCCAGATTCGTCGGCGGCGTCACGGTCGACTGCGGCATCGGATCGGCGAGCATGAGCACGGAGTCGCCGATCTCCAGCTCGGCGTGAGCGATGGTGTCTCCCGGGCCGGGCATCCGTCCGCGCTCCTTCGCGCCGAACGCCCGCTTGTAGAACTCGATCGCCTGCGCCGCGTTTTCAACGGCGAGAGATGGAGTGAGGGCGTGGTAGTTCTCGGGAATCGGCTTTGCC
>JBKPGW010000199.1:0-8913 GCA_046729555.1 Actinomycetota bacterium | reverse complement strand
ATAGCCGACGCAGGGCGCCAGGCAACGCTCGATGTGGTAGTCGAGGCACGGGATGCCCGAGTGGCGTCCCGGCTTCGGGCCCTCGCAGGGCCGGTAGGGGAAGACGCGGTTGAGGACGTCCAGCGTCTCGCGCACCTTCTTCGCGTTCGCGTACGGCCCGAAGTAGACGACACCCCGGCGATGCCGCTCCCGCGTGAACATGACCCGCGGGTACTCGTCCTCGACGGTCACGGCGATGTACGGGGAAGACTTGTCGTCGCGGAGCCGGACGGTGTACGGCGGCCGGTGCCGCTTGACGAGGTTCTGCTCGAGGTGCAAAGCCTCGACCTCGCTCTGGGTGACGATCACCTCGACGTCAGCCACCCGCTCCGGCAACTGCCGAATCGCCGTCCGCATATCCGAGCTCTGCTGGAAGTAAGACCGAACCCGAGGCCGCAAGGACTTGGCCTTCCCCACATAGAGCACGTCTCCATCCCCGTCCCGAAACAGGTACACACCGGGACGGGCCGGCAAGGACTTCAACTGATTCTCGAGGCGAGACATCGATTCCAGCCTAGCCCCGAACGCCGCAGGCTAAGCCGAGCGAAGCGGGCTTAGCCGGAGGCGGAACTGATGCGCTGCGGCGACGCGAAGCCTCGCCGCACAGCACGGAGGGCGACCTCCGCCAAGCAGCAAAGAGCGCGCCGGCTCCGCCGGCGCGCGTTCCCCGCGAAGCGGCGTCCCTACCCGCGCGGAAGCGCAGCTTCCGCGCGGAAAGAGAAGCGGCCCGGGTGGAGAGACCGGGCCGCCGCGGAGATCATCAGGATCGTTGTGTGGAGGCTGTGGCGAGCTTCCCGGAGCTCCCTGCGACAAGAGCTTGGCAACAGCATCCTGACTCCTGTCAATTATCGGTGCCCAGTCGGCCCGGTCCTCCCCCGTCCGGGGGATCTTCCGCCGCAGCCTCATGGTTGACGCTTTCCGAAAGCCTTCCTACACTGGCGGCGGGCCCAGGCGTCAGGCTGCGGGTCTACCGTCTTTCTCGTGCCTCGACTCCGAACCCTCACCGCGTCCCTCTGCGCGCTCGCCGCGCTGGTGTTGCCTGCAGGCGCACTGGCGAGCCAGCGCATGTACATGGGCGCGGCCGAGGACGAGGGCCGCAACGCCGATCCGCAGGTGGCGATGACGAAGATGCAGCTCGCGAAGGCGGCCGGCTTCGACACGATCCGCATCACCGCGAACTGGTCGCCGGGCCAGCGCGCCGTCCCGCCCGATCAGTTGCACGCGCTCCAGTCGATCGCCGCCGCCGGCATCTTCCTCGACATCCGCGTCGTCGCGACCGTGATGCCGTTCGGCAGCCGCGCGACGCCGCTGACCGCCGCGGCGCGCACACAGTTCGCGCGCTTCGCCGCGGATATCGTGCGGCGCGTCCCGACGATCCGGGAGTACATCGTCGGCAACGAGCCGAATCTCAACCGCTACTGGCTGCCGCAGTTCGGCATAAACGGCGAGGACGTCGCGGCACCGGCTTACGTCCAGCTGCTGGCGCGGACGTACGACCTGATGAAGGCGGCCGACCGGAACATCTTCATCATCGGCGGCTCCGTGTCGCCGCGCGGCATCGACCGTCCGGGCACGGGCCGTGACACGCACTCGCCCACGGCGTTCATCACGGACATGGGCATCGCCTACCGGGCGATGAATCGCAACAAGCCGATCATGGACGGCTTTTCGTTTCATCCGTACGGCGAGAACTCGAGCACGCCGCCCACGCTGGCGCACCTGAGCGGAACGTCCCTCGGGCTCGCGGATTACCCGCGCCTGGTCGCGCTGCTCGGCAAAGCGTTCAACGGGACGGCCCAGAAGGGCTCGACGCTCCCGATCGTGTATGACGAGTACGGCGTCGACTCCCAGATTCCGGACGCGAAGCGCGGCTTCTACGGCGGCACTGAGCCCGCGACGACGAAGCCGGTGAGCGAAGGCGTCCAGGCCGCCTACTACGACGAAGCGCTGAAGCTGGCCGCCTGCCAGCCAACAGTGCGCGGCTTCCTGATCTTCCACGTCACCGACGAGACGGATCACAACCGCTGGCAGTCGGGCGTCTATTACGCCGACGGGACGCCGAAGTCCAGCCGCGCGCTCGTGAAGAGCGCCATGAACGCCGTCCGCGCGGGCGCGTACGAATGCGGCGAGCCACCGGTCACGAACGACACGTTCGGCTGGGTGCTCGTCAGCGCCTCCGGCGGCCGCTAGCCTCGGTCTAGCATTTCCCCCGTGGAGGGCCAGTACGTCGCCTACACGTTCTTCCGGGTCGACCCCGCTTGGCGGCGGCTTCCCGTCGAGGAGCGCGCCGCCGGCAAGGACGCCTTCGCCGAAGTCGTCGAGGACTGGGCGACGCGCATGGACACGCTGCGGGCCTACACCGTCAGCGGCGTTCGGCCGGACTGCGACTTCTTCCTCTGGAAGATCACGCAGCGCTACGAGGACCTGGGCGAGCTTGGCACCGCGCTGAACGCGACGCCGCTTGCGGGCTGGCTCGAGACGCCCTACTCCTATCTTGCGACGACCAAGGCCTCTCAGTACACAAAAGCGCGCCGTGCGCGCCGGGTGATCCCGAAGGGCTCCCCTTACCTCGTCGTCGACCCGTTCGTGAAGGTGCGCCCGTGGTACGCGCTCCCGCCCGACGAGCGGCAGCGAGCGATGGACGAGCACATGCGCATCGGCGCGGAGTTCTCGACGATCCACAATCACACGACATACTCGTTCGGCATCGACGACCAGGAGTTCATGACGGCGTTCGAGTGCGACGAGCCGTCCGATTTCATGCACCTGATGCTGACGCTGCGCGAGACCGAAGCCTCCCGCTACACGGATCGAGACACGCCGATCTTCGTCGGCCAGCAGGTGGCGATCCGGGCCGCGCTGGACGCGCTCGACGGCGCCGGCTCACGCGTCGAAGCCTGAGCGTCGGCTAGCATCCGGCCAGCGCGATGAGGCTCGCGCCTAACCGCCCTCCGGGGCTGACGGCCTCTACCCACTGAGACCACAGCTGACTCCAAGGAGGAGCGGTGAGCGACTTCGCACTCGCAGCAGTCCTCGGCGGCACGATCCTCGCCGCCAGCACGATCTCCGTCGAGATCGGCCTTTCGGTCGCGTTGATCGAGCTGGCGGCCGGCGTCTTCGTCGGGAACGCCTTTCACCCCGACATCCCGAACTGGCTCTCCTTCATCGGCTCCTTCGCCGGGATCGTGCTGACGTTCCTGGCCGGCGCCGAGGTCGACGTGCCGCAGTTCCGGCGGGAGTGGCGCGCCAGCATGTCGATCGGCGCCGTCTCGTTCTTCGCGCCCTTCCTTGTCGCCGGCGGGTTCGCCTATTGCGCGCTCGACTGGAACCTGAAGCAGACGGAGATCGCCGGCATCGCGTTGTCGACCACGAGCCTCGCGGTCGTCTATGCGGTGCTCGTCGAGACCGGCCTCAACCAGGAGCTGGTCGGGAAGCGGCTGATGTCGGCGACGTTCGTCACCGACTTCGGCACGGCAGCCGCGCTGTCGATCCTCTTCATCAAGCCAACCGTCTGGATCGTCCCGTTCGTCGTCGCCTCGCTCGTGCTGATCTTCGTCCTACCGCGGATTGCGCCGTGGTTCTTCGGCCGGTACGGCGACCGCGTGATCGAGCCGGAGATCAAACTCGTCTTTGCGTCACTGCTGCTGTTGATGTGGCTCGGCGACCGCGCACACTCGCACGCGGTCCTGCCGGCGTTCGTCCTCGGCCTCGCACTCGCAAACCACTACGCGGAGCACAGAGAGGAGCAGGTGCGCCTGCGTGTCGTCGCATTCGCCTTCCTCACGCCGCTCTTTTTCCTCAAGGGTGGCCTGAACGTCTCCCTCAGCGCCGTCTGGGCGAACATTGGCGTGCTGGCGCTGCTGTTTGCAGCGAAGCTGGCCCCGAAGCTCGCGGGCATCTACCCGCTGGCGCGGCGCTTCACCGCCCCCCACGCCGTCTTCACGACGTTGCTCATGTCGACGGGCCTGACGTTCGGGACGATCAGCTCGCTCTACGGGCTAAACACGGGGATCATCGACCGCACCCAGTTCTCCTTGCTGATCACCGTTGTCGTGCTGTCGGCGATCGTCCCGACCGCGATCGCACAGCGCTTCTTCCAGCCGCATCCGGAGCTCCGTCCCGTGCGTCACCGCCCGGCGGAGGAGTTTTGGCCCGAGCCGGAGGTGCCTTCCTAGGCTCGCGCCGCGTGCTCGCGCCAGCGCTTCAGCTGGCGGAGGCCGATCGCGGCGGGCAGCAGCGGCAGCCACAGGTTGAAGATCCGGTAGGCACAGACCGAGAGCACGGCCTTCGCGAGCGGAATGCCGGTCCACGCGAGCGCGAACGACACGAGCGCCTCGACCGAACCGGCACCGCCGAGCGGGAGCGTGCGACGCGTGAGTGCGTAGCCCGTCGCGTAGCCGATCACGAGTGCGGGCAGATCCGGCGAGTCGTGGAACGCGCGCAGGCTCGCCCACAGACAGCCGACGTCCCCGACCCAATACAGCGTCGTGCCGACGAACGCGCCGCCGTGCTGGGCGCCCTGGGAGGCGAGGTGGCGGAGCATGTTGACCGCGTCGAGCGCATGTCGCAAAGCCGCCCGCCAGCCGCCTTCGTCGCCGACGCGATGGCGTAGTCCGAGCGCCGCGAACGCGGCGACGAATCCGAGCGGCACGGCGATGGCCCAGGGCAACGTGAAGCCGAGGCTGGGATGGGTCGAGCCGCGCGCGAGGATGATCACAGCCGCGAGGGCGGCGGCGGGTGCGAGGATCGCGTACTCCAGCGCACCGAGACCGAGCACGCGCACGCGTGCTTGGCGCGGGTCGAGGCCCGCGTCCTCGAGCGCGTGGCGGTCGACGACGAAGCCGCCGCGGATGACGAACGCGCCGAATCCGGCAGCGACGATTGCGCCTGCCCGTCCGAGACCGAGCTGCGGGCCGCCCTCGACACGGGCGATTTCGCGGTAGGCGACGACGTAGCCGAAGTAGGCGGCGACTTCCATCCCGAACGCGACGGGCAACCAGATCGGGTCGACGTGATGCAGCTCGTGCAGCACGCGCCCGAACCCCGCCGCCCAGGCGATCCCTATGACCGCGCCTAGCGCGAGGCCGGCGCCGATGAGGACGAGCAGCGCGTGCTGGGCAGGGTCGCGCTCGAGGTGGGGCGCGGGTCGTAGGAGTCGTCTGAGGTTCATTCTCGGGACGGATCGGTCGCCAAGCCCGGTGCGACGACCCCCGCCCGGTTACGTTCCGTAGTGGTGCCGGTCGCGCCAGACACGCCACATGGCGTAACCGGCGCAACCGAGGACGCCGATGAAGCCGAGCTGTTCGTAGCCCGGGAGGCCGTGCCAGAAGTACACCCCGAGTGCGGCCACGATCAGCACCGCCGAGCCGTAGAACACGACCGTCTCGCGCGTCGACCACGTCGAGATCTCGTCCCGCCGCTCACGCCACATGAGGAAAATGAAGAAGGCGATCGCGAGGAAGAACGCGATCCGCAAGAGCATCCCGATCGCCAGCACTGCCGTGTAGAGGTTGAGCAGCACCACGGCCAACGCGATCAGCGCGATGATCAGAAAGCCGCGGAGCGTCGGGCGGTCGGCGAGGAACTTCCCCATGAACGTAGGCTAGCTTCCGTCCCGGAACACGACCGAGAGAGGAACCTAGTGATCGAGGAAGGCAAGCCGGCTCCAGATTTCGAGCTGCAGAGCGACAGCGGAGAGGCCGTGAAGCTGTCCGACCTGCGCGGACGCCCCGTCGTTCTCTATTTCTATCCCAAGGACGACACGCCCGGCTGTACCACTGAGGCGTGCGAGTTCCGGGACGCATACGACGTCTTTCGCGAGCGCGGCGCGGAGGTCCTCGGCGTCAGCCCCGACGACGTCGTCTCCCACGAGAAGTTCAAGGCGAAGCACGAGCTCCCGTTCACGCTGCTGGCCGACCCGGATCACGCAATCGCGGAGAAGTACGGCGTGTGGGGCGAGCGGAAGTTCGCGGGCAAGAGCTACATGGGCATCAACCGGTCGACGTTCATCATCGACCCGGAGGGAAAGGTCGCGCGTGCAATGCTCGGCATCAAGCCTGCCGGGCATGCAGCGCAGGTCCTGGATTCGCTTCCGTAGCTCCCTCGTCCGGGTGACGGCAGGAGGCCGCCGCGGTGAAACACTCGGAGCGGCGGCCCGATGCAGCTTCGCCTCTCCGACCCGAGCTACACGGACCGTCTGGCGCACTTCCTGCGGAGCCTTCGCCAGACGGTGATCGTCGCCGGGCCGAGTCTGCTGGAGGTCGACACTCCGCAGAGCGAGCTGTCGATCTACCTGCGCGTCTGGGCCGTTCTCTACCCGGACGCCGACGTCCAGGTCGGCAACGGCGAGGACGATGCCCCGGCCGCGTAAGGCCGGACCGCGCCGACGTAGGAGAGGGCGTAGCGCGTCTCGAAGAGGCTCGAAACCCGCACGACGTCGCCCGTATGGGGCGCGTGGATGAAGGCGCCGCTGCCGATGTACATGCCCTCGTGCTGGGGCACGCCCGCCGAGTTCGCGTGGAAGAAGACGAGGTCGCCGGGCTGGAGCTGGTCGCGCGAAACGCGACGCCCTTCGTAGTACTGGAAGCCCGTGTAGTGACCGAGCTTGATTCCGAGCTGCCCGTACACGTACATCGTCAGCCCCGAGCAGTCGAACCCAAACGGCGTCGCGCCGCCCCAGGCGTAGGGCACGCCCAGGAACTGGTACGCGATCGCCACGGCCTGGCCGCCGAGCGTGTTGGTCGGGACGTCCGGAAGCTCCGGCGGGATGAACGCGGGCACGCCGGCGAGCGAGGCCTGCGCGGCCGGCAGCTGCGGGAGGCCGAGGACGACGGCGGCGCGACTGTCCGTCGCCGCCGGGTGAGCGGCGCGCGCCAGGCCGACGAGCAGCTGCGTCCCCGGCGCCAGCCCGAGCGACGGGTCCGAGACGTACGCCCGCAGCGCCACGAGCCCGGACCCGGTCCTGCCGGGCGAGACCGCCTCCTGCAGCGCCACGATGTAGCTCCCGCCGCCCAGCGAGATCAGCGCGTTCGGCCCGACGACGTAGCCCGTTCCGTCGACGACGAGACCGTCCACCCGAGCGCCCGCGAGTCCCCGAGCCGGGACAACGAGCCGCTCGACCGTGACGCGGCCGTTGAACATCGAGACGTCCCTGAGCTCGACGCGCGCGGCGGTCGCCCGCGAGGAGCCGATCCGGAGCACGGAGCCGTCGGCCGGATACGCGTACGCGCCGCCGGCCGCCTTCCCGAACAACGTCCCGTCGGCGCCACGTACTTCGGCTAGCCCGAGCGTGCCGGCGCGCGCGGGCGCAGCAAGTACGAGAAGGAGTGCCGCTACCCCCGCCGCTCGACGCAACATCGAGGCAGCGAGTCTACTCCGCTTGGCGTCAGGCGGCGAGTGCGGATGAGAGGACTTGAACCTCCACGGGGTTCGCCGGGGAATAACCGCGAGTGGTCCGGATTGCCGTGAAGTGGCTCGGCTCAATCGAAAGTACCGCATGCGCGGAAAGTCTCGGGTTGGTAGTGCGGTGTCCCTTTCGGACGCTTACGCACGGATTGCGCACTACCTAAACTTCCGCGCGTGTGCCGGGCGACAGTGACCGGTGGCAGGCGTACCGGATCGACGAAGGGCCAGAGGGCAAGATCGTGTTGTACTGCCCTCAGTGCGCGAAGCGCGAATTCGGCCAGGTCTTAAAACGCCGTGGACGAAGACGACCAGCCCCGCCCAGTCTCGTTTCACTCAAAGCCTCTTGATGATCTGACCTCAGACGACATCGATGCGCTCATCGGCCAGGATGAGA
The DNA here is from genome assembly GCA_046729555.1 of Actinomycetota bacterium. Taxonomy (GTDB): domain Bacteria; phylum Actinomycetota; class Thermoleophilia; order Gaiellales; family Gaiellaceae; genus 3-1-20CM-4-69-9. The sequence goes on along the minus strand of JBKPGW010000199.1, from coordinate 1,076 downwards.
CCCGCCAGCTCGACTTCAAGCTTGAACTCCCAGGCGGCATCCGGTGTCCTCCTTGGACTGGGGTGCTTGGCAGCTCCCAGCCTCCAAGGAGGCCCGGATGAACCAACGTGCTTAGGAATTACAACTAGCTGGCCAGCTTGGATCGCGACCGCTGTATCTGATGCGACGACCGAGTTAGGTGATTTCCACTACGTCGGGGAGCTGTCCGGCGTTACGGATCGACTGCTCGCCCGAGTAGCGTGGTCGTCACCGAGTCGTGGGGGCCGTTGGCTCCGTCGACCTCGAACTCGACGCGGATGAATCCTCGATATTGGCCAGCCTCAGCAGGATGGAACCGGATCGGCGTCAGCGAACAGCTCCCACCGGGCGGGATGTGGTACGCGTACAACGAGAGGCAGGTGTCTTCTTGCCCGAGAACGGCGTCCGCCCATGGATTCTGGCCCGTCTTGACTCCGATCGACCACCCGTCGATGAAGATTGTGTCGGTGCTGCGATTGGTCAGCGTCACTCGCAAATCGACGTATGTACCGACCGTGATCGTGCCGAAGTTGAGGGTGTGCGGTGTCATGACGAGTGCCGAAGGGCTGGCGCTCGCCGACGCCGTCAGAGCGATCGCGGCGATCGTGGCTGCAGGCAAAAGAAAGAGTCGCAACGGAACGTTGTCGAGGCGTGAATACCTGAGGCGTCTCTTCGTCGGGCGCATCGAATCCCTCCTATTCGTAGAATCTCCCGCCCGTGCTGACAGCGTTCTAGCGCGGGCGTGTTCTATAGTCAAGGACACGCACCGGGTAGGTCTCGGCTAAACGTCCAGCCGTCGCCGTCGCGGATCGCTTCGCCGCGTGCGTGTGCGAGGTCCATGCCGCGGCCGACGTCGAGCTGCTGGTCGAGTACGCAATCAAGGTGCATGACCGCTGTGGTCGTGTCGGCGAGCCGGTCGGGCGAGACGGAGAGAAGGGCCAGCTTGATCGCTTCGATTTCTGGCGTCGTCGCCGCCAATCTCCCCCGCCTCCGGTCGTTGCGCACTGATTGCTCACCCGGTGCGCCTGATTTGGCTATGCGGATGAGAGGACTTGAAC
>JBKPGW010000198.1:0-10510 GCA_046729555.1 Actinomycetota bacterium | reverse complement strand
GGACTCGTCGCTTTGTGGAGCGGAGACGCGGCGATGGGCACCGACTGTCTCGAAAAGGCCGATCGGCAGGCGCAGGTTCTGGGCTGGGGTTCGCCGGACGCGCGCCCGTGGACGGCCGATTACGCAGAGGCACTCCTCGAGGTCGGCCGAATCGACGAGGCGGTACGTGTCATTGACCGCTGGGAAGCCGATGCGACTCGGCTCGGCCGCGAACGGGTGCTCGCGCACGTGACGCGCTGCCGCGGTCTCGTCGCTGCGGCGCGCGGGGCTGTCGACGAAGCAACCTCGTCGCTGGAACACGCGGCCGCGCGACACCATGAGGTCAGCGATGTCTTCGGACGCGCTCGCGCGCTGCTGGCGCTGGGCATGATCCTCAGACGCGCACGGCAGAAGCGCCCGGCCCGCGAGGCGATCCAAGCCGCGCTCGTCGGCTTCGAGGATCTCGGAGCGGCGACCTGGGTCGCGAGAGCGCGTGACGCGCTCGGACGGATCGGCGGGCGCACGCGCGCGGAAGGGTTGACGGCCGCCGAGCAGCGCGTTGCCGCCCTTGTCGCCGCGGGCCGGACGAACCGCGAGGTGGCCGCCCAGCTGTTCCTCGCTGAGCGCACGGTCGCCGGCCACCTGACCCGGGTCTACACAAAGCTCGGCGTGCGCTCGCGTACCGAACTAGCTCGCCGGTTGTACTGACAGCACCGGCCGGCATGGGCAAAGTCAGGACGTTCTTACCTTTCCTCGGCGTTGACCCGGCCCTAGCGTCGAGCGCGTGCCGAGCTACCTAGTCGAGACCTATCTCGCTCGTGGCCGCGCTCGAGAGCGGCCGGCCCGCGAGCGGCGGGCACGCTCGGCCGCGGAGGAGCTGACGAAGGGGACGTCGCGCGTCCGCTTCGAACGCTCGATCTACGTTCCCGAGGACGAGATCTGCTTCTTCGTCTTCGACGCTCCCTCGGACCGGGACGCCGCGCTTGCCGCCCAGCGTGCTGAGCTCGATCCCATCCGCGTCGTCGAGGCGGTCTCGTCGAGAAAGGAGTTTCCATGAAGCGAAGGCTTCAACTGCTGGTCGCGATCGCGATGTTCGCGCTCACGTTGACCCCGACCGCGCCTGCTCACAACCGAGCGCACATCATCCTTCCGGACGGCAGTTGCATCATCGTCGGCTCGGAGAAGTCCGTGACCCTCCCGGACGGGACCCTGCTGGATCTCCGTCCGGAGACGACACCCGCGGACGAGATCGGAACGGCCTTCGCGGCTGAAGAGGGCAACTCGGCGCTGGAAAAGGGCCCCGGCCCGTAAGCCAAGTTGGGCGGAGCGGGAGGCGAGCGAAGACTCTCGCTCCGCCTCGGGCCTTCACGCTGGAGATCTGCAAGTTCTCGCGAAACAGGCGGCAAGGGAGGGGGCGTATTCTTCGTTTTTGCCCTCCTCTCGGGTGGAAGAGTGGTGGCGCAGTGCAAGGCGTTCTCGCCCGTAGCCCGGTCGTCTCTCAGCGCGACCACCAGAAGCGACCGCAAGGACGACCCAGCGTTTGCGCCGTTATTCCTCGGCCACCAGCACCCAACCGCCGCAAAAGCGAGGTGTAAAGAGCGGGAGCGACGGGACTCGAACCCGCGTTAGACACCTCATCGAGATCCGGCCTTAGCGGTGACGGGTCCTTCGATTCATCGTGGCGTGTGGAAGCGAGAACGCCTTGGTCGTACCCTTGAGCCGTGCAGGTCTGTCCGCAATGCGGCGAGGAGAACCCGAAGCACGCTCGCTTCTGCCTAGCCTGTGCCACTCCGCTTGCTGCGGCAACGACGCCCGAAGAGGAACGCAAGGTCGTCTCCGTCCTCTTCGTCGACCTCGTCGGCTTTACGGAGCGTTCCGATCGCGCCGATCCCGAAGACGTCAGGGCGCGCCTCCGCCCCTACCACGCGCGGCTGAAGCAGGAGATTGAGAGCCGGGGCGGCACGGTCGAGAAGTTCGTGGGCGACGCCGTGATGGCGGTGTTTGGTGCCCCGGTCGCGCACGAGGACGACGCGGAGCGTGCCGTCCTGACGGCGCTGCGGATCCTCGACGCGATCCCTGAGCTGAACGAGGCTTACCCCGAGCTCGAGCTCGCCGTACGGGCTGCCGTCAATACCGGCGAGGCCGTCGTCGCACTCCGCGCGCGCCCGCAGGAAGGTGAGGGCATGGTTGCCGGCGATGTCGTCAACACCGCCTCTCGCCTGCAGCAGGTTGCTCCGGTCGGCGGTGTCGTGGTCGGCGAGATCACGCAGCGCGCGACGAGCCAAGCCATTCAGTACGAGGAACTCGAGCCGGTCACAGTCAAGGGCAAGGCCGAGCCGGTCCCCGTGTGGCGGGCGATCGGTTCCCGGACGCGCTTTGGCGTGGATCTCATGCAAGCAACCCCAACGCCCTTCATCGGGCGCGAGCACGATCTCGCCCTGCTCAAGGAGACGTACGCAAGAACGCAACGGGAGTCGTCTATCCAGCTCGTCACCGTGACGGGGGAACCGGGTGTCGGCAAGAGCCGGCTCGTCGCGGAGTTTCGGACGTTCGTCGACTACCAGCCGGAGATCGTCTTCTGGCGGCAGGGACGGTGCCTTTCCTACGGCGAGGGCATCACCTTCTGGGCGCTCGGGGAGGTCGTGAAGGGCCAGGCGGGCATTCTCGAGTCTGACGGTCCCGAGCAGGCTGCCGAGAAGCTCAGCTCGTCCATCGACGCTGTGATCGAGGAGGCCTCGGAGCGCGAGTGGCTGGAGGCGAGGCTGGCGCCGCTCGTTGGCCTGAGCCCCGAAGCGGCAGGCGCCGCGGAGCGCAGTGAGTCGTTCGCCGCCTGGCGGCGCTTCCTCGAGATCGTAGCCGCGACTCGACCGCTCATCGTCGTCTTCGAGGACCTGCACTGGGCCGACGCGGCTATGCTCGAGTTCGTCGAGCATCTTGTCGACTGGTCGACAGGCGTGCCGCTGCTCGTCGTCTGCACCGCCCGGCCGGAGCTCTACGAGCGCGAGCGCAGCTGGGGCGGCGGAAAGCGCAATTCGACCACGATCGCGCTCTCTCCCCTCACGGGGGACGAGACCGCCCACCTGCTCTCCGCTCTGTTCGGCCAGGCGGTGCTGCCAGCTGAGACGCAGGCCGCTTTGCTCGAGCACGCCGGCGGCAATCCCCTCTACGCCGAGGAGTTCGTGCGCATGCTGACCGACCGCGGCGTTCTCACTCCGCAAGGCCGGCTTGCACAGGACGGCGAGATTCCGGTTCCGGAGACCGTGCAGGCCCTGATCGCCGCCCGCCTTGACACGCTTACGTTGGAGCGGAAGTCGCTTCTCCACGATGCCGCCGTCGTCGGCAAGGTGTTCTGGGCCGGTGCCCTCGCCTCGATCGGAGACGTCGAGGAAGGGACGGTCAAAGACGGCCTACACGACCTCGCGCGTAAGGAGCTCGTGCGCCCGGCGCGGATCTCGTCCGTGCAGGGCGAGGACGAGTGTTCCTTCTGGCACCTGCTCGTGCGCGACGTCGCCTACCAGCAGATTCCGCGGGCGGCCAGGGCGAGGAAGCACCGCGCGGCGGCGGCGTGGATCGAGCGCATTGCTGACGAGCGCGTCGCCGACCACGCCGAGATCCTCGTCCACCACTATGGGCAGGCGCTCGAGTTGACGCGGGCAGCGGGAGCAGCAGAACACGTGAGTGAGCTCGAAGCCACCCTCGGCCGCTTCCTCGTGATGGCGGGCGACCGCGCGGTCGACCTGGACCTCGCCAAGTCCGATGCGTTTTACCGGTGGGCTCTCGAGCTTCTTCCCGCGGCCGATCCCCGGCGGGCTGCCGTCCTTGCGAAGGCTGCCGAGGCCGCGTTTCGGGGCGGCCGCTATCCCGAGGCCGAACGCGTCTGCCGGGAGGCGATCGCCGGGTTCCGGACGCAGGGTGAGATCGTTGCCCAGGCAGAGGCCACGGCGAAGCTTGGGAACATCCTCTGGTACCGGGGCGAAAGCGCGCAGGCTCTGGAGCTCTCCCGCGAGGCGACGCGACTCCTGGAAGGGCGGCCGCCTGGGCGGGAGCTCGCGTACGCCTCGGTGAGGATGGCCGCGCAGCTCGTCATGACCGGGCACGAGCATGAAGCGTTGGAGTGGTCCGGGAACGCGCTTGTCTTGGCCGAAAAGCTGGGCCTCGAAGACCACGCGGTGATGGCGCGCGGATTTCGCGGTGGAGCCCGCTGCGGCCTCGGCGACCTTGGCGGTCTCGACGATCTGCGAGAGGCGCTCGGACGCGGTCTCGCGCTTGGTCTCGGTTACGAGACCGGCGTGCAATACAACAACCTTGCGTTCGAGGTCTGGCGTGCCGAAGGTCCGACGGAGGCTCGTGAGGTCTCTGGAGCCGGCATCGAGTTCAGTGAACGGCGCGGGCTCGTCCGGCAAGCGATGTGGACAACTGCCGAGAGCCTTTGGATGCTTTTCGAGGCAGGAGATTGGGATGAGCTCCTCCGCAGGGCCGACCAGCTGATCGAGTGGGATCGTGGCCGGGGCGGAAGCCAGATCGGTGTCATCGCGCTCATCGAGAGGGCGCGTGTGCTCATGCACCGAGGTGATGTCCGTGAAGCGGCGGCGCTCGAGGACGACCTCCTTCCTCGGGCGCGACAGATCGGGGATCCGCAGGTTCTGATCCCCGCCCTCACCACGGGCGTGCTGATCGAGCAGGCGCGTGGCGACCTCCCGGAAGCGGTGCAGCTGCTCGAGGAGCTCGATCGAGCGACGCCCCCGGGCAATCCCGATCGGGCCGTCGGTCTCCCAGATGCAGTTCGCGGATGCGTAAGGACCAAGATGATCGGCTTGGGCGAAAGGCTGATCGAGTCGGTAGCCAAGGGCACAGTGCGCGCCGCCCACGCCGTCGTGACTGCTGAGGCCCTCCTGGCAGAGTCTCACGGGGACCTCGAGCGGGCAGCGGAACGGTACGCGGACGCCGCCGACCGTTGGGAGGAGTTCGGCTTTCTCCTCGAGCGCGCGCAGTCCCTTCTCGGTGCCGGCCGCTCCCTCCTCAGCCTAGGCCGTGGACGAGAGGCTGCCGCGAAGCTCGAGGAAGCGCGAGAGATATTTGCGCGACTTCAGGCTCGCCCGCTTGCTACAGAAGCCGAGGGCTATGTCGAGCAGGCTGCGGCGCTCAGTTCTTGATCTCCAGTTCTCTGCCGCAGAGGGCGGCCGGACTCGCGAGGACAGGAGCGGGAGCGACGGGACTCGAACCCGCGACCTCCGGCGTGACAGGCCGCGCCGCGGCGTTTGTGGCGATCCCCGCAAACGCACACAACCCGCATGAACACACGCCTTGCGGGGTCTTCCGGGGGATCGACCCGCACCACTCCAAGAGCCGGTTTTCGGGCGATTGGGGCATGAATGGGGCACGCCGTATGGGTGCCAGGTCTTAGACTCAACCGTCAGTGGCCGACGCCGGGGTCGTCTTTCGTGTTGGAGAAGGGGAGCAGTGTGTATCGGTCGGCGACGCTCTCGGGCTTCGTAGTCGGCTGACAGAGCGCAAGCTCGCCGAACACGAACTCGGGGCGCTGATTGGCGACGCGGTTCGGCAGGCTGAAGCAGGCGAAGATGGCGTCGTTTGTTGTGACCGACGATCAGCGCCCGGCGCGGATCGTGGCGCTCGCGGCTGAGAAGGCTGATCGCGGTCTGACGGCCGAGCTGACGGACCTCGAAAAGCTGGCCGCCGGTCAGTAAACGCGCATCGGCCGGGGCGTATTTGCGCGGCGCGGTGGGGAACTCGTCACGCCGACTAGCGCTGTGCCATGAACCTGCTCACTTTGTGGAGCAGTACGCCACAACATCGGCGACAACGAACAACGCCAGCGCGACAATCCAGAAGATGTAGACCGTCGGAAACCTACGCCGACCTCCTACCCACCGCAAACCGCGGTCGAAAAGCGCGGGCTTGTGGTCGGCTTCCTTCCGGTCAAGTCCGAACGGCCGCGGGTCGGGAAGACAGCGCTTTTCGCAGACAAATCCGACCGCTTCGCTGTACGTGACCTCGCGCACCCGCAGGCGGACGAGCGCGAGAGCGGCGGCAACGCAGGCCGCGATGCCCGCCACCAAAATCCACAGGCGCGCGGTATCCGCGACTTGGGAGTCAGTCAGTACCGCCAAGAGGAAGGCTTGCGCAGCGATGGTGAGGGTCGGCGCCTGCCACATCGCCTGTTCAAGCGCGACGCGCCGACCTTCAAGCAAGGTCAGGAACGCATCGGCGCGCCGATCATCTGCCCACCACTTGTCCCGATCGGACGTGTCCTCGGCCACGCCGCAGCAGACTACGACGGCGCCCGGCTGACACTCGACGGCCCGGCGCAGGGTCAGACGTGTCCGAAAGAGCGTCTAGCCGACGCGGCCGGCGCCCGTCCGCGTCTACACCGTCGCGGAACTTGACGCTATCGCCGTCGAGTTGTCTAAGCCGTACCGCTCGCTTCCCGCCTTCGGCGCGGCGACCGGGCTTCGCCCCGAAGAGTGGTCGGCGCTAGAGCGTCGCCACATCGCACCGCACGCGGCGGCTAGTCAAGGTCGAGCAAAAGAACGTGGGCGCGAAGATCGTCCCCGGCGGCAAGACGAAAAACAGCGTCCGCGAGGTGCCGCTCACGGCTAGGGCGCTCGCCGCGCTCGACGCGCTTCCGCCACGGCTCGACACGCCGCTCCTATTCCCGGCGCCCGAAGGCGGCGCGCTCAACCTCGACAACTTCCGCAAACGCGAATGGGCACCCGCCGTTGAGGCATCCGGCATTCGGACACCGGCGACGCCCTACGACATGCGCGATACCTTCGCGTCCAACGCGCTCGCCGCGGACGTGACTGTTTTCGAGCTAGCCCGGGTCATGGGGACAAGCGTGCGGATGATTGAGAAGCACCACGGGGCGCTTCTCGACGGCGCCCACGCCGGGATTGCAGGACGCCTCGACGCGCAGGAAGCCGAGCTTGAGCTGGTTCCTCGCGCCGCCTTGCGGATCGTTAAGGGCTGTTTGGGTCGAGGCAGGTGGCGTGGAAGCGCGGCAGCGGTGTCTCCGTGCAGGCCGGGAGTACGCGGCCAGCGCGAACCGCCGCGATCATCTGGCGGATCGCTTCGGCGCTGAGGTTTGGCTGATCCATGGAGATCCCATGACGCGATTGGTCGGCGCGGACGAGAATCGACGAGGTCGACAGTCGGGCAACCTGCTTCTGCGCTTTCAGCCACGCGGCCTCGACAGGGTCTTGGGGCGGAATCGTCACGTTGTGCGTGAGGACAATCAGTGGCCGCGCGCCCAGGCCCGGTGAGGCGGCGACCTCGGCGTCGGCAGCCGCGACGTACTCGCCGCCCTCGAAATCGCCGAACAGATCGACGCCTTCCAAGGGCGGCCACAGCGGTCGGAGACCAAACGGAGTTCCGTCCAGGATGACCAGCCCGAGCACCTCGTCGGGGTAGTGCTTCGTGTACAGGCGAACGAAGAAGCCGCCCAACGACCAGCCGCCGAGCACGTACGGCGGCTTGATCCCCGCCCCCTGCAACAGCGCGTGCAGGTCTTCCACGACCCGAACCGCGGGCACCGGCCCCGGCGGCTTCCGGCCCTCGCTCAAACCAGCCCCGGCCCGGGAGTACACGCAGAAGCGCGTCGTCTTCTCAACCTTGGGCTGGACACGCGCAAATGCCGAGTAACGCCAGTAATACGCGCTTTCGTCCCAGCCAGCTCCGCTTTCCATCACGACCGTGGGAGCGCCCCTACCGCTGCAGAAGATCGCCAGTCGATAACCGCCGACGTCCACGAAGGACGTGAAACCTTTCCACTTCGGCAGACGTACCAGGCGTCCCCGTTTGCAACGGAAGCCATACGCGCGGTACACGCTCGGGGCCAGCTTGCACGCCTGGCCCTGCCTCAGACACACGTAGTCCCGCCTCGGCAAGATCAGCGCCAGAACCGAACCGGCGGGGCACTCGCCCACGCCACCCCTCGCCCGATCAGACGGCGCAGCCGGAGAAACTAACACCACCAGACCAACAACAAGGGCAAGCACCCCGAACAACGACCGCGGTGACATGGCCATTACCCTGCTCCCACGTGCGGATCGTGTCAATGCAGCGTCTCGTCCCCGTTGATGCGACCGACGCTGCCGAATCGCGCTCGTAGGAGCAGGCACACGGCGCCGTTTAGGGCACTTGTAGGGCACGCGCCGAACGTGCCCTATATCGCCCTACAGACGCGAAAGCCCGCGTTTGCGAGCGAAAGAAAGAGCGGGAGCGACGGGACTCGAACCCGCGACCTCCGGCGTGACAGGCCGGTCGTGGCGCTTCCGGGCTGCGCGGGAATAGGCGGGGATTCCCGCCGTACGCAGGACTTTCCACACTCGCGTTGCGGGGATTCGCGGGTACCGGCGGGATCTTCCGGCGATCTGTTGCGGGATATGTGCGGGATGGGCCGTTGCCGTAACTGAAGACAAGCAGGAGCTGTGCGTACGCAGCGTTCCACTTGAGGACTCGTTGCGAGTCGTCGTCGGCGGGGAGCCTTGGCCGACGTCCTCGGCTATGGCGCGCGGGAGCGTACGAGGTTGCGCTCGCGCTTCGGCAGCCCGTCGACGACGAGCTCGTAGCTGTCCTCGAGGAGCCCTAGGACGAGCTCGTCGGGCAGCGAGTCGTTGAGGGTGACGGTGATCCAGTGACGCTTGTTCAGGTGGTAGCCGGGCCGGACGGCCGAGTGTTCGGCGCGGAGCGCTTCAGCCAGGGACGGCTCGCACTTGAGGCTCACGGTCAGTGGCCGGGCGTCGAGGGCGGTCAGAGCGAACATCTTCCCGCCGACCTTGAAGACGGAGGTCTCCCGGCCGAACGGGAACTCCTCGACCGCAGACGGCCTCGCCAGGCACCACCGTCGTAGCGAATCGGCGGTCACGTCTTCCGAGGCTAGCTGCGGGAGGCCGACCCGGCCCGCCGTGACCTGGGGGAGCGGGAGTACTGGCGGCCGGGTCCGGCGGCTTCAAGTTGAGCAGCCGTCTGCCGGTGGCGGAGCGCGCGGACGAGCCGGTCTGTCTCGGCGCTGTCGAGGATGACGGCCGAGTCCTTGCCGTCATTGAAGGAGCCGAGCCCGATGAGTGCAGGCTGTCGGGTGGCGCTCGCGTGTGGGCGGTGCTGGTGGGCGTAGACGACGAGCGCCGGGCGGAGCTTGGTCGCGAGCGCGGCAATGGGACCGGCGCCTTGGCGCCTTGCTCGAGCGTGCGCGGGTCGTGGCAGAAGAGGAGGTCGATTTCGCACACACGTGCGAGGCGCTCGCAGGCGGCCCGCTCGAGTGCGGCGATCCTGTACCAGTCGCGACCGGCCCGAGGCGGCCGGGCGGGAATCGCGCTGCCGTAGGCGAGGCAGCGTAGGCGGCGGAGACGGAAGCGAGTTCCGGGCGGCAGGTGGTGCAGGCGAAAGCCGAGTGACACCGGACCGGACGCGGGCATGCGGGCGCAAGCGAGCGCCTCGGCGTCGTCGGCTCGCGTCGTCGCCGCGTTCGAGCGGCGCGCTAGCCTCCTTCGTGAGCACGAGCACACGCGGGTGCTGCGCCACGATTCCGAGCTCGGCGATTGGGAGCTCGTCGTCCGGCCGCCGGCTCGTCGGCTCAGACGGTGGGTCGGAGACTACGAAGGCTGGTCGACTGGCGGAGCTTGAGCCGGACGTCTCCACGGCGTTCGATCCGCGACTTCCGCTCTCTCGAAGCGGCATCTGACCTTGCGGCTATTGGGTCATACGGAGACCTGGGGGCACGGGCACGGCCGCCGATCGCAGGTAGCGACAGGGCAATATCCCTCGAAACGCAGACGAAGGAGTGCTGTGGACGAGGCCGACCCTAGGGCGAAGCTGGAGCCGTTCCAGGCGCTGATCGGCGAGTGGACGACCGAGATGACCCACCCGATGGTCGAAGACACGGTGGTTCGCGGACGGACCACCTTCGAGTGGCTCGAAGGTGGCCGGTTCCTGATCCAGCGTGCCGTCAACGAGCACCCCGACTTTCCCGACTCGCTCTCCGTGATCGCGTGATGGAGGGCGAGAACGACCTCTCGATGCAGTACTTCGACTCGCGCGGCGTCCATCGGGTCTACGCGATCGGGTTCGACGGCAGGGAGCTGACGCTGGAGCGCGACGCCCCGGGGTTCGCGCAGCGCGGCAGCGCAAAGCTCAGCGACGATGGCTCGACCCTCGCCGGCGTCTGGCAGCTGAACGAGGACGACCATGGATACCGTGACGACCTCGCGTTCACCTACCGGCGGGCTTCCGGGGGCGAAGGCTAGCGCGGTACGAGTTACGTCGACCCGCGGCCGCGGTCTTACTCGCCATGGACGACGAGCAGTAGACCAGGTCCCGCACGATCGCGCCTCGCAGCCGCGACGAGGCGGTCCCCGCCCGCGTCGCGACAGTCGCGGCCCTGCGAATATCGTCGCATGATGGATGTCGCCGAGCGTGAGGCGATGGCGAGGGCCATCGTCGATGGCAACAGCTACATGACGCTCGGCACGGCCGATGCCGACGGGCTGCCCTGGGCGTCGCCAGTCTGGTACGC
>JBKPGW010000197.1:0-3094 GCA_046729555.1 Actinomycetota bacterium | reverse complement strand
TCGAGGTGCGCGAACGTGTTCGCCGGCGCAGGGTCGGTGAGGTCGTCCGCCGGGACATAGATCGCCTGCACCGACGTGATCGAGCCCTGCTGGGTCGAGGTGATGCGCTCCTGCAGCTGCCCCATCTCGGTCGCGAGCGTCGGCTGGTAGCCGACCGCGCTCGGCATGCGGCCGAGCAGCGCCGAGACCTCGGAGCCCGCCTGGGTGAAGCGGAAGATGTTGTCGATGAACAGGAGCACGTCCTGGCCGCGGTCGCGGAAGTACTCCGCCATCGTCAGCCCGGACAAGCCGACACGCAGGCGCGCGCCCGGCGGCTCGTTCATCTGCCCGTAGACGAGCGCGACGCGGTCGAGCACCTTCGACTCCTGCATCTCGAGCAGCAGGTCGTTCCCCTCGCGCGTCCGCTCACCGACACCGGCGAACACCGACACGCCGCCGTGCTCTCGCGCGACGTTGTGGATCAACTCCTGGATCAGCACCGTCTTGCCGAGACCGGCGCCGCCGAAGAGCCCGACCTTGCCGCCGCGGATGAACGGCGCCAGCAGGTCGATCACCTTGATGCCCGTCTCGAAGACCTCGATCTTCGGGGAGAGGTCGGTGAACTTCGGCGGATCGCGGTGAATCGCCCACCGTTCCGCGTCCTTCGGCGCCTCCTTCTCGTCGACCGGCTCGCCGATCACGTTCCAGATGCGCCCCAGCGTGACGTCGCCCACGGGCACCGAGATCGGCTGCCCCGTATCGATGACCTCGAGCCCGCGCGCCAGCCCGTCCGTCGAATCCATGGCGACCGCGCGGACACGGTCGTCGCCGAGGTGCTGCTGCACCTCCGCGATCAAAGAGCGCGCCTCCTGCCCGTCCTGTGCCGGGATGTCGATTCTGACGGCGGTGTCGATCTCCGGGAGGCCTTCGGGGAAGACGACGTCGATCACGACGCCTTTGATCTCGATGATCCGGCCGGGCTTTTGGGCGCTCTGTTCAGGCATGGGTCTCCTGCGACGCGTTTGAAGAGGAAAGGCGAAATCGGCGCTCTCGCCGAGGCGAAGTCTATCGGGAGTCGCCCTTACCCCCACCGCCCAAGCGACGCCCAAAGCAGGAGCGTAAGCCAGGCGAAGCCGGCTTACGCTCCTGCGAACGGATGCGACGCGGCCACGCGAAGCCTGGCCGCGCCGCACGGCAGGAGACAACCGCCCCTCACCCAAGAGCGCGCGAGCTCAGCTCGCGCGCGTTTCGCGCGAAGCGCCGTACCCCACATCAGCGCGAAAGCGAAGCTTTCGCGCTGCTAGAGCATGAGGCGCGAGTGGATCGCGCGGTTGGCGCGCGCCTGCGATGCGCGCTGCAACATCCGTAGCTCTTGCTCAGGAAAGCGCAGCTTCGCGGCGGTTGCGGTCCTGTGCGGGTGCGAGGACGCGACCGGTGAAGAGATCGTGCTCACCACGGCGCTGAGCCCGACGGTCACGGCCAGCGCTGCGGCGGCGGCCGCGACCTGCAGCTTCCGCGCGACGGCCAGGCGGCGGCCCGGCAGGACGATCGGGATCGTCAGCTGCTCGAGGGGCGCCTCGCGCAGCAGGCGCGCGGCCTCGGTGGCGCCGGCGGCATACGTCCTGCAGGCGCTGCAGACGGCCAGATGGGCATCCAGACGAACGGCGTCGAACTCGGCCAACTCGCCGTCGAGCGACGCCGAGACCAGCTCGCGGCTGGAGTCACACGGATCGAGTGGAAGCTGCCCCATTGGCTCTCTCATTTCAGTTCTGACGGCCTCGCCTAGGAGAAGTTAGCCATTTCTTCGTCTTTAGGTCACAAACCTTTAGCTGAAGGTGACGAGGGCATCGCCCATCCGCCTCGCACCGGCGAGGCAGGCGTCACGCCCGGTGCGCTGGATAAAGGGGCACGCCAAGCGCTCGAAACGGCCGTTCGTGACCACCGCAAGCGCCGTTCCAAGCCATTCGTAGCAGGCTCCGCGCGCGCTCGGGCGCAGCGAGCCGCACCGTTCGATCAGCTTCACACGCCTCGAGCCGCGTGCCGTCGCCAGGTTCTGGACGTTCATTCCGTAGAGACAGCTGACCGCGTCGGCCCCGCGCAGGCGTCCGCAGATCCGAATTTGAATGAAGGGATCAGCCGAGGTGATCAACGACGCCGCGCCGACGCAGCCCGCACGCTGGAGCCCTCGAAGGCCCGCGCAGAGCGAACGGACGCCTACGGCGTTCACCGGAAGCTTCTTTGGCGGCAACTCGAGGAAGTAGCGGTACCAGCACGGGCGGACGAACGCCTTGATCGCGTGCGCGCAGAGGACCCGCGCCGATCTCACCGGATGACGCTGCCGCTGCGTTGCGTCCCGCCCGGCGACCGAGAGCCAGTAGTCGTGGTACGCGCCCTGTGCACAGTCCGGCGCCTGCGCGGCCGGTAGCGCGCGGCACGCCCTCACGCCGAACGCGAGCTGGCCGTGATACAGCCGCATGTAGGCGTGCCCGAGCGTGTGGATGCACGTGTACGAGCGGAAGCGCGTCGGCGCCCGCATGCAGAGCTTGATCGCGCCGTCGGGCCCGAGCTGCCCGATCTGATTGCCGAGCGTCATCACCATCCCCATTCCGAACCCAGCGGAGCAGCCCGGGTCGTTCGAGCGCGGCAGGTAGCGCTGCAGGTTCGCAAGCGTCACGTGGTGGCGACGTGCGTACGTCCGCCCGACGACGTGCATCATCATGTGGCAGTTGCCCAGGAGGTAGCCGCCGCCGGCCCTGACTTTGACGTCGATCTTCGGGAGCTCGTGCGCCGGATCCCGCGACTTCTCGATATCCGCGAGCAGCCGCGTCACGTAGCAGTTCCAGATCGACGCCTCCTTGCGTAGCAGGCTGCAGCGGGAGAGATACGTCGTCTGGCCGTTGTCCCCCAGCAGGGTCCCGTTCGGAGGCGGCCCGGCCGTCGCGCTGCCGACCTGCCAGAGCAGGAGACCGAGCAGGCCGACAAGGAGAAATCGCTTCACAGCCACACTATTGGACGCCGGGCACGCGTTTTGGTCCGGCGCCGAACTGCCGGGGTCTGACCCCTGCAGGGGTCAGACCCCTGCCTTTCGCTCATGGAACGCGCACCTGGCGGACGA
>JBKPGW010000196.1:0-9001 GCA_046729555.1 Actinomycetota bacterium | reverse complement strand
GTGTTCGGGCTCGTCGGCGGCTGGAACCTGCTGCAGCTGCTGGTCTACATGCTCGCCGGAGCGTTCGCGTGCGCGTGGCTGCGCGAGCTCGGCCTGCCCCGCGGCCCCGCGCTCGCCGGCGGGCTCGCGTTTGCGATTGCTCCCTACCGCGTGCAGCAGAGCGTCGGACATCTGCTCGGGCCGATCTCGATCATGCTGCCGCTCTCGCTGTGGGCGATCGAGCGGGCGCGTCGCGGCACGACTTGGTGGCTCGTGCCCTCTGGCGCGGCCCTCGCCTCGATTCCGCTCTCGGGCCAGGTGCATCTCGCCCTCGGTGCGATTCCGTTCGTGCTCGCGTACGCGTTCTGCCGGACACGCGATCGCCGGCTGCTCGCAGGAGCGGTCGCGGGGGCGGTCGCCGCCGTCGCCGCGGGAGTGCTCGTCCGCGAAACGCTGATCAAGGGCTCGACCGAGTCGGGCGGCCGCAAGCAGGCGGAGATCACGCGCTATTCGGCGAACGCGGGCGACTTCGTCTCCCGGCACCTCGACCACGGCCGCAGCGAGCAGTTCGTGTACCTCGGGTGGGCGACGCCGCTCGTCGCGATCGCCGGGCTCGTCGTGCTCGTGCGCGCGCGGCGGTACGCCCTCACGGCTCTGCTCGGCGTCGGAGTCGTGATCCCAGTCGTGCTCGCGCTCGGCACGCACACGCCGGTCTACTCCGCGCTGTGGGACGCGCTGCCGCCGCTTCGGTTCCCGCGCGTGCCCGAGCGGCTGCTCCCGATCGCCTCTCTCTGCATCGCGGCCCTGGTCGCCTTCGCGCTCGCACGCACGCGTTTCGCACTGGTCGCGATCCTCTTGCTTTTCGTCGATCTGCATGTCCACGTGTACAGGGAGTCGGGGCCTGGGCGGCCGGAGCGGGTCGCATATCGCGGGCCGGGACGCCTGCTCGAGCTCCCGGTCTTCGACCCGAGCGTCCATTACGGCTCGGTCTACCTCTGGTACGCCACGGCCTCGCAGCGTCAGCGGCCGGGCGGCTACGCGACGACCGCGCCAAGGTCGGCGAAGCGAACCGCCGACCGTCTCCAGCGCTTGAACTGCGGCGACTGGAGTGACGGCACCGCGCAGGAGCTCGACCGTCTCGGCGTGCGTGCAATCACGCTTCATCTCGGGCTCTACGACCGCGGCGATGCGAGCGTCGCGACGGCCTGGTTCGCCTGGCAGGGACTGCTGAACCACGGTTGGACCGCGCAGCGCACTGCCGGGCCGGTGTGGTTGTTCGAGCGGCGGCGGGCAGGCGTCCGGCCAGTGCTTCCGGCCCCGAACCCGACGAGTCCGGTGTTCTGCCAGGGCTGGTACGGCGACACTGGCAGCGGGCGGTACATGAGCGAGACGCACGCACCTTTCTGGATCTACGGTAGTGGGCGCGTGCGTGTGCGCTTCGCGCCGTCCCCGCTGCGGCCGCGCGTCACCGTGCACGGCGGTCCGAAAACGGGCTGGCACCTCGTGACCGTGGACGTCACGCACCTGCGCCGAGTCCTCGGCCTGCAGAGACGCGTCGGGGTCCGCCTGCTTGGCGTGCAGAGTTAGTCTGCTAACGTACTATTTAGTCCACTATCAGACTAAAGGGAGGTCGCATGACCAGTCGCACCGTCACCGCTGTTCTCCCCGCACCGAAGGAACGCGTCTTCGCCTTCCTTTCGAAGATCGAAAACCTGCCCAAGTGGGCGACAGAGTTCGTGCGCGAGCTGAAGGTCGAAGACGGCCGAGCCAAGGTCGTCAACGGCCTTGGCGAGTTCGAGTTCGCGATCGAAGCCGACGCGAAGACCGGTGTCATCGACATGTACGCGGGCCCGTCCGCGGACGAGCTTGCCCTCTTCCCCACGCGTGTCGTCGACCTGCCCAACGGGTCGGCCGCCTACACCTTCACGATGTTCCAAGCGCCAGGCATGCCGGACGAGCTGTTCGAATCGCAGTACCAGTCGCTCTTGCGCGAGTTCGACAACATCCAGAGGGAGCTCACGTAGCGGTCGACCGCGACGATCTCGGCTTTTTGCTCGCGAAGTCGGCGCAGCGCTGGAACGAGCTGCTCGCCGAGGCGTTCGCGGCGGCCGGCTACGCGGAGATCCGGCCCTCGTACGGATCGGTGCTCGTCCCGCTCTACGAGGAGGACGGCCTCCGAATGGGCGAGCTCGCGGGCCGCGCCCGCCTGAGCAAGCAGACGATGACGCAGCTGACTCGGCAACTCGAAAGCGAAGGACTGGTCGAGCGGCGCGTCGATCCGGAGGACGCGCGTGCGTCGCGTATCTTCCTCACCGCGCGGGCGCGGCGTTTCCAGCCCGTGGCGGCGGATGTCCTGGCTCGGCTGGACCGGCTCGTACGGCGCCGGCTGGGTGCGAACCGCGTCGAGGAGTTGAAGGCGGTCCTGCGCGAGCTGCTCGACGTCGCAAAAACGTCGTAGGCTCCTCAGCGTGGCCAGGACTGCACCGCCGTCGGAGGAGCTCGAACGCGGTCGCGAGTCCTACGCGCGGCGCGCCTGGAACGACGCCTACGAAGGCCTTTCCTCTGCCGACGAGGCCGACCGACTTGGCGCGCACGACCTCCTGCTCTGTGCCACCTCGGCGTTCATGCTCGGCCGGATAGACGACTTCCTCAGCATCATCGAGCGCTCGCACAATGCGTACGTGGAGGAAGGCGATGCGCTCGCGGCGACGCGCTGCGCCTTCTACCTCGGCGTCAACCTCTCGATTCAGGGCGAGCTGGCTCGCGCCTCCGGCTGGTTCGGCCGCGCTCAGCGCCTTCTCGAACGCGAGGAACACGACTGTGCCGAGCACGGCTACCTTCTGCTCCCCGGAGCGATGCGGCACCTCGCAATGGGCGACTACGCCGAGGCGGAGACGGCCGCGGCCGCCGCCGCCGAGCGAGGCGAGCGGTTCCGTGACGCCGACCTCCTGGCCCTCGCTCTGCACATCCAGGGCCAGACGCTGATCAAGCAAGCACGCGTCGTCGAAGGTCTCAGCCTGCTGGACGAGGCGATGCTCTCCGTCACCTCGGGCGAGGCTTCGCCGGTCATCAGCGGCGTCGTGTACTGCGGCGTCATCTCGGGCTGCGAGGAGGCGTACGACGTCCGCCGCGCGCAGGAGTGGACCGAGGCGCTTTCGCGCTGGTGCGAGCAGCAGCAGGACCTCGTGGCGTTCACCGGCCGCTGCCTGGCACATCGCGCCGGGATCATGCAACTGCGCGGCGCCTGGGCGGAGGCGCTCGAGGAGGCCCGGCGTGCGCGCGAGCGGTGCGAGCTGGCGATGAACGACGCGGCGACCGGCCAGGCGCTGTATCAGCAGGGCGAGCTCCACCGGCTGCAGGGAGACTTCGCGGCGGCGGAGGCCGCTTACCGAGACGCAAATCGCTTCGGCCACGAGCCACAACCCGGCCTGTCGCTGCTGCGACTCGGACAGGGAGACGACAACGCCGCCGCGGCGACGATCCGGCGCGCCCTGAGCGAGACGACGGACGCCTTGCAGCGTACGCGGCTGTTACCTGCGCACGCGGAGATCGTCCTCGCGCTCGGCGACGTGCAACAGGCGCGCCGCGCCGCCGACGAGATCTCCGCGATCGCCGGCGACTACGAGAGCGTGATGCTGAGGGCGATCGCCGCCCATGTTCAAGGAATGGTTGCTCTCGCCGAGGGAGACGCCCAGAACGCCCTCTCGTCGCTCCGCGCAGCCCGCTCCACCTGGCAGGAGCTCGATGCGCCGTACGAGACTGCCCGCACTCGCGTGCTGATCGGGCTCGCTTGCCGCGCCCTCGGTGACGAGGACACGGCCGCACTCGAGCTGGAAAGCGCAACGGGCCTCTTCGAGCGGCTCGGAGCGATTCCGGACCTCGGCCGGGTCGAGGCGCTCGCCGGTCGAACGGAGACGCCGGCTACGCACGGGCTGACGCCGCGCGAGCTCGAGGTCCTGCGCCTCGTGGCGGCCGGGAAGACGAACCGCGACATCGCCAAGGAGCTCGTCGTGAGCGAGCACACCGTCGCCCGCCACATCCAGAACATCTTCACGAAGCTCCGCGTCTCCTCGCGGACCGCCGCCACGGCGTTCGCGTTCGAGCACGACCTCGTCTGAGCGCCGTCCCGGCGCATGGTCAATTCTGACCACGTTCCCGGCCAGGGAAAGTTGGCTGGTTTCGGCGATGACGGCCCTGCCCGCTCGGCGTACCGTCGTCGAGAACCCGACGAAGGAGGACGGCAATGAAACCCGAGCGCTTCGAGACAGCAATCATCGGCGGGGGCCAGGCCGGCCTCGCCGTCGCCTACCACCTCGCGAAGCGAGGCAAGTCGGCGGTCATCCTCGACGAGAACGAGCGGATCGGCGATTCCTGGCGCGGACGCTGGGATTCGCTACGGCTCTTCACACCCGCGAAGTACAACGGGCTGCCTGGGTGGCGCTTTCCCGCACGCCGCTGGTCGTTCGCGACCAAGGACGAGATGGCCGACTACCTCGAGGCGTACGCCGCCCGCTTCGAGCTCCAGGTTCGTGCCGGCGTCAAGGTCGACCGTCTCTCGAAAGAGAACGGCCGCTTCGTCATCACATCAGGCCCACGACGCTTCGAGGCGAACAACGTGATCGTCGCGACCGGCGCGCATCGCATCCCGCGGCTTCCAGACTTCGCGCACGAGCTCGATCCCCGGATCGTTGGACTCCACTCGAGCGAGTACCGGTCTCCCGCCCAACTCCGTGAGGGTGGCGTCCTCGTCGTCGGGCTCGGCAATTCAGGGGCGGAGATCGCATTCGAGCTCGCCCGGACGCGACCCGTCTGGGTCTCGGGCAAGGAGCACGGCGAGATCCCAGTGGCGCACGGCAGCGTTCCGGCGCGGTTCGTCCTGCCGGTCATCCGATTCCTCGGACACCACGTTCTCACGAAGGGGACGCCGATCGGTCGCAAAGCCGGCCCGAAGCTCGCCGCCGGCGGCCCGCCGCTGATCCGGGTGAAGACGGAACATCTGGCAGAGGCGGGCATCGAACGGGTGGCCAGGGTGACGGGCCTACGCGACGGACTGCCGTTGCTCGAGGACGGGCGCGTCTTGGACGTCTCGAACGTGGTCTGGTGCACCGGGTTCCGCCGGGACTTTTCGTGGATCGAGCTGCCGATCTTCGCCGACAACGGTGAGCCGCTGCACGACCGCGGCCTCGTGGAGGGCGAGCCGAGCCTGTGCTTCATGGGCTTGATCTTCCAGTACTCGATCACGTCCGACGTCTTGCCGGGGGTCGGACGGGACGGCGAGCGCGTTGCGAAGCACATCGCACAGCTCGACAGAGGAGCGCGCCGTTCGGAAGAGGAACATTTCGCCGCACTGACGCCGCGCGAGCTCGAGGTCGTGCGCCACGTCGCCGCGGGCAAGAGCAATCGTGAGATCGCCTCGGCGCTGGAGATCAGCGAGCACACGGTCGCGCGACACGTTCAGAACATCCTCGCCAAGCTGCGCCTTCCGTCGCGTACTGCAGCGACCGCCTTTGCGTTCGAGCACAACCTGGTGTGAGCCGTTTGGCTAGGGCATCGACGTAACGGGACACGACGGTGCCACCTCGCGTCGACGGCGCACGCTGAGGTAGATCTCGAGTGCTAGCAGCAACAAAACGCTGCCTAAAACGAGAAAGACCACCCCGCCGCCGGTCATTCCGAAGCCTCCTCGAGCAATGCTTGGTCGAAGAACTGGATCACGCGCCGCTCGTAGTCCTTCGGCTGCGCCTCGATACCGCCCACGTGCCCGCTGCCCGGCACCTCCCAGATCGACTTGGGCTGGTGAGCCGCCGCGAAATAGGTCGGATTCAGGTTTCGCTCGCCGTCCTGGCCGTGCTCGCCGTAGATGAAGAACACGGGCGTCGGCGCGATGCGGCCGACCAGGTCCTTCAGGCTGGGCGGCGGCGAATCGTTCGAGAACAGCGAGATGCCCAGGCTGAGAGCTGCGTAGTCGGGCGCAGCCAGCCACTTGTCGCCGCCGGTCATGTCGAGAAACTCGTGGATCGAGCGCTCGCCGGCGCCCTCCGAGACGACCGCCTTCAGCCCACGCGACTTTGCCGCGGCCTCGAGCATCATCTCGCCGCCCACCGACAGGCCGATGCCACCGATCCGGCCGGCCTCGACGTCCGGGCGGCGCTGGAGGAACGCAACGGCCGCATCGACGTCCCGATAGCCCTCCCACCCCCACGCGTTGGGATCGCCGTCGCTCTGGCCTTCGCCGCGGCGATCGAAGAGAAGGACCCCGTAACCGTGCGCCGCTAGCAGCCGAGCGGGCTTCTGGGATCCCTTGCGCCCCGGAAAGGAGATCACCGCAGCACCGTTCTTCGACGGGACGTACCAGCCGCGCAGGCGCAGGCCGTCCGCCGTCTTGAAGCTGACGTCTTCGTGCGTGGCTCCGATGCGGTCCACCGGCACGACGGCGCGGGCCGTGTGGGTCAAGACGTACGACATGAGAAACGGCGCCAAGAACAGATAGGCGCCGACGATCCAAGCGCCCGTGATGAGCACTCGCCGTGCGTAGCGCCACGCAACACCGCCGTCGACGCGTCTCGTCCGCCAGAGCGTCACCGCCGCGACCAGGATGAGCAGGATGCCGGCGGGAATCGCAGCGAGGCCCGTGTAGTCATCGCCGGCCAGCCGACCGGCGTGGGCGTAATACACCGCCTCGATCCCGGCCACGGTGCCGAAGAGACCGAGCAGTCCTGCGATCGTCGCCCGGAATCCAGAGTGGAGGCGCGGGTAGACCGCCGCCGCGCCGAGCAGCACGGAAAGCGGAACGAAACCGCTGACGAGATGGTCTCCTGCGGAGGTCCCGGGCTGGGGTTGCAGGAAGCTGTCGTCAACGACGTGCAGGGCGATGACGACTAGCCCGGCGACGACCAGCGCATGCTCACGCACTGCTGTCCGTACGAGCCGTAGGAAACCGCTCTCAGGGCGGGCGAGTCGCGCAGCGGTTGTCGTCATCGCGATCGATCTCCTTCTGTTGGGGGGAGCCTTCCGGCGGGGCCTCCGCCGAAAGGCTCCCCGCGCCCTTACTCGTACTGCAGCGCCTTGAGGATGTTGAGCCGTGACGCGCGACGGGCCGGGAACATCGCCGCCAAGATTCCGGCGACGATCGTTGCCAGGACGAACAGCCCGATCGTCCTCCATGGAATTGCGAGCACGACTCCTTCGTCCGACAGCGCCTCGGTCGTGAGCACGGCCAGGAAGATGCCGACCGCGATCCCCAGCGCACCGCCGATCAGGGCCGTGGTGATGCTCTCGTAGCGGATCATCCGCCGTACCTGCCGGCGGGTCATTCCCACCGCACGAAGCATCCCGATCTCACGCGTCCGTTCGAAGACCGACAGCACGAGCGTGTTCACGACTCCGAACAGGCTGATGATCACCGAGAGGCCGAGCAACCCGTAGAGGACGTTGAGGATGATGTTGATGTCGTCTTCCTGCGTCTTCTTGAACTGTGCAGCCGTCTGCACCTTCGCGTCGGGGAATCTGTTCAACGCCAGATCCAGGCGTGCGGTGTTGGCTGGGGTGACGCCGCCCTTGATCTTGATGAGGGTCATCAGGTTTTGCGGGCTCGCATAGTTGGCGTCGAACGTTCGCGCCGACATCGTCACGTCGCCGAAGGGCGAGCCGCCGTTCGGCGGGTCGAAGATCCCCCTCAAGCGCAGATGCAGGACCTTCCCGGTCGGCGTAGTCACCGGGATCGGCGAGCCGAGCTTCAGATCATGGTCCTTGGCGTAGTCCTTGTTCACGAACGCGCCGTTGGCTCCGAGCCGAGCCGACGCGTCCTTCGATCCTGGCAGCCAGTCGACCCGAACTCCCCGGGACATGTTCGGCTCGACCGCCGTGACCTGGATGTTGTCTCCGAACACGCGCGCGTCGCCGCCGCGGATCGGTGAGACCGCCGTAATGCCCGGCGTCACGCCGACCGCCTCGTCGGCCTGCTTCGTGAACGGGTCGAAGCCGTTCTCGGCCGTCAACGCATAGTCGGCCACGAACAGCTTGTCGACCGCGTCGCCGAACGACGTCCGCAACCCTGCGCCGAGGATCGCAACGAACGTGATCAGCGCCAGGCCGATCATCAGCGCTGACGCAGTCGAGGCGGTCCGGCTCGGGTTGCGCATGGCGTTCTCGCGAGCGAGGCTGCCGGCCAAGCCGCCGATGCGAGCTCCGGGCCAGCCGAGGACGGAGGCGAGCGGACGAACTGCACGCCTCGCATTCACGGCAACGCCGACGAACAAGATCAGCGTCCCGAATCCGAGCGCCAGCAGACGGCCGGCGATCGACATGTCGCCACCGAAGATCCCGTAGACGAGCAGCAGGATCCCGAGCGCAAGCGTCGCGACCGAGAACACGGGCCCGAAACGGGAGAGGCGGGTAACGGGGAGAGTTGCACCCTCCCGCACCGCCGCAATCGGAGGCACACGCGTCGCCTTGATCGCCGGGCGCAGGCTGGCGAGCAGCGTGACGAGGACGCCAACGAGGATGCTGACGACGATCGTGCGCGTGGCGAAGACCGTCCCGGTCTTCGGGAACTCCACACCGATTGCGGTGAACAGAGCGTCAAGCGCCTTCGCGATTCCGAGGCCGAGGAAGAGCCCGACCACCGAGGCAAGCAGGCCGATCACGAGCGCCTCGACCATGACGGTGCGCAGCACCTGCCTGCGAGACCCGCCGATCGTTCTCAAGGTTGCGAACTCACGTACTCGTTGGGCGATCGTGATCGACAGGGTGTTCGCAATCACGAACGCGCCGACGAAGAGGGCAATCACGCCGAAGGCCAGCAGGACCTTCTGGAAGATGCCGAGCGTGCTGTTGACGTCGTCGACAGCTTCCTGTGTCTCGGCTTCGGCCGTTCTCACCTGTGCCGTCGGCGGCAACAGCGGCTTGATCTCCCCGACCAGCGTCTCGGCACTGGTGCCGCGCTTCGCCGCGACCTGAATCTGGTCGAACTTGCCTGACTTGTCGAAGAGCTGCTGTGCGGTCGGCACGTCGAAGATGGCAA
>JBKPGW010000195.1:0-15289 GCA_046729555.1 Actinomycetota bacterium | reverse complement strand
GCTCACCGACGACTGCGCGCGCCCCGATGCGGTCGAAGGCACATACGTCAACAGCGACCTGGCGGTCGCGACCACGGACGCGCTGCAGCTCTTCCTAAACGAGGCCGGGCGCTACAAGCTGCTGACGGCCTCAGAGGAGGTGGAGCTCGCCAAGCGCATCGAACGCGGCGACAAGGAAGCGAAGGACCTGATGATCAACTCGAACCTCCGGCTCGTCGTCTCGATCGCGAAGAAGTACCAGGGTCACGGGATCTCCCTGCTCGACCTGATCCAGGAGGGAATCATCGGACTCATCCGCGCGGTCGAGAAGTTCGACTGGCGCCGCGGCTACAAGTTCTCCACGTACGCGACCTGGTGGATCCGGCAAGCCGTGCAGCGCGGCGTCGCGAACAAGTCGCGGACGATCCGGATCCCGGTGCACATCGTCGAGCGCGAGCAGAAGATCTCGCGCGCGGAGCGCGAGTTGACGGCGAAGCGCGGGCGACCGCCGACAGACGAGGAGATCGTCCAGAGGACGAAGCTGTCGCTCAAGCACGTCAAGGAGGTTCGCGCCGCTGCACGTGCTGTGACGAGCCTCGACAAGCCCGTTGGCGAGGAGGGAGACACGAGCTTCGGCGACCTGATCGCCGGCGAGAGCTCGGAGCCCTCGGAAGAGGTGCACGTCAGCCTCGCGGAGCGCGCGGTGCGGACCGCCGTCGAGACGCTGCCCGAGCGCGAGCGGGAGGTCGTCAAGCTGCGCTACGGGATCGACGGCGACCGGGATCCGCAGTCGCTCGAGGAGATCGGACGGACGCTCGGGATCACGCGCGAGCGCGTGCGGCAGATCGAGGCGCAGGCCCTTTCCCGCCTGGCCGAGCGTCGCGAGGTGGCTGCGCTCGGCGAGAATGCGGCGTAGATGATCGACCACGTCTCGGTCGAGGTTGCGGATTACGCGCGCAGCAAGGCGTTCTACGCGGAGGCGCTCGGTCCGCTCGGCTACGCGCTCGCGATGGAGTTCGAGGGCAACGTCGGCGGGTTCGCGTCACAAGGACGGACCGACTTCTGGATCGTCGGCGGGACGCCGTCGGGCACGACGCACCTTGCGTTCACGTCGCCCGATCGTACGACGGTCGACGCGTTTCACGCAGCCGCGCTCGCCGCCGGCGGGAAGGACAACGGCCAGCCGGGCCTACGGCCGCAGTACCACGAGCACTATTACGGCGCATACGCACACGATCCCGACGGGAACAACGTCGAGGCCGTCTGTCACACGCCTGAATAGGTCGCGTCAGGGCTTCAGCAGATAGAACCGCCAGAAGTCGTGCTCGATCGACAAGACCTCGAAGCTCGAGAAGCCGGCCTCCTCGGCATAACGCCTCACCGTTTCCGCGCGGATCACCGTGCCCGTTCCCGCCGCCCCCTCGCCGACCATGCCGACCGGCAGGCAGTGGAAGAGGCTGAAGCCGTAGTACAGCCGTTCGGTTTCGCTCGCCGGAGCGCTGAAGGAGTCCTCGGTGCGTTCGTCGCCGACGAGCATGACGCCACCCTCGGCGAGCAGATCGCGCGCAGCACGTAGGACGTCGACCGGGTACGACATGTCGTGCAGCGCCTCGAAGATGGTGACGAGGTCGTAGCCGCCCGCCAGCTCGGCGTCGGCGGCGTCGCGCTCCTGGAACGTGACGCGGTCCTCGACGCCGCTGCCGGCAAGGTTCTCTTCGGCGCGTGCGATCGAGGCGTGGTCGGAGTCGATGCCGTCGACCAGCACCTTCGGGTAAGCCCGGGCGACCTCGATGCTCGAGCGTCCCTGGCCGCAGGCGATGTCGGCGACTCGAGCGGGCGGATCCGCCAGGAGGCGTTCGTGCAGCTGCGGGATCGAGGGCAGCCACTCTGTCCCGAGCAGGTTCTCGAACAGCGGCCGCGTGAAGGCGGCCTGCGCCTCGTGCATGTCGTCGCCGTAGTTCGCGTACCCCACGCCTTCGCCGGTTCTGAACGCGACGAGCAGCTCGTCGATCGGTCGGATCGACGCCAGGACTGAGCGCGCAAGCGGGGTGATGTAGTTGAGGCTCGAAGCGTCGAGGAGTGCCTCCTCATGGCCTTCGGGCAGGCAGTACTTTCGTTGTGATCCGTCGCCGTTCCCCTCGACTTCCAGCAGGTCGCTGGCTGCTTGTTGCTCCAGCCACTCGCGTGCGTAGCGTTCGTGCACGCCGGCCGCTTTCGCGAGCTCTGCAGATGTAAGCGGGCCTTCGTCGGCCAGGGCCCGATAGAGGCCGAGACGTTCGCCGACGTGGACGGAGAAGAGATCGAACGCACCGATCGCATTCGTGAACAGCCGCCCGACGAGTGCGTCGCGGCGTTCCGTGGATTGAGCCGTGGTTGCCATCAGAGGACCTTTCTGTCGTTCAGAAGATCCTCTCTTGCGCCTGGGGCCACGTGCAACCAGAGCGACTCGCATCGACCTTCGATCGGAGTGGAGCCAGCCGGGCTCGAACCGGCGACCTCTAGCGTGCCACGCTAGCGCTCTCCCAGCTGAGCTATGGCCCCGTAAGGGCTCTTAGTGTAGCCGCGAAATCAAAGTCCTCGGCACGATTGACAAGCCGCCCTGGTGGTTCCGGGTTGGGCCCACGCGAAGGTGGACGGTGGGCCGTCGATCGATTCTCGAGATCGGGATGAGATAACACCGGTCAAGATCCGGGCAATAGGCTGCGAGCGCGTCAATCTCGTCGCTTGAGTAGGCGCGATTGATAAATCCGTCTGGGCCGCGTCGCGACGAGTAGCAGCGAATCGTCACGACCCCGTTCCGGATAGTCGCCCATTTGCATTGGATGCGGAACAGCTTTGAGGCGAGGCCGAAAATCATGTCGTAACGGCCGCCCTCTCCGACCGGTCTATAGACGTCGATCCCCAGCTCGGCGGCGCACGCAGCAATCTTGAGCTCGGCGATGTTGCCTTTCTGATCCGTCGTGAGCATGTTGTCGACGCTAGCAACGGTCTCGGCTGGGCCAGGTCCGTTGCAGACAACTTGCGGACAATGCACTGCATATCCACGGTGCACCGATGTCGGCGCGCACCGCACTCGTCTCCCTCGCACTGGTCCTGCTCGCCGCAGCGGCGTTCATGCCGCACGGGTCGACGTCCAAAGGCCCGTACCACGCCGACCTCGCACGCACGCCCGGCGTCCTCAACCCCGACGTCACGCAGGCCAACATCGCAACGACGATCTGCAGACACGGGTGGACGCGCACGATCCGGCCGCCGACCGACTACACAAACGAGCTCAAACTGAAACAAATGCGTGAATACGGCCTCACCGGCTCGACGTCGCAGTACCAGGAGGACCACCTGATCAGCCTCGAGCTCGGCGGGCATCCAACGGATGCGCGGAACCTGTGGCCCGAGCCGTATCCACGTGCGGCGGAAGTGGACTCGATTGAGAACGAGCTCAACGCGAAGGTGTGCTCCGGCGACATGTCGCTGGACGAGGCGCAGCGGAAGGAGTCCGAGCTCAAACACACCGACGGCTAACGTTTCGCCGCTGTGAGCACTGCGGCAATCGAACGCCGAGTGATTCGCGAGGCGGCGACGCTCGCGCCGGCGCTTGCGCTGACCGCCTCGGCCGCGTTCCTGCTCGCGCGCACCCTCCCCGACATCGCCGGGAAGCCGTGGCAGGAGGACGAAGCGGTCGCGGGCCTCATCTCCGCTCAGCCGCTCGCGGAGGTCTTGCACACGGTGCTGGTCGATCGCGGCGGCGCACCGCTCCACTTCTTGCTCGTGCACGCTGCGTTCGCGTTCGACGGCTCGCCGCGCACGCTCCGCTGGCTCTCGCTCGTCTTCGCGCTCGCCACCATTCCGCTCTGCTACGACCTCGCGCGGCGGCTCGCGGGACCCTTCGCCGGGCTGACGGCCGCCGCCCTCGCGGCGACCTCACAGCTCCTGACCGTCTACGGGACGTTCGGGCGGATGTACTCGCTCTTCGCGTTCGCGAGCGCGCTCGCGCTCGATCTGTTCGTGCGCGCACTCGCTCGCCCGAGCCGCAGCACGCTCGCCGCCGCGACCGCGTCGGCGCTGCTACTGCTCGTCATCCATCCGTTCGGCATCTTCCTGTTCGGAGCCGAGCTGGCCGTCGCGCTGTGGCGGTGGCGACTGCGCGCGGTACCCGTCGCGGTTCTCGCAGCCCCGCTTGTCGTGCCGTACCTGCGCCTTCCCGGACGCTACGACCCGGGGGTCGGGATGTCTGCGCCCGAAGCGATGTTGCGCGCGCTCGGCGGCTCCGCCGGGGGATACGGGATCGGGCTCGCCCTTCTCGGAGTGCTCGCGGCCGTGGGAGCGTGGACGCTGCCGCGGACGTTCGCGCTGCTGAGCTTGCTCGCTGTCGTCGTGCCTCCCGCGACGCTCGCGGTACTGGCAAACGACGAAGTCTCCCCGCGCCACCTGATCTTCGTGCTCCCCGTGTGGACGACCCTCGTCGCCGCAGGCCTGGCGAGAGTGCCGCGGCGCACCACGGTCGCCGTGGGAACGGTCGCTCTGGCAGCACTTGCGCCGACCGCGATCGCGGATCCAAGGACGACGCCGGCAGACGTCGCGGCGCCCGCAGCGTGGATTCGCGCCCACGTGGAGCCGGGAGATGTCCTCTACCCCTACTCGCCTGTCTTTCTCGCCGCCCTGCCGGACACCGCCAAGGCTCGTGCGCTGCCGCGGGAGCCCGTGGCGCTCGCCCACGCGTTGCGGCGAACGGGAGACGTGAGGAGAGTCTTCGTCGCGATCCCGCTGCGCGAGCCGCTCACGAGCCCGATCCCGGGCGCGCACCTCTTCCGCTCGTGGCTCATCCTCCAAGAGCGCGGACCGTTCTCGAGAATCCCGCGACTCCTCGCCCGCGTCACGCCGCTGCTCAACGGCACGGCGCGCGCCGGCGCCTTACAGCTCTACGCGACCTCGACCGACGGCACGTCGCCCCACAGATCCTCGAGCCGGTAGTAGTCGCGCGCTTCGGGCGTGAAGATGTGCAGCACGACGTCGAGGTAGTCGGCGACGATCCACGACGCCTCGCGCTGACCGTCCACGGACGCCGGCAGCAGGCGCACCTCGTGCTTCAGCCCGCGGTGCACCTCGTCGTAGATCGCGGCAGCCTGGCGTGGGTTCTGGCCCGTGCAGACGACGAAGTAGTCCGTGTAGGAGCAGACCGGCCGCATGTCGAGGATGACCACGTCTTGCGCCAGCTTCTCCTGGGCGAGGCCGGCGATGCGGCGTGCTTGTTCGAGTGACGTCAAAGTGCGGGCGAAGTGTAGCCATGGGTCATGCCGACCGATAGAGCCCGCGCGCCTCGATCAGCTCCGCGACCGCGGGAGGGACGAGACCGTCGATCGGGTGACCGTGCGCCACCCGTTCGCGGATCTCCTCCGAGGAGATGGCGAGTGGCTCGATCTCGAAGAGCTCGACACGCTCCGGCCGCGACAACCGGGCGAGCACGTTCTCGAGCCGATCGCGCGGATTGCCCGGCCGCGTCGCTACCGCGACGCGCGCGAGCGCGACCACGCCTTCCGGATCCTTCCACGACATGAAGTCGCAGAACTCGTCGGCGCCGATCAGGAAGAGCGGGTTGCGCCAGCGGCCCGCCTTCAGCATGTCGACCGTGCGTTCGTGCGCATCGAGCTCGACCTCCTGCTCCGGGAACGCCGCCCGCGCGAGCTCGAGCCGCGTCTCGGCGTCGACCGCGACCTCCTTGTGGCCGGGGCGCGCGGCGACCACCACCACGACCTCGTCCCCGAACTGCGCCTCGGCCGCCTGCGCGAGCGCAACGTGCCCGTTGTGCGGCGGGTTGAACGTCCCGCCCAGGAGCGCCGTCACTGGACTTCCAGCACCTCGCCGCCGACCTCGACCTCGTCACCCCTGCGCGCGCCGGCTGCCTTGAGCGCCGCGGCAAGCTCCTCCTCGTCCGCGGGCACGTCGCCGGCGATACGAAAGCCGCGGTCGGTGCGCAAGATGCGGAAGCGGCGGCCGCCCGGACGCGGCCGGTAGACGAGGAAGTCGACGAGACCGTCCTCGGCCGCTTCAACAGGAGCCTGCGGTGGGCACAGCTCGAACAACGCGCGCTTCAGCTCGTCGATGCCCGCTCCGGTCGCGCACGAGACGCGGAACACGCGCACGATGCGCTCGTCCTCGATATCGAAGGCCGGCGAGTCGACGCGCAGGTCGATCTTGTTCAGGACGATCGCCTGCGGTCGGTTCTCGAGGCCCGCGCCGTAGGCGGCCAGCTCGGCGTCGATCGTCGCGAAGCGCTCCGGAATGTCGACCTCGGCCGCGTCGATCACGTGCAGCAAGAGATTCGCGCGCTCGAGATGGGCAAGAAACTCGTGGCCGAGACCGACGCCCTCGCTCGCCCCCTCAATCAGGCCCGGCACGTCCGCGACCGTCAGCTGCCGCGTCCCGTCCGGCGCGTCGACGGTGCCGAGGACCGGGGCAAGCGTCGTGAACGGATAGTCGGCCACCTTCGGCCGTGCGTTGGAGATGCGCGTCAGCAGCGACGACTTGCCCGCGTTGGGCAGGCCGACGAGCGCGGCGTCCGCCAGCAGCTTCAGCCGCAGCTCCAGCGTCGCCTCCTCCCCGGGCAGCCCCGTCTCCGCGAAGCGAGGAGTGCGCCGCGTCGGCGACGCGAAGCGCTTGTTCCCCCGTCCCGCGATCCCGCCCCGCGCGGCAACCACCCGAGCGGACGGCGACGCGAGATCGGCGATCAGCTGCCCCTGCTCGTCGAGCACCTGCGTCCCGACCGGGACGCGGATCTCGATCGTCTCGCCCGACGCGCCGTGCTTCAGCGCACCGCGGCCGGGCTCGCCGCTGCCGGCCTTGAACTTTCGCTTGGCGCGAAAGGCAGAGAGGTCGCGCAGATCCGCGTCCGCGACGAGCACGACGTCCCCGCCCGGACCGCCGTCACCGCCGTCCGGACCGCCTTTCGGAACGTGCTTCTCACGCCGAAAGTGCAGACTGCCGTCGCCGCCGCGACCCGCCTGCACGTGGATGCGGGCGCGGTCGTTGAACATGCGTGCCTAGTCGCCGGCGCCGTTGACTTCGACGAAGCGCCGCTCGCCGCTCTGCTTGAAAGCGACCGTGCCGGGACGCGTGGCGAAGATTGTGTCGTCGCGACCGATGCCCGTGCCCGCGCCGGGCCGGAACTTCGTCCCGCGCTGGCGCACGAGGATCATCCCGGCCTTCACTTCCTGGCCGGAGAAGATCTTCACGCCGAGCATCTTCGGATTCGAGTCGCGCCCGTTGCGTGACGAGCCGAGTCCCTTCTTGTGGGCCATCTAGCCCTCCTTCTCCTGCTTCGCGGCGATCGCCGACTCCAGTGCTGCGATCGCTCCCTTCCGATTTGCATTGGCCCGTTCGAACTCGAGCGCGGCCTGGAGCTGCTCGAGCTTCCAGCGCTTCGACTTCTCGTTGATGTCCGCGACCGTGAAGTCCGCGTAGCCGCGCGGCGTCTGTGCGGCGGTCTCTTCTTCTTTCGGCGCAGCCGTGGCAGGCTCCTTTTCGGGAGCGGCCCGCTTGGCCGCGCCGATCGACTGGATCTCGATCTGCGAGAGCGCCGAGCGGAAGCCCGTCTGGCGGCGGTACCCCGACTTGGGACGACGCTTGCCGATCCGGATCTTCTCCCCGCGGACGTGACCGACGACCTTCGCCGTCACCTGCACGCGCGGCGCCAGATTGCCTTCGCCGTCGCCGCCGGTGAAGAGGACGTCCGGCTCGAACGTCTTGCCCTCGCCGGTCGCGAGCCGGTCGACGAGCAGCCGCTCGCCCTCGCGGACGCGGTACTGCTTGCCGCCCAGTGAGATGATCGCGTACGTCGCCATTTTCGTGGAAAACGCGGGCTTTCTGCCCGCGAGCGCGTGAAGTGTAGCGGCTACTCGCCCTCCGGAACGTCGTCGCCCCACTCGGACATGGGGACGTACTCCCAGTCCGAGGCAGGGGCTTCCTCGGTGACCGCCGCAGCCGCGGTCGCGGTCTTCTTCTTCCGGCCGCGTCCGCCGCGGGTGCCCCTACGGGTCTTCTTCTTTGGCTTCGGAGCTTCCGCTCCATCCGAACTGGGGTCTGACCCTGAGGGGTCAGACCCCAGCTCCTCCTCGCCGAGGTCCGGGTCCGGGACGTGGATCTTCGCCACGGCAGCCGGCGCCGTGCCGTTGCCGCCCGCAGCCGCCGTCGCGGCCTTCTTGCGGCCACGCCCGCCGCGAGAGCCGCGGCGCGTCTTCTTCTTCGGCTTGGGCGCTTCCTCTGTCTCCTCCGGAGCCTCGTCCACCTCCGCCGGCTCGACCTCGGCCTCGGCTTCGGCCTTCTTCGCCGGCGCCTTCCTCGTGGGTTTCTCTGCCTCGCCCTCGGCGGTGATCGGCTCCTCGACCTCCGCGGCCTTCCCGACGAGCGTGGCGTACGCCGCATCCTCGAGCACGCGCTCGATCTGGACGTTCACCTTCTTGCCGACCATCTTCGCCGCACCCGCGACGGACACGTCGAATCCTTCGACCTTGCCCACCCCCGCGTCCGGGTCGTGCAGGCCGACCTCGACGAGTTGCACGGCGGCCTTCGCTCCTTCTGCAAGCGGAGCGACCGGCGTCATGTCCTCGCGCTTCCCCTCCTGGAGCACGACGAAGTGGTCGAGGTGTGTGTCCTCCTTGCCCTGCAGATAGAAACGTCGGCGGGTCTGCTTCTCCAGCTCGACCAGCCGCGAGGCACCTGGCCCGATCAACAGCGAAGCGATCTTCGACGCCACCTCGACGCGGTACGCCTGGTGCCGCGAGCCCGCGGCCAGCGCACGCAGCCGGCGCTCGATCTCCACGGCTGCAGACGTCTCGGAGAGCACGATGCCGTCGCCGCCGCAAGTCGGACACTTCTTCGTCATCACCTCGCGCGGCCCGTCGGTCACGTTCTGCCGGGTCATCTCGACGAGCCCAAGCGGTGAGATCTCGACAACGTAGGTCTTCGTGCGGTCGCGCTCGAGCTCGGTGCGGAGCGCATCCTCGACGGTCGCGCGGTTCTTCGGGTTCGCCATGTCGATGAAGTCGATGACGATGATCCCGCCGATGTCGCGCAGCCGCAGCTGCCTGACGACCTCCTTCACCGCTTCGAGGTTGTTCTTCGTGATCGTGTCTTCGAGCCGCGCGCCGGACGAGCGTGAACGTGAGCCGACGAAGCGGCCCGTGTTCACGTCGATGACGGTGAACGCCTCGGCGTAGTCGAAGATCAGGTAACCGCCAGACGGGAGATCGACGCGGCGGCTGAGGGTCGACTTGATCTGCGCATCGACGCCGTACGCCTCCATCAGCGGCTGCTTCTCCTTGTAGCGCACGACGCGTTCGACCATGTGTGGCGACGTCTTCTTCAGGTAGCCGACGATGCGCTTGTACGCGCGATCCTCGTCGACGAGCGCGCGCTCGAACTGCTCCGTGAAGAGGTCGCGCGTGACGCGTAGCGGCAGCTCCGCCTCCTGGTAGAGGAGCGTCGGCGGCTTCGCCTTCTTCGCCCGCGCGTCGATCGCCTTCCACAGCTTCTGCAAGAAGAGGAGGTCGCGCTCGATGTCCTCCGCGGACGCGCCCTCGGCAGCGGTGCGCACGATCACGCCGCCGCCCTTCAGGTCCAGCCCTTTCAGGACGTCCTTGAGGCGCGAACGCTCGTCGTCGTCGAGCCGGCGCGAGACGCCGAAGCCGTCTCCGTTCGGCTGGTACACGACAAAGCGCCCGGGCAGCGAGATCTCGGTCGTGAGCCGCGCGCCCTTCGTCTTCATCGGGTCCTTGACCGCCTGCACCATGATCGTCTCGCCGCGGCTGATCAGGTCCTGGATCTTCTTGCCGTGCCGCTTGCCCTCCAGTTCGGGCGTGACGATCTCGTCCACGTAGAGAAAACCGTTCTTCTCGAGGCCGATCTCGATGAACGCGGCCTCCATCCCCGGCAGGACGTTGTCGACCGAGCCGAGATAGATGTCGCCGGCGATCGAGCGGCGCTCCGGACGCTCGAGGTAGACCTCGGCGACCTTGTCGTCTTCGAGGACTGCGACGCGCTGCTCTCCGACGTCGACGGAGACGAGCAGCTCGCGCTTGGCCTCGGGCAACGGCGCGCGTCGCGGCGGCTCACGGCGGCGACGCTGTTGCGGACGCTCGCGGCGCTGCTGCGGGCGTCGTTCGGGCCGCGCGGTCTTCGCCGCCGGCTTCTCCTCCGTCTTCTCGGCCTTCACCTCCGTCGCGGCGGCGGTCTTGCGTGACCGGCCGCGCCCGCCGCGGCTACCGCGACGGCGTCGGGGCTTCGCGGTGCTCGGTTGTCCCGCCTCCTCGGCGGGCTCAGCGATTACGGGCTCGGGTGCTTCAACGGGAGCGGCAGCCTCGATCGGCGCCTGCTCCTCTGACTTCTTTCTGCTTCGAAACCAGCGCAAGCGAAATCTCCTTCGTGCGCGCGCGCTGCAGCAACGCCTGCGAAAAAGGCGGCGCGGAGCGTGCGCGGCAGATAGTGGTGGGTGTTTTGGAACATCTGGCTTAAGGCTAGCAAGTGGCCTGGAGGGGCCCCCTCCGTCCGGTCCTGGTCCTAGCCTTTATCGGCATTAGCCGACAGGAGGTGAACTGCGGTGGCGGGACAACGTGAAGCTCACGAATTGCTGTTGATCGAGGAAGCCGACGCCTGGTTCGAGTACCTCGAGGCGACCCGGGCTCAGTCGGCGCTCCGTTACAAGGAAGTCGAGCCCTGGGCGTGGGCCCGCCTCACCCAGCGGCTGCGTGCGATCAAGACGCGCCGTGCAAAGCTGAAGCCGGCCGCCGAGGCCGCCTGATCAGCGGCGCGCGGTCCTGGCGCGCACGTGAAGAGAGAGCAGTAAGCCGACCGCGATCAGGTTGGCAATCATCGACGAGCCGCCGACGCTCACGAACGGCAGTGGGATGCCCGTGATCGGCGCGATCCCCATCGTCATTCCGACGTTGACGAAGATCTGGAACAGCAGCGCGACGACGAGGCCGCCGGCGACGATCGCTGTGAACGGTTCCCGCGCCAGCGTGACGATCCGGAAGCCGCGCCAGACCACGAGCAGGTAGAGCATCAAGAGGAAAGCGGCGCCGAAGAAGCCGCGCTCCTCGGCGAGCGAGGCGAAGACGAAGTCGGTGTGGTGCTCGGGGAGGAAGTTGAGCGTCGTCTGCGTCGCGTTGTCCGGTCCGCGGCCGCGCAGCTCGCCCGCGCCGATCGCATTCTTCGACTGCGTGATGTTGTACGTCGTGCCGCCGGGGTCGCTGTCCGGATTGAGGAAGCCGGTGAGCCGCTTCTCCTGGTACTTCTTCAGGACCGGCACCCCGGCCGCGGGCATCACGCCCAGCACCAGCACCGCCACCGCCACCGCCGCGGCGCCGAGCCCGCCGAGATGCGTCCACGGCGTCCCCGCCACGAGCAGGACGGCGCCCACCGCGGCGCAGTAGACGAGCGCGCTGCCGAAGTCCGGCTGTAGGAACACGAGGAAGATCGGAACCAGGGCGAGGCCGCCCGCGGTCAACGTCGTCCGCAGCTCGTTGAGGTGCCTGCTCCGCTCGGCGAGAAAGCCCGCGAGCGCGAGCACGAACAGCACCTTGCCGAACTCGGACGGCTGGAACTTGAAGAAGCCGAGATCGAGCCAGCGCTTCGAGCCGCGGACCGCCTGCCCTTGCAGGTAGACGATCAAGATCAGGAACGACGTTCCTCCGAAGATCGCGCGCCAGCGCGTGCGATAGACGTCCGGGTCGATCAGCACGGCGGCGACGAGGCAGAGCACACCGATCGACGCGTACACCGCCTGACGAGTCAGGTAGTAGTGTGCGTCGCCGGTGACGTCGCGCCGGGTGATGTCCGCGATTGCCCACAGGCCGTAACCGACGAGCGCGCCGACGGACCCGATCAGGATCCAGTCGAGGCGACGGACGAAGGTCGCGACGCCGACTGTTTCGCGCGCACGTGCACGGGCCGCTGCTCTGGACGCATACTCGACCATCAGTCGGAGTGAATCGCTCCTCTCTGTGTCGCCCGCTTGCCGAAGAACTGTTCGAAGACCTTGAGCGCCGCCGGCGCTGCCGCGTCGCCGCCGTGACCGCCGTTCTCGATCAGCACGCAGAGGACGAGGTCAGGCGAATCGGACGGCCCGTACCCGCACCACCACGACTGGTTGAAGTTGTGGAGATAGCCGTCGCCCGGATCGATGAACTTCTCGGCCGTGCCCGTCTTCCCCGAGATCGGGATCGGGAAGCCGCTGAAGATCGCGGCGGAGGTGCCCAATGACGAGTGCGTCGCCTCGAACAGGCCCTCGCGAACGACGTTGAGCGCCTGCGCGTCGACGTTGGTCGGCTCGGGCGCCGGCGGACGGGGCGTCGGCAGCACGCGGCCGGCGCTGCGGTTCGCCGACGGCTGCTCGACGTCCAACAGCAGATGCGGCGTGACGAGCTTGCCGCCGTTCGCAACCATCGCGTAGAAGCGCGCCAGCTGCAGCGGCGTGACGAGCAGGTCCTTCTGGCCGATCGCCAGCTGGATCGAGTCGCCCGGCTTCCAGAGGCGATCGATCTGCCAGTGGCCGGGATCGGTTTTCTTCGTGTAGGTCTCCTTGCGCCAGGCGGGAGTCGGCAGGAGGCCGGAGCGCTCGGAGCCGACATCGATACCGGTCTTCTGGCCGAAACCGAAGCGGCTCGCCCATGCCTGCAGCCTCGGCCCGAGGCGCGCGGGCATGCCGTAGAAGCGATACCCCACTTGGTAGAAGTAGGTGTCGCACGAGCGAGCGAGCGCGGTCGTGAGCGTCATCGCCTCGTTCACGAACGGGTCCCAGTTCTTGAACACCTGGCCGTTCTTCTCGTACTCGCCCGTGCAGGCGAGCGGCTCGAACGGCTGCAGGATGTGCTCCTGCATCGCTGCGATTGCGGTCACGGGCTTCCACGTGGAGCCCGGCGGATACGCAGCGTTGATCGCACGGTTGAGCGCCGGGTAGTTCATCGACTCCGCGGACCGCGGCGTCAGACCTGCGGCGTCGAGCGCACGCTGGCGCACCCGGCCCACGTAGAGCGACGGCGGGTACGTCGGGTTCGAGGCCATCGCCCGGATCGAGCCGTCGCGCGGGTCCAGCGCGACGATCGCGCCCCCGTTTGCGTACCAGCAGCCCTGACAGCCCGAGTTGCGCGCCCGCTCGATCCCGTAGCGCAAGGCCTCTTCCGCGGCGATCTGCAGCTTGAGGTCGAGCGTCAAGCGGACGGTGTTTCCCGCGGCCGGCGGAACGAGCGGGATCGTCGGGCCCTGCTTTCGGCCCAGCGAGTTGACACGCAGGATCTCGAGGCCGGGCTTCCCGCGCAGATACTTGTCGTACTCCGACTCGATCCCGCTCTGCCCGATCGTGTCGCCCGGGCGGTAGCCGTCCTTGGCGAGCGCGTCGAGCTGCTCCTGCGAGATGTCGCCCACGTACCCCAGGACGTGCGCGGCGAGCTCGCGATGCGGGTAGTACCGAAGCGACACGTCCGTGACGCGCACACCACGAAAGTCATCCGCACGCTCGTCGAGGTAGCCGGCCTGGGCGCGCGAGATCCCCGACTTGATCGTCACGGGGGTGAGCAGGTCATAACGGTGGCGCCGCAACGTCGCGCCGATCTCGCGAAGCGGCACGTGGAGGATGCGGGCGAGCTTCCGCAGCTCGCGCAGGCGGGCCGTCTTCGTCTTGGGCAGGCTCGACTGGTCGATCTGGACGACGGTGCTCGGCACGTTGGTGACGAGCGGCAGGCCGGTGCGATCGAGGATCGAGCCGCGCGGCGCGGGTACGCGCACCTCGCGACGCTGGTTGTTCTGCGCAGCGCGCAGCAGCTGCTCGCCGTTGAGGATCTGCAGCGACCAGAGCCGGAGGAAGAGCGTCGCGAAGACGGCAATCGCGACCATGCCGAGCAGCCCCACGCGCAGCGCCAGCCGCGGTGTCAGGCGGTACGGCTCCTCGGCCCTCGGATCGGGCGGCAAGAACCGCCGCGAGATGACGCGCCTAGCCAAGCAGGCGCACTTCCCTCGGCGCCCACTCCCGCGGTCGCAGCAGGCGGCGCGTGAACGCGTACACCGGCAGCGTGAGGATCAGGTTCAGGAAGACGGTCGGGACGAGGCCTCCGAAGATTGCGCCGGCCGGTGCGTTCTGCCCGAGCATGAAGCGCAGGACGAGCGCCGCGATCTGGTACAGGATCGTGATCACCGCGATCGACAGCATCGGCGCGTGCGCACGATCGCGCCCGGTCGTCTCGCCGTAGCGGCCCGTCCAGTAGCCCGCCAGGGTCAGCAGCAGGGCGGTGAAGCCGAGCGTCGCGAAGACGCCGCTGTCGGCGAGCAACCCCGCCGAGAAGCCGGCAACCGCGCCGAAGGTCGCGCCGCGCAGCAGCGCGACGCAGACGAGCGTGACGAGCAGCAGGTTCGGGTGGCCGCCGAGGATGGTGACCTGCGCCATGATCGACAACTGCACGACCACGACGAAGAAGAGCATGGCGGAAGCCTTCGCTGCGTCGACCGGCATCACGGCGCCTTCGGGACTGCCTTGTTCGTGATCAGCGCCGTTACCGCATCGAGCGACGAGAAGTCGACGAACGGCTGAATCTGAATCTGCTTGTAGTTCGCGGTGTCGCTCTGGCCGACGCTCGTGACCCAGCCGATCGGGATGTTCGGCGGGAAGAGCGACGGATACTGGTTCGAGCGCGTGCCGGCGGTGACGATCACGTCACCTGGGTTCACCCGCTTGTCCTTGGTGACGCGGTCGACGATCAGCGAACCCTCGCCCTGGCCGTGACGCACGAGGCCGAACGCTCCCGTGTCCTGGTCGCGCGCCTGCACGGCGCTGCTCTCGTCCGTAAGAAGCGTGACGAGCGCGGCGCCGCCGGTGACCTGCGTGACACTGCCGACGAGCCCGTCGCTCGTCACGATCGGGGTCTCCTGATGGATGCCGGCGTCCCGGCCCGCGGCGATGACGACGCGCTCGTCGAACTCGCTGCGCCAGCCGATGATGCGCGTGTTCACCGCGGAGTAGTCGCTTGGGAACAGCGGGCTGTCGATGAAGTTGAGCTGTGCGCGCAAACGCGCGTTTTGCGCCCGGGCCCCCTCGCCGAGCAGCGCCTGCTGCCGCAGCTCGTTGACCTGTTTCTTCAGGCGCTCGTTCTCGCGCTTCACGTGGACCAGGTTCGCGAAGTACCCGTAGAGGTCGCGAAAGGGGCGCGCGACTCGCTCCGCCCCCACCTCGAAGGGGCGCAGCACGGTGGCGCCCGCAGCCTGCACGCCGTGCAATGGGCCGCTGGTGGGCTCGCGGAACGAGATCGTGATCAGGATCAGGGCGAGG
>JBKPGW010000194.1:0-9433 GCA_046729555.1 Actinomycetota bacterium | reverse complement strand
GCGGCCCTGCGAATATCGTCGCATGATGGATGTCGCCGAGCGTGAGGCGATGGCGAGGGCCATCGTCGATGGCAACAGCTACATGACGCTCGGCACGGCCGATGCCGACGGGCTGCCCTGGGCGTCGCCAGTCTGGTACGCGCCGGCGTCGTACCGCGAGTTCTTCTGGGTCTCAAAGCCGGGCGCCCGCCATTCGCAGAACATCACGGTCCGCCCCGAGGTCGGCATCGTCATCTTCGACTCGACCGTCCCGATCAGCACCGGCAAGGCCGTCTACATGGCCGCTCGCGCCGCGCAGGTCACCACCGCGGATGAGATCGAGCGAGGCATGTCCGTCTTCTCGCGGCGGTCGCTGGAGCAAGGTGGTCGCGAGTGGACGCCGGACGACGTCGGCCCGACCGCGCCCCTGCGCCTCTACCGTGCTACGGCGTCGGAGCAGTTCGTGCTCTCGCCGGAGGACGAGCGGCTGCCGTTCAGGCTGGAATAGCCGCAGGAGGTCTAGCGATGAGGCGCCCGTCGCAGAACACGGTCGACGAGCTGCATCTGCTCGCCAGCTGTCCGCCCGGCTACTCGACCGGTGATCCCCTCCGTGGCCAGGGAGGTGCTCTGAGGACAGACTCAACTGCCGGCCATGTTGGCCGGGCATCCGGCTTGCGGGTTTGTCCGGCTACAACCCGCTTCCTGCGGGGATTTCCGTGCGGGATATGAGCGGGATGAGATAGCGGCCGGCGTTCGTTCGCGCCGTGCTAGGCAACACAACATGCCGATTTGCAGGTATTTTGTAGAGAAGGTACGGGAGCGACGGGACTCGAACCCGCGCTTTACCCCGCGATCCGTTTGCGAACGGAGCGATAAAGGAGCTAACCGACGCGCTGCTTTTCGACTGTCAGGGCGAGCTTTTCTACGGAGGCACGCGCATACTCGAGCGCCTCATCGAAGTTCATCGCCCCTCCAACGGCCCGCTCCGCATCGAACTCCTCGGGTGACAGAAGCGCGCGTGTGGCCGCGACGACGTCAGCATGGAAATCGCGCTCGAACGGGGCCTCGACCAAGTCGGCGAAGTCGCCGCCGCTCGGCCTTGCCTGTCCGCCGACGAAGCCGGAGCCGAGCAGACGCGCGGCGGTCGCCGCCTCTCCGCGGCCGACGGCGATGGCCGCCAGGGTGATCAAGCACCAGGCGATCGTCCTCTTGTCCAGAATCGCGTCCGCGCGTTCCAGGCCCTCGCGGAGCAAGGGAAGCGCTTCGCTAGGCCGGCCGGCTGCCACCTCGAGCGTCGCGAGAGCGACCAAAGCTAGGTTGACCAGCGTTCCGGGATCGCGAAGCTCCCCGGCCAGTACAAGGCTCTCCTCGAGCATCGCCCGACCTTGCACGAAGTCCCCGCTGTAGTACACCGCCAGACCGATGTTGTGCAATGCCTGGAACACGAAGCGCTTCGCGCCCAACCGCCTCCAGTACTGCGCGCTCTCCTCGTACAGCTCCACCGCCTCCGCCGAATCCCCGCGGAAGGTCGCGACGTTCCCGAGCACATTGAGCGCGTAGCCGATCCCCTCCAGATCGCCGAGCTCGCGGGCGAGCTCGAGGCTCTGCCCAGCGAGCGACTCAGCCTCTTCGAAGTCGCCAGCTGCCGACGCGAGCCAGCCGGCCCCGCCGAGAGCCTTGACGCGGACGGGCGTCCGCACGTCTGCGGTCTTCGCAAGGGCGGCCGCGAACCAGGCGCGGCCTTCCCGGAAATCCCAGTGACGCCAGAAGTCGCGGAGCGACGCCCTAGCCAGAGCTCGTTGAGCGTGTCGCCGGACGCGTCGAGCCAGCGCAGGGCGCCACGCAGGTTCTCGAAATCAGCCAGGATCGCGACCGGATCGCCGGCCGACTCGAGCGTCGGCGCGACCTGCTCGACCAGTGCGAGGCAGTACTCGGCGTGACGCTGCTGGATGTCCTCGGCCTCGCCCGAACGCTCGAACAGCTCAGCGGCGTATTCGCGGATCGTCTCCAGCATCGTGAATCTCGGTTCTTCGTCGCTGCCCTCGAGTCGCGTTAGCCCCTTCTCGGTCAACGACGCAAGCCCGGACCGCAAAGTGGGGCTGCACCGCCTGCGCGCGAGCCACGAACAACGCAACCGACTCGCAGCCCAGCAGGCGGTCGACGTCATCGCTATCCCCATGGCCCGGCGTCGCCAACGGGGAGACGGGATAGACGTGCTCGGGGGAGAGGCGAAGCGGAGCGCGGCTCGTCACGAGCAGCTTCACGCCGGGCGCACGACCTACAAGATCCGCTATCGACCGTGCGGCCGCGACCAGATGTTCGAAGTTGTCGAACACGAGGAGCAGTTCGCGGTTGCGCAGAACCCGGGCGATTTCCTCTGCAGGCGTCTCGCCACTCGTCGCGCCGACCCCGACAGCCTGCGCAGCGGTCGTCAGCACAAGGTCGGGATCGTGGAGCGGCGCGAGCGCAATGAACACGACACCGTCAGCGAAAGTGCCGAGAAGCCCTGCGGCGGTTTGGAGGGCGATTCGCGTTTTCCCTGTTCCGCCTGTACCGTCAACGTGACCAACCGGACAGCGGGACGCCGGAGAAGGCCTGTCACCTCCTCGATCTCCCGCTCGCGACCGATGAACGACGTCGGCTGGGGCGGCAAGCTCCCTCGCGCCGCTGCGAGCTTCCGCTCCGGCGAAACGGGTCCCCGGGCCGCGAGCTCGGGGTCGTGATTCAGGATCTGGCGCTCGAGACGCTGGAGCGCGGGGCTCGGGTCGATTCCGAGCTCGTCGACGAACCGCGTGCGGGCCTCGTGGAAGGCTTGAAGCGCGTCTGCCTGCCTACCGGCGCGATAGAGCCCGAGCATCAGCTGAGCGTGCATTCGCTCCCGGAGCGGGTGATCGACGACGAGGCGCTCGAGTTCGGGAACGACCTCGGCGTGCCGCCCAAGCTCGAGCTCAGCTTCGATCTGCTCCTCGAGCACCGCCAGTCGGAGCTCCTCCAGCCGCACGGCCTCAGGGCCCGCAAACTCCTCGTAGCGAAAGTCGGATAGTGGCTCGCCGCGGAAGAGTGCGAGCGCCTCGCGGAGCTTCCTCGAACGCGCGGACGCATCGTCTGTTCGCGCCGCGGCGACGGTCCGCTCGAAGCGGTGGATGTCCACCTCATCGTTCTCAGCGAGCTGCAGTCGGTATCCAGGGGGTCTCGTCTCGATCCGCTCGGCTCCGATCCGCTTACGGAGGGCCGAGATATGACCGTGCAGCGCCTTCTGCGCAGTCTCCGGCGGGCGCGGACCCCACAAGCTCTCGACCAGATCATCGACCGCCACCACCTCGCCCACGCGAAGCAGCAAGAGAGCGAGCAGCGCACGTTGCTGCGGCCGCGCGGGCGTGAGATCGACGCCATCGGCGCCCACCTCGAGCCGACCGAGGAGCCGAAATTCCACTCGTATCAAGTCTGACACAGCGATCGCGCATTACCACCACGTCAGCCCGGCGTTACCCGATCAGGAGACGCTCACTTGGTCACCAGAGAGAGGAGCGTCGTGCCAGTTCCGGAGCTATCGCAAACCGAGGAGCGAATCGTCTTGCTCGTCGCCCAAGGACGGAGCAGGCAGGAGATCGCAGCGGTTGTCGGACTCGACACACGAACCGTCGACTGGCACCTCACGCAAGCGAACCGAAAGCTCGAGAAGGCAGCGGCTCTGCTCGATCGAAGTCCGAGAAGGGAGGAAGTCATGACCAACATCAGGGCGATCTTCTTCCTCGCTGCCGTCGCGGCCGTCGCGTTCGGGGCGGCCCAGGCGTCTGCGTCCAGCGCGCCGATCGTGATCCACTACGCGAAGACGTGCGACGAAACAATCGGTCACTGCGTTGGCAGCGCCGGGAACGGCGGCACGCTCGAGATGCAGATCACGAGCTTCCGGGCCACCGGCGACGCCGCTCAGTTGACGCTGACCGAATGGATCACGGTCGGAAACATTTCGTTTAGAGCCGAGATGAACGGCCACGTTAGCCCGGCGGGGTTCATCGTGCTGAACGGCACCGTCACGGAGGGCTCGTTTGCGGGCGCCCAAGTCCACCAGCGAAGCAACTACGTGCGCGGCCCGGCGAACGCATCGGAGTGGACCGGCGAGCTCCAGCTCCTGCCGGCGAGTGCGTGAGCCGTATCACGGAGGCGGAAACGGAGGGGCTGGGTCCCAGCCCCTCGCCCGCCGCGCGTGAAGCGGCGCCTGCCGCAAGCTCGCCCCGAGGCTGATCGACGCCACCCGCGGGGAGTGAAGAGCGGGAGCGACGGGACTCGAACCCGCGACCTCCGGCGTGACAGGCCGGTTCGAGGGTCACGACGATCGACGACGATGGACGCGGAATGCTCTATTCATCCGGCTTTCCGGCCTCTCGGCGATTTCATTCCGCATGATTAAGCGAAGCCGATTTCGGACGTTTGCTGCCCGTTTGCTGCCCGGGCTGGACCTCGCTGTCGTCACGATGGGGCGAGGTGCCCGGGGCGCTGGGCATCATCGCACGGTGACGGTCGTCGAAGCACTCGAGGTCAGGTTCCAGATCGTCAAGCGGCTCAGCGTCGCACGTCGCTAACGCGCGCTTCGGCGAGAGTGCGCGGGCCCGCCTATACGGTGAACGAGGACGCCGTCAGCCACGCGAAGCGGTTGATCGACGCGCGCCGCCACGTGCTCCGCTCGCGTTGGCAGGACGTGCAGCCGCGCGCGCGGGAGCAGAACGCGTTCTTGAAGACGCATTCGTGCGAGGAGTACGCCGCCTGGCATCTCGGCGTTACCGAGGGGTGGCCGAGGAGACGAAGGAGCGCTGCGCGTTTGTCTACGGTGACTTCCGCCGTCTGCACCGGATGGGGCTGATCGCCTGCCTGCGGGGTGCGGAAATCCGTTCACGCGGCGAGCGTGTACTCGCGGATCAGGCCACCGAGGCCATCTCGGCGTTCGATGCTGTCTGGTTCCGCCGGGGTTACGAGTCGGAGTGTTGGTCGTTGTGGGTCGGGCGGCACGAGGTTGAGCGCTCGATGCGGTCGGTGGCGGTTGTAATGGTCGACAACGCTCCGAAGCACTCGCTCGAGGTGGCGGCGGTTGAGGATCAGCAGCCAGTCGAGGCATTCGGCGCGCACGGTGCGGACGAAGCGTTCGGCGATCGCGTTCGCTTTCGGCGCTCGCACCGGCGGGCGGACAA
Organism: Actinomycetota bacterium; assembly: GCA_046729555.1. Classification (GTDB taxonomy): domain Bacteria; phylum Actinomycetota; class Thermoleophilia; order Gaiellales; family Gaiellaceae; genus 3-1-20CM-4-69-9. The sequence goes on along the minus strand of JBKPGW010000194.1, from coordinate 4,268 downwards.
TCTCGATGCCTTCGCTTCGGAAGACAGTTTCGAAGTCACGCGTGAACTTGCTGTCGCGATCACGGATGAGGAAGCGAGCCGGCGTTGATCGCTCGTTGAGCGTCCAGGCGAGCTGGCGGGCCTGCTGGGTTACCCAGCCGCCGCCCGGGTTCGTCGTGCAGCCGGCGAGATGCACGCGGCGGCTGCCGAGCTCGATGAAGAAGAGCACGTACACCCGCTGCAGCCGGATCGTCTCCACCGTGAAGAAGTCGACGGCGAGCATGCTCTGCGCCTGCGCGCGCAGGAACTGACGCCAGGAGAGACCGGCGCGCTCGCCGGCCGGTCCCAGACCCGCAGCCTTAAGGATCGCGCGCACCGTCGTCGCCGAAACCGTGACGCCAAGACCGCGCAACTCACCGATGATCCGCCGGTAGCCCCACCGGGAGGTCTCGCGGGCGAGGCGCAGCACCAGCGCCCGAATCTCCCCGTCGATCGGCGGTCGGCCCGCCGCTCGGCCGGGAGACGTCCATCGCCTTGCCACCAGTCGCCGGTGCCAGCGGAGCAGCGTCGTGGGCGTCACGACAAACGATCGCCAGCGCGCTCGCGGCAGCAGTCGGCTGGCGGCTGCGAGAAAAGCTCGATCTGCCGGACTCAGCTCCGGCCGACTGACCTGGCGGCGCAGACCGCGAGCTCGTGCCTTAGCACAACGATCTCCAGCTCCTTGGACTCCTCCGACCGCAAACGCAAGGCAGCGAGCTGCAACACACGTCGAAGCACGACGTAACAGAACGACATGAACAAAGGGGGGCTCCTCGGGACGACGGGACGGGCGGCCGACTCTACGGGTCTGAGCACCCGAACCGACCTAGAACCGAGTAAACGCACCCCACACGAGCGCTGGGTCGGGACCGTCCGACGCGAGTGCCTCGACCGCGTCCTGATCGTCGGCCGTCACCACCTCCACCACGTGATTGCGATGTACGTCGCGCCTTACAACGAGCACCGGCCACACCGCGCACTCGAGCAGCTTCCACCCCTCGAAGCCCAACAGTCCAGCGACGAGCTACCGATCGCCGACGTGATCGACCTCGATCATGTCCGCCGCCGCGACCTGCTCGGCGGACTGATCCACGAATATCAGCTCGCCGCGTAGCCGCCCCGTACGCGGGCGGGCCCAGCGCCGCTTCCCTATGTACTCGCGCGCGCGCAAACAGCAAATCGCGCTGAACTGCGCAACAGGATTCCCACGCGGCTGTCCATGCCAAAACGATCCGATGGGCGATCGTCTACCGACGTCAGCTATACACGAGATCCGAGCCGACGCACCCAACCATGATCGCCGACCTGGATATCCGACACCCACACCGTCCTCACGCCGCAAGAGCGCCCGTCCTTCTCCGGCCTCAGCGTGACTCCAACTCAGCGAACGCGCACGGAACCACGCCCTTTGCCAAGTCGGGCGCGATCTGATATTCGCGCGCGCGCGTGAAACAAGAAATGGACACGCTGCGCCCGGGCAGACGAATAAGACGAATTTCCGGCGCACACACGCCTGAATTTGCGAACCTTACGGGGCGAGCAACCGCGCCAAGCGAACACGATCCGCGTGGAGACCCTTGTTGCGTGCGCAGGCGGCGAGCGTGCTTGCTTGCGATTTCGTCACGGTCGAACCGCGTTCTTGCAGCGGATCTACGTGCTCTTTTCATCTCGCTCTCGATGCGGCGGATCGAGTACCTCGCCTGCAGCTCGAATCCGGACGGTTGCTGGGTCGCCCAACAAGCGCGCAACCTCGTGATGCAGTGCGGCGATGAGCAGCCGTTCCGCTGCTCATTCATGATCGGGATCGCCTTGGTCGTTCACCGCGACGACAGGCCTGGCCCGGCGATGCCGGCGACGGTCGCCGAACGACGTGCCGTGGTTCGCGTGCTCGTCCCTGAACCATGCGGGCCGATGCCGAACAAAAAGGCCACCGCCCGGCGGAAGATCGCGACTCGACGGGCCGCCCTCGATCGAGCCGTCACGCGTGACTACGCCGCCCTCAATTGAATCATCGTTTCTTCCGGAACCTGTGCAGCCCAAGGCACAGCGAGTCGACGTTGCCGCGCTCGTCGGTGCCGAAGACGACGGTCTCGATCTCGCCGTCTTGCTCGAAGTGGAAGATCAGCGGCGGCTCGCCGGCCACGGGATAGAGCCGACGCGAGGCGCCGCTAAGCCGGGACCGGAGGGTGAGTTGTCCTGACTTCTCGCGCACCACGAGCGCTCGAGGCATACCGGCCCGAAGCCGTTGTTTCCCGTGGAGGCGGGGCGTCGGCTCGTAGACACCCGCTAGATCGTCTCTCTCGGAGCTTCGGCTGCGTTCCCGAATATCGTCGCCGTCGTCGAGCCGGTCGACGCCGAGCAAGAGCCGCAGGATCGCCCAACCGAGCCGGTCGAGCGCGAGCGTCCGCGTGTTCGTGACGATCGCGACGCCGAGGTCGCGGTCGGGCGCGACCAGCAGCGTCGACGCAAACCCGATCCACGCGCCGTTGTGCCACGCGATCCGATGCTGCCCGAGCCTCTTCAGCGCGAACCCGATCCCCATCCCCGGCAACGCAGGGTGGAGCTGGACCTGGGGCTCGAGCATCTGGACGAACCGCTCGCGCGCGAGCACGCGTCCGGACTCGTTCTCCCCCTCGCCGAGGAGCGTGTGGAGATAGCGCGCGAGATCGTCGGGCGTCGAGACGACCGCGCCGGCCGCGCGCACGATCACCTCCCTGAACTCGACTGGTGAAAACCTGCCGCGCCGCGACGAGTAGCCGGTCGCAAGTCGCGCGCGCTGCGCGTCGTCGATCGAGAGGGTCGTCGCGAGCATCCCGAGCGGACGAAACACGTTGGCGTGCATGTAATCGTCGAGCGGGCCGCCGGTGATGTCTTCGATCACTTGACCGAGTGCCGCATAGCCATGATTCGTGTAGATCCAGGCGCGGCACGGCTCGAGTTCGGCCTTTAGCCTGCCTCCGTAGTAATCGGCCAGGAGCGAAGGCTCTTCTCCGACGGGCGCCGCGAGGCCGGACATCGGGCGGAACAGATCGGTCGTCTTCCGCAGGACGCCGATGCCCGACGTGTGCGCGAGCAGCTGCCGGATCGTGATCGGCAGCGCGTCGGGTGATGGTCCCTCGATGCGGAAGGCGGTCAGGTACTCGCTCACCGGCGCGTCGAGGTCGAGTCGGCCCTCGGCGCAGAGTTGGACGACGGCAAGGGCGGTGAACGTCTTCGTCACCGAGCCGATCCGGAACGCCGTGTCGAGCGTGACCTCCCGTTTGGAGCGCGTGTCCGCGAAGCCCACGTGGCGCTCGTACAACCGGGTGCCGCGGGTCTCGACGACGACACTGACCCCTGGCAGGTGGTGCTCGCCGACCGCGTCCGCGACCAAGCGGTCGAGCTCGTCGGGCGGCGTGTCCGCCGCGGCTTCACCGGACGTCCGTGATCGATGCACCGGCCGATTCCAGCACATCGACAAGAGGCGCGGGAGGGGTGGCTCGCGCTGCCGCGCCCGCGCTAGGCGTGCGTCACGACGGCTCGAGCCGCAACTCCGCCCGAGCCGCGGCGAGGTCGTCGGCGACGGCGTACATCGTCAATCGCTGCGGTCCCCGCCGCCGCCCTCTATACGTGAGTTTCCCGGCGTCGAGGAGCACCTCTCCCGAGCGGGAGAAGAACTTGTAGAAGAAGGAACGCGCCTCCGGGTGCGCCGCCTCGACGCTGAGGCGGCTGAGGCGGCGGGTGCGGCTGCGCGACGCGGTGCCCAGGCTTCGGATCGCGGGCGCGGCAGCGGCGCCGGCAGCCGGTTCTGGCATCGCCACGACGTTCGTATCGATCTGCCGCGCCGGGCTCGTGACGCGAACGACGCTACGGCCGGCGCTCCTGATGAGAAAGACGAGATTCGCGCGCGAGAAGGCGATAGAGGCCCGGCTCGGGCCGACGAACGAGACGTCGCCGATCGAGGCCTCGTCCTCGTCCTCTTCCCGGCCGACGAACGGCGACTCGAACTGCGCGAGGATGCGGACGAGGTACTCGTGGGCGACGAGCCGTGATGGGCATTCGAGCACGTCGATTCCGAGCAGCTGGTCGAACCAACCGCCGCGCCGGCGCCAGACCGTCTGCGTCAGCGGGGGGAAGCCGGCGGGCTCGAGCCGGCGGAAGGAGTGTGGTTCCCACGTCGGAAGTGCGCGCCGCGAGAGGAAGTACCCCCAGAGGAAGAGCTCGCGGTGCAGTCGATTCCTGCCCTCCCACCTGTCGTATCCGTGCAGGCG
>JBKPGW010000193.1:0-20605 GCA_046729555.1 Actinomycetota bacterium | reverse complement strand
GAAGTAGACCTTGACGACGAGGTCGCGCTTGACGTGGTCGCTCCACGAGACGACCCACGTGCCGAAGGCGATGAAGAGGCCAAGCAGGAACATGCCGATCATCACCGTGACCGTCGCCGCGAGCGTCGTCGAGATGTTCGCGCCCAGCGAGCGGATCGACTCGGAAAAGATGAGCTTGAGTCGTTCCACTACGACTCGTACCCGCCGCGGCGCTCGTCACGGGCCAGACGCCCGTCCTCGAGCGCGATCACGCGGCGGCGCATCTTGTCCACCATCTCGCGGTCGTGCGTCACCATCAGGATCGTCGTGCCCGCGCGGTTGATGCGGTAGAGAAGCTGCTTGATCCCGACGGACGTGTCGGGATCGAGGTTCCCCGTCGGCTCGTCGCAGACGAGCAGCGGCGGGTGGTTCACGAACGCGCGCGCGATCGAGACGCGCTGCTGCTCGCCGCCGGAGAGCTCGTCGGGCAACGAGTTCATCTTGTGCGCGAGCCCGACCATGTTCATGACCTCCGGCACCTTGCGCCGGATCGACGCCGAGCTCTCACCCTGCACCTTGAGGGCATAGGCGACGTTCTCGGAGGCCGTGCGCGTGGGCAGGAGCTTGAAGTCCTGGAAGACACAGCCGACGTTGCGGCGCAGCAGCGGCACCTTCGAGCGGCGCAGACGGGTGAGGTCGCGGCCGCCGACGACGATCCGCCCGCGGGTCGGCTCCAGCTCCTTGAGCAGCAGGCGCACGATCGTCGACTTGCCCGAGCCGGAGGCGCCGACGACGAAGACGAACTCCCCCTTCTCGATCACGAAGGAGACGTCCCGAAGCGCGGTGACCTCCGGCTCGTAGACCTTGGTCACGGACTCGAACACGATCATCGAGCCCGGCCCGGCGACGGGCTGCGCAACAAGCTGCGGCTCGGCGAGCGTCGCCGTTGGGGTCTCCTCTGTCTGAAGGGTTACGTCCGACACCGGATCTCTAGGCGCGGCGCGGTCCTGAGCGCGCACCGGGCTGGAATTGCGGCCAGTCTAGCTGTAGGCCTAGACGACCTTTCCCGCTGCTCTGGCCAGCAAATAGGCGTGGATGAAGCTGTCGAGCTCGCCGTCGAGGACGCCCTGGGCGTTTCCGACTTCAAAGTCGGTGCGATGGTCCTTGACGAGCTGGTACGGGTGGAGGACATAGCTGCGGATCGGATTGCCGCCGAAGCCCATCCTGACGACGCCCCGTTCCTTCGCGAGCTCCTGCTCTTGTTCCTCCTCGGCCAGCTCGGCCAGACGCGACTTGAGGATTCGCATCGCAGTCTGCTTGTTGGCCGCCTGCGAGCGCTCGTTCTGGCACTGCACCACGACGCCGGTCGGCAGGTGCGTGATCCGGACGGCGGAGTCGGTCTTGTTCACGTGCTGGCCGCCGGCGCCCTGCGCGCGGTAGGTGTCGATGCGCAGGTCGTTCTCGTCGATCTCGACGGCGCCGTCCTGCGAGAGGAGCGGGCTCGGGATCACCTGTGCGAAGGAGGTGTGGCGGCGGTGCGCCTGGTCGAACGGGCTCAAGCGGACAAGACGGTGCTTGCCGCGCTCAGCGCGGAGGATGCCGTAGGCGTTCTCGCCCTCGACCGTGAACGTCGCGGACTTGAGACCGGCCTCCTCCCCGGGGCTCGCCTCGACCATCTCCGTCTTGAAGCCACGATGCTGGGCCCAGCGCTCGTACATGCGGAGCAGCATCTCGGTGAAGTCCTGCGCGTCTGTGCCGCCGACGTCCGACTGCAGCGTGACGACCGCGTCGCCGGCGTCGTACTCGCCACTGAACAAAGCTTCCTCCTCGAGCAAGTCGAGCTCTCGCTTCAGCGGGACGATCGACTCGGCGATCTCGGCCTCCATGCCGCCGTCCATCGAGTACAGCTCGCGCGCGTCCTCGTACTCGCGAATGAGCTGCTCGTAGCGCTCGAGCTTGCGCTGGACGCGCGAGTGCTCCGTGGAGATCTGGGCCGCGCGCTCCTGGTCGTCCCAGAAGCCGGGCTCCCCCATCTGCTGCTCTAGCTCTGTGCGGCGTGCAGCGAGCGCATCCGGGTCAAAGGTAATCACGGACCCACGCCAGGCGGGATCCGATCTCCTCGAGCTGCTGCTCCAGTGGTTCCGCGTGCTCTTCGGCCACGCGGCGATGGTAGCGGGCCGGACCCGGGTGGGCCCGGCCGCGCCATGAGTCAGCCGCCGTTGACGACGACCGTTTCCTCCATCCACGGATGGATCACGCAGATGAAGAGGTGCGTGCCCGGGGTCAGGAGGCTCGGTCCGATCGTGGTCGTGCCGCCCGCCGGCACGAAGTTGAACGGCGGGAAGAAGAACGTCGGCGGAGTGGGCGTCCCGAACAGGATCTCGTTCAGTGGTGGGACGATCCCGCCGCCGCCGAACTGCGTGACGGGCGTGAGGGTGTGGGTCTCGCCGCCCTGGTTGACGACCTGCAGCGAGCTGCCCGCGTCGATCTGCATGTGGTCTGGCGAGAACCGCCAGGCACCCGCGAACTTGTGGTCGACGAGCTGCCCGATGAAGTCGTCGAACGTCGTGCCCCCGTCACCGACGCATGTCGGAGGATCGCCGGGCACCGCGAGGTTGAAAGACACCGGCTCGCAGTCGTCCTTCATCCTGATCGTCGCCGGATCCCCCCACGCGGAAACGGGTAGGAGCAACGCGACGACAGCGGCCGCCACTCCTCCATAGAGCTTTCTCACAACTCTCCTCTCTCTGCCCCAAGTCAGAGATGGTCAGGTGTGCGAGGAGAAGAGAATCCCGCGTCAGCGGCGGCGAGTCAAGCGCCGTGGCACTTCTTGAACTTCTTGCCGCTCCCACACCAGCAGGGGTCGTTGCGGCCGATGTTCTCCTTCTCGGACTTGACGATCGGGCGTGGAGCGCCTGCGGTCGACGTCGTCGCGCCTCCGGCCAACGCCATCGTCGCGCTGGCTGTCGTCGTGGTCCCACCGGCGGCTGCTATCGCCTCAGCGCCCGCGAGGGACTCGTGCTCGTACTGCAGGCCGCCGCCGTTGACGGCTGCGGCCTGTTGGGCGCGCTGCAGCTCGTCGGCCTCTTCGGGCGCGAGCTGGGCGTGGAACAGCGTCAGCACGACCTCCTCATGGATGGCGAGGCCGAGCTCCTGGAACATCAGGTGGCCCTCGTGCTGGTACTCGACGAGCGGGTCCTTCTGTGCCATCGCGCGCAGGTGGACGCCCTCGCGCAGGTAGTCCATCCCATCGAGGTGCTCACGCCAGCGCTGGTCGACGACCTGGAGGATCACGAAGCGCTCCAGCTCGCGCATCAGGTCCGGCGTCAGCTCCTCCTCCTTGGCCGCATACGCGTCACGCGCGTCGTCCTGGAACTCCTCGACGAGCGACTCGCGTGTGATGTCGCCGAGGTCCTCGCGCAGCTCGTCGACCGTGACCTCGGTGTCGTAGAGCAGAGCCATCTGCTTGACGAGTCCTTCGAGGTCCCACTCCTCCGCGTACTCCTCGGCCGTGAACTGCTCGACCGTCCGCTCGACGACCTCGTCGATCCACTCGAGCACCTGCTCATTCATGTCCTCGCCCTCGAGCACGGCGCGGCGCTGCTGGTAGATGACGACGCGCTGCCGGTTCATGACGTCGTCGTACTTGAGGACGTTCTTCCGCGCGACGAAGTTCTGCTCCTCGACTTTCTTCTGCGCGCCCTCGATCTGGTTGGAGAGGATCTTCGCCTCCATGGGCTGATCCTCCGGGATCTTGAAGCGGTTCATGATGTTCTTGATCCGGTCACCCGCGAAGAGGCGCACGAGGTCGTCCTCGCCGGAGAGGTAGAAGCGCGACTCGCCGGGATCGCCCTGGCGGCCCGAGCGGCCGCGCAACTGGTTGTCGATCCGGCGCGCCTCGTGCCGCTCGGTGCCGAGCACGTAGAGCCCGCCAGCCTCGATCACGCCGTCGCCGAGCTTGATGTCGACGCCGCGGCCGGCCATGTTCGTCGCGATCGTGACCGCGCCCCTCTGGCCGGCGTCCTTGATGATCTCGGCCTCGCGCGCATGCTCCTTCGCGTTGAGGACGTTGTGGGGGATGCCCTGGCGCGTCAGCAGCTCGCTCAAGTACTCGGACGTCTCGACCGCGATCGTGCCGACGAGCACGGGCTGCCCTTTCTCGTGGCGCTCCTTGATATCGCGGATGACGGCCTGAAACTTCCCTTCCTTCGACTTGAAGATCAGGTCGTTGCCGTCGTCGCGCGCGACCGGCACGTTCGTCGGGATCTCGACGACGTGCAGGTTGTAGATCTCGACGAACTCCTTCTCCTCCGTCTTCGCGGTACCCGTCATGCCGGCGAGCTTCTCGTAGAGGCGGAAGTAGTTCTGAAGCGTGATCGTCGCGAGCGTGACGTTCTCCTCCTGGATCTTCACGCCCTCCTTCGCCTCGATCGCCTGGTGCAGGCCCTCGGACCAGCGCCGTCCTTCCATGAGCCGGCCGGTGAACTCGTCGACGAGCTTGACCTCGCCGTGCTGGATCACGTAGTCGACGTCGCGCTTGTAGAGCGATTCCGCCTTCAGTGCCTGGATCAGGTGGTTGACGAGCTGCGAGTTGCGCGGGTCGTACAGGCTCTCGATGCGCAGCGCGCGCTCGACCGCGTCGATCGACGCCTGACCCGGCGCAACGGTCTTATGCTTCTCGTCGTACTCGAAGTCGGCATCGGGATTGCCGCCCTTCAGCAGCGGGTCGTGCGGGATCCCGGTCAGGCCGCGCGCGATCCGCGCAAAGTCGTAGTAGATCTGCGCCGCCGTCTCCGGCTCGCCGGAGATGATCAGCGGCGTCCGCGCCTCGTCGATCAGGATCGAGTCGACCTCGTCGACGATCCCGTACGTGTGGCCGCGCTGCACGACGCCCTCGAGGCTGACCGCCATGTTGTCGCGCAGGTAGTCGAAGCCGAACTCGGAGTTCGTTCCGTAGGTGATGTCGGCGTCGTAGGCGGCCTTGCGCTCTGCGAACGGCATCATGTTCTCGATGTGCGCGACGGTCATGCCCAGGCGCTCGTAGACGCCGCGGTTCCATTCGGCGTCGCGCTGTGCGAGGTAGTCGTTGACCGTGATCAGGTGGACGCCGGTGCCCTCGAGCGCGTTCAGGTAGAGCGCGAGGCTGGCGACGAAGGTCTTGCCCTCCCCCGTCTTCATCTCGGCGACGTCGCCCTCGTGGAGGACGATCCCGCCCATCAGCTGGACGTCGAACATGCGCTGGTCGGACTCGCGCAGGCGCGCCTCGCGGACGGCCGCGAACGCCTCGAAGAGAAGCTCCTCGAGCGCCTCGCCGTTCTCGAGCCGCTCCCTGAACTCGACCGTCTTGCCGAGGAGCTCCTCGTCCGAGAGAGCCTGGAAATCGGGCTCGAGGGAGGTGATGTAGGCCGCCTGGTCGGCCAGCCGCTTCATCCGGCGGCCCTCGCCGACGCGGAGAATTCGTTCGAGGGAGCCGAGCTGCTGAGCCATCAGACCTAGGGTAGCGGGTGGCGGCTTACCCGCCCCTCAGCCGCTTAGTAACACTTTCGTGACAAAGAGGGACTACGTTCAGGCTCTGACTCGAGGGGTCTTGTCGGCGCTCGTTCTGGCGCTCGCCGCCGGCTCGGTGGCGTCTGCCGCCATCGCGGCGCCAAGCCAGATCCTTTATGGCAGCGACTGGGCGGGCCCGTTCAAGATTCTGGCCGTCGACCCCGCCGGCCTGCGTCGCCCGGCTGATGTCTCGATCGTCCGGGCGCCCTGCCCCAACCTCGCCCAGCCATGCGGCTTCATCGACGTGACGGCGTCTCCCGACGGGCGCCGCGTCGCCTTCGGATCGCAGGATCTCGAGAACGTCTGGATCCGGACGGCCTACGGGACGCTGCTTTCCGTCTCGCAGGTTCGCTCGCTGCCGACCTGGAACTCTGACTCGCGTCGTCTTGCGTACATCGCGACGGACGGCTTGCATACGGCGAACGCCGACGGCTTCAACGATCGCCTCGTCGACCGCGGCGACGACCTGAGCCCGTCGTGGGGCCCGCCCGGCCGCGGCCTGGCGTTTCTCCGGCGAGATCTCGCCACCGGGATCGAAACGCTGCTGATTCTCCGCAACGGCCGCGTCCAGGTGGTCGCGCCTCTGCGCACAAGCTGCAGCACGGTGTCGTGGTCGGCCGACGGCCGTTTCCTGGCTTGCGTGGAAGATCACGTGTCCTTCTTCTCGGTCCAACTCCTGAACCTAAAGGGTCGCCCTGTCGGAAAAGTACTGGCGTCCGAAGCGCAGCCGGTGTGGTCGCCGACGGGATCACGCCTCGCGCTCGGTGCCGGAAACTTCCTCAACGGTCTTCGCCTCGTCGATGCCGAGACACGACGCATTCGACTACTGCGCACCCCCGACGACGCGGTGGCGATCGCGTGGGCTCCGGACGGCCGGCGACTCGCCTACCTCTCGCGCGCGAGCCCGGGCAGCCGTCGCCGCACCGGTGACCTTCGTGTGCTGACTCTCAAGGGGAAGCTGCACACGCTCGTTGCTGCCGACGAAGTCGCCGGGGGCACGATCACGACCGTTCGTTGGACGCGCAGTCCCGGCGCGACCGCTTGGCCGGCTCTGCCGCAGCAGGACGGCACCCTCGCCGACGGGCCAGTGGAGTGGCTCGCGACCGCGGGCGACCGCGTGGCCTACATCGCGTGCGGACTTCCGTACGTCTGGACTCCGTCCGTCACTTCCTCGCTCCTCTTGCCGCCTCCGACCACCGAACAGTCGGACGAGTTCAACCGCGGGTGTCGCACGCGGGCCGATCGGCAACGCGCCGAAGGAATTGCCATCGGCAGCCGCACGGCGTTGTACGACTGGTGCAACTGCCCGATGGCCTACAGCACCGTGCAGGCCGTGGATCTGAGCACATCGACCGCGAGCGAGGCCGGGCACGGGTCGGGCATGCCAGGGACCGACCGCGGCTACGGAACAGTGCTCGGCGACGAATCGCTGCTCGTGTTCAGCGGATGGCAGGCCACAGGAATCGTGCGGCAGACACGCGTCGTCCGACACCAGGCGATTCGACGCGTCGACGACGGCGTCGGCTGCCCGTGTCCGTTGGTCGCTGAAGCCGACGGCCGGCTGGAACCGCTGGACGTCGACCAGGGACGCCTCGCTGTGAGGCGGGGCGACTCGACGACGATTCTCGATGCGAGCGGTAAGCAGCTGCTGGCGCTACCCGTCAACCCGGTCGCCGCGCAGCTCTCGGCTGATCATCTCCTCATCCTCGTGCCGCGCGAGCTCCGCGACTACGACGCTGCGACCGGGCAGCTCCTGCACGCGTGGCCTCTCGGCCCAATCGCGATGGGACGGGAATGCCAGGGCTGGTTCGACCCGGGCTGCTTCATCGGCCTGCCGTCGGGCGACGCTTGCGACATCACTGGCTTCTTCACGCTGGATTGTGGCAGGCCGGATTGGCGGCTCGAAGATGCCGCCCGCGGGCTCGTCAGCTACATCATCGGCGACCAGGTGCACCTGCTCCGCTTGAGCGACGGCGCCGACGCGATGGTCGACTGGGGCACGCTCAGTCGCTTCAGCGCCTCAGGGCTCGTCTATGTCGACGGAGACCGTCTGCACGTCGTGCCGTTCGAGGATCTACCGCTGCACTAGAGCGGATCGACGCGAACTTCCCAGAGGTCGCCGTCGAGCCGGGACGCTCGGACAACCGCATCTCCGTCGGCGAGCTGCTCGAGGACGGGCAGCGTGCCGAACACCCGGTTCCCGTCCATGAGCAGCGTCCGTTCGTCACCGCGCACCGCGAGCTCGACCTCGTCGCCGCCCGGTTCCGGCAGCTCGATGACGCGCAGGCCGTGCGCCGCGACGGCCCACTGCGTCTTGCCGCGCCGAATCGCGATCGCGCGGTAGGGGCGCTTGACCTCCTGCTCGATCGCATCGGCCAGAGCGGTCATGTCGCCGTCGCCCTCCTCGAGCAGGAGCGACCCGTCCTCCAGCGCGACGAAGCGCGCACTCGGGCCTTCGACGTCGGGTGCGTCCGTTGTGACCACCGCATCGTACGAGCGCTCTCGCGGGACGCCGTGGATGCCGGTCTCGCCGATCACGCCGGTGAATAACGGGCGAGTCGGCGGCTCGACGAGCCCACCCTCCTCGGCAAGCCGCTGATGCAGCGGCTTGCGCCGAAACAGCGCCACTACCCCTGCGGCTCGATCAGGCCGTAGCCGCCGTCACGGCGGCGATAGATCTAGTTCACGTCCCCAGACTCGTCGCTGCGGTAGACGAAGAAGTCGTGGCCGACGAGCTCGAGCTGCAGCGCAGCCTCCTCGGCGCTCATCGGCTTGACCGGGAACTGCTTCGTCTTGACGATCCTCGGGTTGGTCTCCTCGTCGGGGATGCTCATCGGACCTCCGGGCAGAACTCCGTTTCCGCGCACGTGCCGGCGGCTGCGCTTGGCGCGATAGTGCTCCACCTGGCGCAGCAGCTTCTCGGTCAGCTGGTCGATCGAAGCCTTCATGTCGGTTGACGCCTCACGCGCATGCAATGTCGGTCCTTTCGTCCAGACCGTCGCTTCCGCGACCTGGTTGGCCGATATGGACGGGTTCTTCTCGACGCGCAACTCCAGCTCGACCTGCGTCAGCGCATGCAGCTGACGATCGAGCTTCTGCATCTTTTCCTCGGCATACCGGCGGATCGAATCGCTGACCTCGACGTTCTTGCCCTTCACCTGAAGTCGCATCGCGTCTCCTCGTGGCCGGGGGTCTGACCTTAGCAGCCTGGGGCGGCCCTTCCAGCGTCGTCGGGTGGCGACGCGGACGGACGCGCGCGTCCTGGTAACGGCGCCGGCAGCGGTGCCTCAGCGGATGCGAATCGTCCGGGCGAACGTCACGATTTGAACTTGTCGCGCACCTCCTTTGCGCAGCGCGGACGCGGCCGCGTTAGTCGTGGCTCCGGTCGTGTAGACGTCGTCGACAAGCGTGACCGTAGCCGGTACGCGGCCGGTCGCCAGGAACCCCGCGGCCACGTTTCGGCGCCTCTCGGTCCGCGTCAGCCCGCGCTGCCGAGGCGATCCGCGGGCGCGCACGAGCAGCGGCTCGAGCCCGAGCTCCCAGGCGGAGGCCAGCGCCTCGGCGAGCCGCTCGGCGGCGTGATGGCCCCGCCGCAGGCGCCGGTCCGCGTCACCCGGGACGAATGCGAGACACGCCGAGTCCGGACGCGGCAACGTCTCGACGACGATCTCCGCCGCCCAGACGGCCAGCCGGCGGAGCCCGCGCTCCTTCCAGGCGCCGACGATCCTTCGCACACGCTCGTCATATTCGACCGCTGCGCCCGCCCGGACGAACGCGAGGCGACGGCCGGAGCACTCGAGGCAGCGGCGGACGGGCCACGCCGTCGGCGCCCCGCAACGTTCGCACGCGGGCGGTCCGATACGCCGGAGAGCGGCTCGGCAGGGGTCGCACACCTGCTTGCCGGGGACGGAGCAGACCAGACACCGCTGTGGAAGCAGCAGATCGAGCACGCCAGGACGTTACGCCTGGACGTGTGACGTGTCTGTGTCAGCTTGGTGAATACTCAGCGCGTTCGGGAAGACCCTGCCGGCGCCGCATCCGGTTGTCGGCCTCGAGCAGCTGCGCTTGGTCGCCGATGTCGAACCACTCGCCCGGAAAGCGGTAGGCGTACACGGGCGCGCGCGTGTACAGCCACACAACGAAATTGCCGGGCTGGTCGGGCGGGTTCCCTTCGGCGAGATATGTCGACACGAGCGCGGCATGCTCACGCCGGTACAGATACGTCGCGGTCGCGCAGAGCGTCGTCGGCGGATCCTCCGGCTTCTCGACGAAGTTGGTGATGCGGTCGTGCTCGTCGACGTCGACGATGCCGTACTTCTTTGCGAGCTCCGGGTCGCCGACGTCGTGCACGGCGACGCAGCTTCCTTCCTTCCCCCGCCAGTACGCCTCGTAGTCCGCGAGCGAGAAATCGAACAGGTTGTCTCCCGCGATCGCGAGCAGGTCGTCGTCGAGGCCGACGAAGGCGATGTCGCCGATCGCGCCGAGCCGGTCCTCGTTCGACGTCGTGCCGTCGTTGTGCACATGGACGTCCTTGTCCCGCGCCCAGCGCTCGAAGTCGGGCGCAAAGCGGGCATTCGTGACGAGATGCACTTCGTCGGCGCTCGTTTCCGCGACGCGGTCGAGGATCCAGTCCACGATCGGCCGTCCGCCGACCGGCAGCAGCTGCTTCGGGATCGAGTCCGTCAGGGGCCGCAGACGCGTCGCGTAGCCCGCGGCGAGGATGAGCGCCTTCATACGAGCGCGACGGGCGACTGCACGCCGTGCTCGGTCACGATCGCCGTGATCAGCTCCGCGGGCGTGACGTCGAACGCGGGATTCCGTGCCGGGAAACGCGACGTCAATTCCTCGGACGCGCGGTACTCGATCGGGATCGAGGCGCCATCCGGCGTCGCAGGATCGATCGTCGACGTCGGCGCGACGACGTAGAACGGGATGCCGTGGTGCGATGCCAGCACGGCCAGTGAGTACGTGCCGATCTTGTTCGCCGTATCCCCGTTCGCCGCGATGCGGTCGGCGCCGGTCACGACGCAGTCCACCTCGCCCGCGGCCATGAGCGAGGCGGCGGCGGAGTCCGCGATGACCGCGTGCGGGATCCCGGCGGCCTCGAGCTCCCAGGCGGTGAGGCGGGAGCCCTGGAGCAGCGGCCGCGTCTCGTCGACCCAAACGTGGGTGAGCAGGTCGCGCTCCCAGGCGGCGCGGAGCGCACCGACCGCGCTGCCGTAGCCGCCCGTCGCGAGCCCGCCGGCGTTGCAGTGCGTGAGGGCGCGCGTGCCGGGAGCGAACAGCTCCGCGGCGTGTGCGGCCATGGCGCGGCAGCGCTCCACTTCCTCCTCGTGCAGGCGGCGGGCGCGCTCGGGCGTCGGATCGTCCCGCAGCTCGGCCAGCGCCCACGTCAGGTTCACGGCCGTCGGCCGCGAGGAGGCGAGCGCCGCGACAGCCTCGTCGAGGTCGTCGCCACGCGCGGCAGCGAGCGCGAGGCCGTACGCCGCTGCAACGCCGATCGCCGGCGCACCGCGAATCGCGAGCCCGCGAATTGCCGTCACGAGCTCGGCGACCGTCCGACACTCCAGCTCGGCCTCCTCGTCCGGAAGACGGCGCTGGTCGAGGAGGACGACCTTGGGGCCGTCCTCCTCGTACCGAACGATGTCCTGCGGCGCTAGCGCTCGTTTCACGAGCGCGTCAGACGGATGTGCTGGCTAAGCCAGCACATCCTCTTGGGTCGGCATCGCAAGCGACACCTAGGTTCCTTCGTCCCACGAGGCCAGGTACTTCGCCTGCTCCTCGGTGAGCATGTCGACCTCGACGCCCATCGTCTCCAGCTTCAGGCGTGCGATCTCCTTGTCGATCTCGGCTGGCACCGGGTACACCTTCCGCTCGAGCTCGGCTGCGTGCTGGATCGCGTACTCGGCCGAGAGCGCCTGGTTCGCGAAGGACATGTCCATCACGAGTGCCGGGTGTCCCTCCGCGGAGGCGAGGTTGATCAGGCGGCCGTCGGCGAGCAGGTAGAGCCGGCGGCCGTCCGCGAGCGTGTACTCGTCCACGAACGCACGCGCCTCGCGCGTCTGGGACGCGAGCGCCTTCAGCGCCGGGATGTCGATCTCGACGTTGAAGTGGCCCGTGTTCGCGAGGATCGCGCCGTCCTTCATCTGCTCCATGTGCTCGCGACGGATGACGGACTTGTCGCCGGTCGCTGTGCAGAAGATGTCGCCGACCTTGGCTGCCGCGGACATCGGCAGGACCTCGTAGCCGTCCATGACGGCCTCGAGCGCCCGCACGGGATCGGTCTCGGTGACGATCACGTGCGCGCCCATTCCCTTCGCGCGCAGCGCGACGCCGCGCCCGACCCAGCCGTAGCCCGAGATGACGAAGCGCTTGCCCGCGAGCAGGACGTTCGTCGCCCGGATGATGCCGTCGATCGTCGACTGGCCCGTGCCATACCGGTTGTCGAACAGGTGCTTCGTCTGCGCGTCGTTGACGGCGATCACGGGGAAACCGAGCGCACCGTCGCGCTCGAGCGCCTTCAGGCGGATGACGCCCGTCGTCGTCTCCTCCGTGCCCGCGATGATGTCCCCGAGCTGCTCGCGGCGCGCAGAGTGCAAGACACCGATGACGTCGGCGCCGTCGTCCATCGTCAGCTGCGGCTTGTGGTCGACCGCGGCCTCGATGTGCGAGTAGTACGTGTCGTTGTCCTCGCCCTTGATCGCGAAAACGGAGATGTCGTACTCGTCGACCAGCGCCGCCGCGACATCGTCCTGCGTGGAGAGCGGATTCGAGGCGCAGAGGACGACGTCCGCGCCGCCGACCTTCAGCGTGCGGGCGAGGTTGGCGGTCTCCGTCGTCACGTGCAGGCACGCGGAGATGCGGTAGCCGGCGAGCGGCTGCTCGCTGTCGAAGCGCTCGCGGATCGCGGCGAGCACCGGCATCTGCCGGTCGGCCCATTCGATCCTGCGCAGGCCCTCGGAAGCGAGGGCGAGGTCTTTCACGTCATGCCGTTTCGTCGTAGCCATTCAGTCCTTTCGTCAGGCAGCGAGCAGGCGCTCGTGCTTGCGCTGCTCCCAGTCGAGGGCGGAGAGCTCCGTGCCGGCGAGCCACGTGTCGACAGCACCGCGGAGATCGGGCTCGCGGCGCAGTCTTGCAGCGAAGGCGACGTCCGTGAGCTCGACCTTGAAGTGGCGGCGGAGCGCTCGGAGGGCGCGGAGCTGGTTCAGCTCGAGCAGACCGTAGACGCGGTAGCCCGCAGGCGTGCGGCGCGGGACGACGAGGCCTGTGCGCTCGAGGTAGCGAAGCATCCGGGGCGACCAGCCCGTGCGGGCTGCGGCCTCCCCAACAGTCATCGCAGTGGTCACGCCGCCAACCTTAACACAAGCCTGTCAAGGTCACCCGGGAAGGCGCCGGAGTCGAGCAGGTAGCGACGCGGGCCACCGTAGCGGCTGTCGACCTCGGCCAGGATGTCGACCATCGTCCGTCCTGCCGGCCTGGCGATCCGGCGCCGGCGCTCCAGCTCAGCTTCGGAGGAAGCCTCTGCGAACCAAGCCTCGAGAAACGGCCCCCAGTTCTCGTCGCTCTTCGCGTGGTCGAGGGCGATCGTCTCGGCGTCGACGCCGACGAGGTGGAGCGTGAGCGCGACGACAAGGCCCGTGCGGTCGCGACCGCCCTGGCAGTGGACCACGACCGGGCCGTCGGCGGTCGCGAGGGCGCTGACCGCGTCGGCGAACTGCGTCCGGAAGTGGTCGAGCAACGCGAGGTAGCCAACGCGCATCGAGGGCCAGTCGTGCGTGAGCTCGGCGAGCTCCCAGGGTGTGATCGGGATGCGGCGCACGGGAATCGGGGCGTCGCCGGCCGGGTCCTCCGCGACCTCGTCGTCGGCGCGAAGATCGACCGCCGAGCGCACGCCGTACTTCGTCAACTCCGCCCAACCGCGCTCGGTCAGCCCCCGAATCGAGTCGGCGCGGACGATCACGCCGTAACGTGTTTCGCCTCCGCCCTGGATCGGAAGCCCGCCGAGATCCCGCACGTTGACGCATCCGTCCCAGACGAGGACGCGCTCACGGGTCAAGGCTCGGAGGTGCCCTCCCGTCCGTACCGATCCTCGAGACGGACGACGTCGTCGAGCTGCGGCGTCGACACCTCCACGATCGTCGTGTCCTCGATGGCCGTGACGCGATGGACGGTGCCCGCCCGGAAGCGGAACGTCGCCCCGGCTCCGATAACCTCCGTGGTCAGCAAGGGGTCGCCCGCAGAGCCGAGCTCGAGCTTGGCGCGCCCCTCCTGCACGAGCCAGGACTCGTCCTTGACACGGTGGAACTGGAGGCTGAGCGACTCCCCCGCCTTGACGTACAGCACCTTGCCGACGTACTGCTCCGACTCCGCCCAGATCAGCTCGTGGCCCCAGGGCTTCTCGACCTTCCGCGGCTCGAAGGCCCAGGCGTCCAGCCCCTCCAGGTTCGGCGAGTCGACGCTCACCGGGCGACTCTATGCCTCTCCCGCAGAGGCCGCGGGACGTGTTCGTGGCCATGTCCCATGCCTGGCACGTTCTGCCGTGTTTGCGGCGCTTTTGGCGGAAAGGACGGGTCCCGAAAGGCCCTCAGCGGTTGCGAGCGAGCGTCGGGCGGAGCTCGGGATGGGCGGCGTAGTGCTCCTCCGCGCGCTGCAGGTCCTTCGGGGTGTTGACCGTGATCCAGAGGCCCTCGTGGCGGAAAGCGAAGAGCTTCCCCTCCTCCGCGAGCTCCGGGAACGTCGACTGCTCGTGATCGCCGCGCTCGGGGAGGCGCTCGATCGCCTCCTCGTCCAAGACGTAGATCCCGGCGTTGACCCAGTGCGGAAGCCGCGGCGCCTCGCGAAAGCCGCTGACGCGGTCCCCATCGGCCAGCTCGACGACGCCGAACTGGGATCTCAGCGGCGCGACCACGATGGTCGCGGCGCCGCCGTTTTCCTCGTGCGCCTCCAGGAACGCGCGCAGGTCGACGTCGTGCAGCTCGTCGCCGTTGAACGCGTACAGCGGGCCCGACTCTTCACGGTGCTGCGCGGCGAAGCGCAGGCCTCCCCCACGCCCGAGCGGGTCGGCCTCCGCGACGGAGACGATCTCTGCGCCTAGGCCGGAGAGCTTCGCCTCGAAGAGTGCGCCCTGGCCCGCGGCGCAGCTGACGATCAGGCGATCGACGCCGGCGCGCACCAGCTGCGACACCTGATACTCCGCGAGCGGATGCCCGGCGATCGGGACGAGTGCCTTGGGATGGCCACGCGCCGCGTCGCCGAGACGCGTCGCCTGCCCGCCCGCCAGGATGATTGCTTCCACTAAGGCGTAACTTTCGGCTCTGGTTCGGCCGTCTCGGGTAGCGCCTCAAACGACGAGCTCGGCCGCCCGATGCCCTCGTACGCGAAACCGGCGCGGCGTGTTTCCTCGGGATCGAGCAGATTCCGGCCGTCGATCACGAGCGGCCGGGACATCGCATCGCGCACCTCCGGCGTCGCAAGCCAGCGCAGCTCATCCCACTCGGTGACGATCACAGCGGCGTCGGCTCCAGTGACCGCTTCCAGCACGGTCTCACACTGAACTGCGCCCTGAAGCCGGTCGCGGGCATCGGCAACGGGATCCCACGTCCGCACGGCCGCGCCCTCGGCCAGCAGCCGTGAAGCGATTACCAGGCTTGGAGCGTCGCGCAGATCGTCGGTGTTCGGCTTGAAGGCGAGACCCAGGACGGCGATCGTCTTGCCGCGCAACCTCCCAAGATGCTTCTCGAGCTTCGAGATCACGCGCCGCTTCTGCAGCTCGTTGACCTCGATCACGGCCGCGAGCAGCTGGAAGTGGTAGCCGGAGTTGCCGGCGAGTTGCTTCAGCGCGGAGACGTCCTTGCCGAAGCAGCTGCCGCCCCAGCCGACCCCGGCGCGGAAGAAGTGCGGCCCAAGACGATGGTCGAGGCCCACGCCCTGCGCAACGCTCTCGACGTCGGCGCCGACGAGCTCGCAGACGTTCGCGATCTCGTTGATGAAGCTGATCCGCGTAGACAGGAATGCGTTCGCCGCGAGCTTGATCATTTCCGCGGACGCGACGTCCGTCTGCACGACAGGCGCGTCGATCCCCGTGTAGAGCGCCTCAACGAACGCGGCGTCCTCCGAATCGAACGAGCCGATCACGATCCGGTCAGGTCCCATGAAGTCTCGAACGGCGGTCCCCTCCGCGAGGAACTCCGGGTTCGAGACGTAGCCGACATTCGTAAGGCCGCGCGCCTCCAGCGCGGCGCGCACCTTCTCGCCGGTGCCGACCGGCACGGTCGACTTCATCACGAGGACCTGCCGGCGTTCGCTGCGGGGCAGGTCGTCGAGCGCCGTCCACACGAAGGAGAGATCGGCGTCGCCCGAGTACGTCGGCGGCGTCTGGACGCAGATGAAGAGGACGTCGGCCGCCGCCAGCTCGTCAGCGTCGAGCGTATAGCGGATGCGCTCACGGTTCCGCGCCAACACTTCGGGCAGACCCGGCTCGTGGAACGGCAAGCGGCCGCCCTGCAGCGCGGCGATCCGCTCCGGCACGACGTCGCGCACGATCACCTCGTGCCCGAGCTCGGCGAAGCACCCGCCGGTGACGAGCCCGACCCAGCCCGCGCCGAAGACGCCGATCGTCCGCGATTCCGCCATGACCGCGAAGCCTACTTGGGGAACGGTTGCAGCCCACGCGCGATCGCGAGCATCGTTTCGTTCGACAGCGAGTCGAGGATCGTGTTCGTCACCCAGTACGTCGCGCCGTTCTCGCGCAGCACGACCATGTGCAGATGCGCACCCGAGTAGTAGAGGGAGAACTCGCGCCCGCGAATGCGCTGGACGAAGCTCGCGTCCGCCAGCGCCGGCGCCTCGTTCCAGTTCGTCTGCTCGATCCCCCAGTACTCGTTCTGCCCGGTGCTGAAGGTGAGCCTGACGGCTCGGTAGCCCTTCTTGACGTTGTAGACCCGGATCGGCGCGTCGAACTCGAGCTTCGAATAGTTCGCGACGAACCGTGGCAGCTCGAGCCGGAACGGAACGCGGCGACGCACGCTCAGCAGGGACGACCGTGTCAGCGACGGGTTGAGCGTCACCTGCGGCGGAGCCTTCTTCGGTGTCTTGTCGACCGGCGCCGGCGCGATTGTGCCGTGGAAGTTCTGGCCCACGACCACCGTTGCCATGGCGCCGTTCGCAAGCGTGGCCAGGGTGGCCGGCAGCGCCTTCACCTCGGCGTCGCCGAAGAGGTTCCCGATCTGTGTCGCCGCAGGATGGGAGCGTTTCTGCGCCGGATCGAAGTAGACGGTCGTGCGGAAGTAGTTGAACCGCGGAGCGTTCTGGGGCTGGCCGCTCGCGGGCAGCACGATCTTGTAGCCGCGCTGGCCCAGCTCGTAGGCCGCGTTGGCAGCCGAGCCTGCGATCCCGTTGCCGTTCAGAACGGTCGTCGAGATGTCCTTCGGCCGTGGGGCCTTCGAGCGGCGCTTGATCCCGAACGCGACGTCGCGCGCCTTTTCGGGAGAGCTCACGTCGGGACGCACGAAGTCCTGGACGGCCGCGGCGACCGACTCGGGCGAAGCGGTCAGCTCGTAGTAGCCACCGAGGTTTTCGATCCGCGACTGGAACACGTGCCCAGACGGAAGGCCGTGTGCGAAGTAGAGGTAGTCCCTGAGCGTGCGTAGGTCGAGCGACTTGTTGCCGCCGCGTCCGACGACGACGTTCTTCTCGACGGCGTTGGCGATCGCGAGCACCGTGTTGATTCCGAGCTGAGCCGAGATCTGCTGCTTGAGCGCCTTCAGGAACAGCTGCTGCCGTGCGTTGCGATAGATGTCCGAGTCGAAGTGCCGGTAGCGCACGTACGCGAGTGCGTTCGTCGCGTTCACGCGCTGGTAGCCCGGCCAGAGGTTGATCTTCGAGACCCCCGGGCAATTCGACGGATCGCAGAGGTAGCGATGGTCGACGTCGATCCAGACGCCGCCGAGGTTGTTCACGAGATCCATGAAGCCCCGGAAGTTGACCGTGACGAAGTAGTTGATCGGCAGCCCCGTCAGCGCCCGCACCGTTTCGACGCTCCCGAGCGTGCCGCACTCCGAAAACGCAGCGTTGATCCTGTCGCGGACGTCCGGGTGCCCAGGACATTTGACCGTCACGACGAGGTCGCGCGGAAACGAGAGCAGCGAGAGCGAGTCGTTGGTCGGATCTGCGCGTACGAGAATGAGCGTGTCTGAGCGACCCGTCAGCTCGGCCTCCGGCCCCTTGCGGCGGTCGGTGCCGATGACGAGCGCGATCGTCGGCTGGCCGGGTATCGCGAGGTCGAGCTTCTTCGCCGCCGCGATGTCGATCTTCGTCTTCGGGCTGATCGCCTTGATCCCGTGATGGACATAGAGGTAGCCCGCGCCCGCACTGGCCCCGACGAGGAGGAGTGCGCCGAGAACGGTCCAGAGCAGGACCATGCGGACGACATGCCAGGCATGCCGCGGGGGCGGCTCGGGCTGGCGGTAGCGCGTCATCGGCGTCGGGGGCGACGGTGGGTAGATCGCGCGCCCGTTGCCATTCACGGCTGCGCCGCGCCCCATGCCTCTCTTGAGCGTGGTTTTCATCCGGTCCGGAAAACAGCACGGCGCCCGTTGCTAGGGCGCCAGCCGACCCCCGAGGATAGCCAACCTCCCGGCTACCTCAGAGGGCTACCCCGCCAGGCTCGTTGCCACAAGCCGCGCCTTTACTGCTGGGGTCAGACCCCTGCCTGCCCGCCCGCCGGCCGCACCGTCCGTCCCCGGTCCCGACTAGTGCTTCAGCCGCAGAGCGAGCTTTCCCAAGAGCCTGCGCTCGAGCGCATCCGACGGAGCGGACCGCACTGTGCTCATCAGGAGCGTCGCATCGGCACGGCCTTTCGCAACGGCGAGCAGGTCGATCCACGTCGGAATGGCGAGGCCCTGCCCGGTAATGGTCGCCCTGATTCGAAACGAGATCGCTCGCTCTCCCACGCGGGGACCGACACGCAGGAGACGATGCGTCACCGTGACGCGCAGACCAGATGCGGAGATGCTGCCGAGCACGCGCGCTACGCAACGCAGTGCTTCGCGCCGGGCGGTGCGCCGCCACGCTTCGCGCTCGTCGTGAACGCTCTCGTACACCTCGGCCGACGCGAAGATCGTTGTCCCCGCCGGGCTCTGGAACAGCGGCGAGAGCGCCTCACCGGTGATCGTCAGGTCTGAAAGGTCCGGCTCGAAGCCGGGACAGGTCAACGGGCCGTTGTTCTTCGCGGAACTGGGGCGGCTCGCCGTGAAGCCTGAGGGAACGTCGCGCGCATGGAGGGTTGCGCGGGCGGCCCAGGCCTGATCCGCCGGGCGGATGTCGCGCCGTTCCGGGTCGCCCGAGGCTGCGGCGGCGCCGCCAACGACGATCGTTGCCCCCAGCAGCGCAAGACAAAGCCGACGGGTCATCGTGTTTCGATCGGCGTCACCGGTTGAGGACTTCCTCCCTCGAACGGTTCTCGTAGCCGAGGTTCGGCGCGAGCCAGCGCTCGACCTCGTCGAGGGTCATCCCCTTGCGGGCGGCGTAGTCCTCGACCTGATCGCGGCCCAGACGACCGACAGAGAAGTAACGCGCGAGGGGATGCGCAAGGTAGATGCCGCTGACTGCCGCTGCAGGCGTCATCGCGTACGTCTCGGTCAGCGAGATGCCGGCGGCGGCCTCGGCGCCGAGCAGATCGAAGAGCTTGCGCTTCTCCGTGTGGTCCGGGCAGGCGGGATACCCGAACGCCGGCCTGATGCCACGGAACTTCTCCGCAACCAACTCCTCGTTCGAGAGGTGTTCGTCCGGCTCGTACCAGGCGCGCCGCACGACCTGGTGCAGGTACTCCGCAAACGCCTCGGCGAGCCGGTCGGCGAGCGCCTTGACCATGATCGCGCGGTAGTCGTCGTGCTCGCCTTCGTAGCGGGCGGCCAGCTCGTCGGCGCCGTGGATCGCGACCGCGAAAGAGCCGATGTGATCCTCGTCGGGGCTGAGGTAGTCCGCGAGGCAGCGATTCGGGCGCGAGTCGCCGTAGGCGGACTGCTGGCGGAGGAAGCAGAAGCGCGTTCCGTCCGCCAGGACGACGTCGTCGCCGTCCGCGCGCGCCGGCCAGTACCCGTGCACGCCCCGCGCCTGGAGGAGTTGACGCTCGACGATCTCTCCCAGCAGCTCCTGGGCGTCGTCGTAGAGCTCCCGAGCGGCAGGCTGTTCGAGGATCGCCGGGTACTTTCCCTTCAGCTCCCAGGCGTGGAAGAAGAATTGCCAGTCGATGTACTCCACGAGCGTTGTCAGGGGCGGCTCGACGACGTTGGTTCCGAGCGACGGAGGCTGCGGCAGGTCGTCGAACGGCACGCGCTCCTTGTTCGCGCGCGCGTCCTCGAGCGGAAGCAGCGGTTTGCGCTCTTTCTCCGCGTGCTGCTCACGCAGCCGGTCCTGCAGCTCACGGTTTTCGCGGTCGAGCTCCTGCTTCCGCGTCGGGTCGAGCAGGTTCGAGACGACGCCGACGACGCGTGAGGCGTCGAGCACATGCAGCGTCGGCTCCGAATACTCGGGTGCGATGCGGACGGCGGTGTGCTGCTTGGACGTCGTCGCCCCGCCGATCAGCAGCGGCAGGTCGAGCTCGCGCCGCTCCATCTCCTTCGCGACGTTGACCATCTCGTCGAGCGAGGGCGTGATCAGCCCGGACAGGCCGACGACGTCACAGTCCTCCTCGCGCGCGGTGTCGAGGATGCGGTCGGCCGGCACCATCACGCCCAGGTCGATCACCTCGTAGTTGTTGCAGCCCAGCACGACGCCGACGATGTTCTTGCCGATGTCGTGCACGTCTCCCTTGACCGTTGCGAGGACGACCTTGCCCTGTGCCTGGCGACGGCCGTCACCGGCGGCCTTCTCCGCCTCCATGTACGGCTCGAGGTAGGCGACGGCGCGCTTCATCGCACGCGCGCTCTTGACGACCTGGGGCAGGAACATCTTCCCCGAGCCGAAGAGGTCGCCGACGATCGCCATTCCGTCCATCAGCGGCCCCTCGATCACGTCGAGCGGGCGGGCCTGCTTCTGCCGGGCCTCCTCGGTGTCGGCCTCGATGAAGTCGACGATCCCG
>JBKPGW010000192.1:0-14263 GCA_046729555.1 Actinomycetota bacterium | reverse complement strand
TCGCCGAAGATCGGCTTCAAGGACGTCGCCGGCGTCGACGAGGCGGTCGAGGAGCTGCAGGAGATCAAGGAGTTCCTCGAGAACCCGAAGAAGTTCCAGGCGCTCGGCGCGCGCATCCCCAAGGGTGTGCTGCTGTACGGGCCGCCGGGCACCGGTAAGACGCTGCTTGCGCGCGCGGTCGCAGGCGAAGCAGGCGTGCCGTTCTTCTCCATCTCCGGCTCCGACTTCGTCGAGATGTTCGTCGGCGTCGGCGCGTCGCGCGTGCGCGACCTGTTCGAGCAGGCGAAGCAGGCGTCGCCGTGCATCGTGTTCATGGACGAGATCGACGCGGTCGGCCGCCATCGCGGCGCCGGCCTCGGCGGCGGTCACGACGAGCGCGAGCAGACGCTCAACCAGCTGCTCGTCGAGATGGACGGCTTCGAACTGAAGGACAACATCATCCTGATCGCCGCGACGAACCGGCCCGACATCCTGGACCCGGCGCTGCTGCGTCCCGGACGCTTCGACCGCCAGATCGTCGTCGACCGGCCCGATCGCAACGGGCGCAAGAAGATCCTCGAGGTGCACTCGAAGGGCAAGCCGCTCGCGTCGGAGATCGATCTCGACACCCTGGCGGCGGGCACTCCCGGCTTCACGGGCGCCGACCTCGCGAACCTCGTCAACGAGGCGGCGCTGCTCGCAGCCCGCCGCGGCAAGAAGACGATCGAGCAGGAGGAGCTCGAGGAAGGGATCATGCGCGTGATCGCAGGCCCGGAGAAGAAGACGCGTCTCTTCTCCGAGGAGGAGCGCAAGATCACCGCGTACCACGAGCTCGGGCACGCGATCGTCGGCCACTACCTCGACCAGGAGTCCGACGTCCACAAGATCTCGATCATCGGCCGGGGCCAGGCGCTCGGCTACACGATCTCCCTGCCACGCGAGGACCGCTACCTGACGACGAAGCTGAACCTGATGAATCAGCTCGCGATGACGCTGGGCGGCCGCGCTGCGGAGGAGATCGTCTTCAACGAGGTGACGACCGGCGCCGCCAACGACATCGAGAAGGTGACTGCGACGGCGAAGCAGATGGTGATGCGCTTCGGCATGAGCGAGAAGCTCGGCCCGCGCGTGCTCGGCCGCAACCACGACATGCCCTTCCTCGGGCGTGAGATGGGCGCCGAGCCGGATTACTCCGAAGAGGTCGCGCGCGAGATCGACGACGAGATCCGCCGCATCATCGAAGAGGCGCACGAACATGCCACGCGCGTGCTCAAGGAGCACATCGACGAGCTGCACCGCATCTCCCTCATCCTGATCGAGCGCGAGACGATCGACAAGGATCAGTTCGAGCGCCTGCTTGCCGGCGAGACGGAAGAGGCCGTCTTCGCCGACGAGACACTCGCGGCCCCGGCACCCGAGCCGGCCGACGAGAAAAAGCGCAAGCCGGAGCCGAAGGCCAGGCCGTTCCCGATCCCGGGAGCGACTATGCAGCCGCCGCCGAAGCCCGAAGGCGCCGGCAGCTAGCGCCTAGGAAGGCCCTCGTCGGCATCTACGGCGCGACGGCCTGCGAACGGTGGTGGCACAGCGGCACGGGCGCGACGCACGCGGGTACGCTCGGTTCGCGGCTGCATACCCCGCAGGGGTATAAACTGCCGGTGTGACCGAAATCCTCACCTACTCGGTGCCGGCGATCCACTGCAGCCACTGCGAGCGGGCCGTGAAGGAGGAGGTCGGAGCTATCGCCGGCGTCGGATCCGTCGACGTCGACCTCGAGACGAAGCTCGTCACCGTCCACGGTGACGGTCTGGACGACGCGCAACTGCGCTCCGCGATCGCAGAAGCGGGCTACGAGGCGGCCTAGATGGCCGAAGTCCGCCTTGATCTCGACGGAATGACCTGCGCGTCGTGCGCGGCGCGCATCGAGAGGAAGCTAAACAAGCTTGAGGGCGTAGACGCCACGGTCAACTTTGCCACCGAGCAGGCCACCGCGATTTGCGAGCCCGGCGTGTCCGTCGACTCGCTCGTCGACGCGGTGCGCTCCACGGGGTACGAAGCACGAGAAGCCTCGCCGGCGCATGTCCACCACTACGACGAGCCGGCTCGCGTGATGCGCCGGCGACTCTTCGCTGCGATCGTGCTGACGATTCCCGTCGCGCTCCTGGCGATGGTGCCGCCGCTGCAGTTCGCCGACTGGGAATGGGTGGCGCTCGCGCTTGCGACGCCCGTCGTGTTCTGGAGCGGGATCGGCTTCCACCGCGCCGCTCTCAACGCGGCCCGCCATTTTTCCGCGTCGATGGACACGCTCATCTCGATGGGAACGCTCGCCGCCTGGCTCTGGTCGACGGTTGTGCTCGTGGCAGCGCTCGACGCCGACACGTATTTCGAGCTTGCGACCGCGTTCACGACGCTGATCCTGCTCGGCCGCTATCTCGAGGCACGTGCCAAGGGCCGTTCGAGCGCAGCGATCCGGAAGCTGCTCGAGCTCGGTGCGAAAGAAGCGCGGTTACTGCATGACGGTGAGGAAACGCTGGTCGCCGTCGCCGACCTGCGCGTGGGCGATCTGTTCGTCGTCCGCCCAGGCGAGAAGATCGCGACGGACGGCATGGTTGTCGAGGGCGAGTCGGCAGTCGATCAGTCGATGCTGACGGGTGAACCGGTCCCGGTCGAGGTTGCGGGCGGGGACGAGGTGGCGGGCGCGACCATGAACACGTATGGACGCGTAATCGTCCGCGCGACGCGAATCGGGGCGGATACAGCTCTCGCACAGATCGCACAACTCGTCGAGCGGGCGCAATCGGGCAAGGCTCCGATTCAGCGGTTCGCCGACCGTGTTTCGGCGATCTTCGTCCCGATTGTGATCGTCGTGGCCGCCGCCACGTTCGTCGGCTGGCTGGTGTCCGGCTCGACGGCTTCCACCGCATTCACCGCAGGCGTGGCTGTCCTGATCATCGCATGCCCCTGCGCACTCGGTCTCGCGACGCCGATGGCGCTGATGGTCGGAACAGGGCGTGGGGCGCAACTGGGGATCCTGATCCAGGGCCCGGAGATCCTCGAGGGGACACGGCGGATCGGCACGATCGTGCTCGACAAGACCGGGACGGTTACCGCGGGCAAGCTCGCGCTCGCCGAGGTGACCGTCCTGAACGGCGCTACTCGGGCCGACGTCCTTCGCCTCGCCGGTGCGGTCGAGGCGGCGAGCGAGCATCCCATCGCGCAGGCGATCACGCGGGCGGCACAAGCCGAGGTCGGTTCACTGCCTGCCGTCGACCGGTTCCGCAACCGGCCCGGCAGCGGGGTCGTAGGCGTCGTCGATGGCCGGGAAGTCGAGATCGGACGCGTCAACGCACGCATCCAGGTTTCCTGGGACGGCGTGCCACGAGCGACGCTCGGCGTGAGGGACACCGTGAAGCCGACGAGCGCCGCCGCGATCGCGGAGTTGAAGGAGCTGGGCCTGACGCCGGTGCTGCTGACGGGGGACTCACGGGCTGCGGCAGACGAGGTCGCGGCCGAGGTTGGAATCGAGCGTGTTCTGGCGGAGGTGTATCCGGACGAAAAGATCGCGGAGATCAGGCGCCTGCAAGAGGCGGGCGAAGTCGTGGCCATGGTCGGCGACGGCATCAACGACGCGCCGGCACTCGCGCAGGCGGACCTCGGCCTGTCGATCGGAACGGGGACTGACGTCGCGATCGAGGCGAGCGATCTGACGCTGGTCTCCGGCGATCTGCGCGCTGCCGCCGACGCGATCCGGCTCGCCAGGCGCACGCTGCGAACGATCAAACAGAACCTCTTCTGGGCATTCGCTTACAACGTCGCCGCAATTCCGCTCGCCGTCGCCGGGCTGTTGAATCCGATCATCGCGGCCGCCGCGATGGCCGCCTCTTCGCTCTTCGTCGTGACCAACAGCCTGCGACTGAGACGTTTCCAGGGCACACGGGAGGCCACATGAAGCACGGCTACGACAAGGCGGCGCTGACGAAGCGTCTGCACCGCATCGAGGGCCAGGTGCGCGGCATTGAGCGCATGGTCGAGGACGACCGCTACTGCATCGACATCCTGACCCAGATCGGGGCCGTGAACACGGCGCTGGAGAGCCTGGCATTCAAGGTGCTCGATGACCACGTGAATCACTGTGTTGCGGACGCGCTCGCCTCGGGGGATCCCGACGCTGCTTCGAAGAAGAGCGAGGAGCTCCTCGCAGCCGTCCAGCGTTTTGCACGCACACGCTGAGCAGGACCTGAGCCGCGCCGCGGTCTCCGCGACGACGCACTGCTTGACAGGTTGCGCGATCGGCGAGGTCGTGGGCATGGCGGTTGCGACGGGCTTCGGCTGGGGGAACGCCGTCCAGATCCTGCTCGCGATCGTCCTCGCGTTTGTCTTCGGCTACGCACTGACGCTCCAGCCGGTTCTGCGGGCGGGAGTCGGCTTCCGTCACGCAAGCGGCATCGCGTTCGCGTCCGACACCGTGTCGATCGCGATCATGGAGGCGGTCGACAACGGGTTCGTGCTCGTCGTGCCGGGCGCGATCGACGCCGAATTGGCCGACGCGAAGTTCTGGTGGAGCATCGCGCTCGGGTTCGCGATCGCGTTCGGCCCCGCGTGGGCCGCAAACCGCTGGCTGATCGCCCGCGGCAAGGGCCACGCCGTGGTGCACAAGTACCACCACCACTGAGGTGGTGGTGGTACTGGGTTACACCGCTTCGCGGGGAACGCGCGCGGGCTGAGCCCGCGCGCTCTTGGCTGGTCGGCGGACGTTCGCTTTGGTGGGGTCTGACCCCGAAGGGGTCTGACCCCGGCAGTTCCGTTTTTACGGCGCGGCGAATCCGGCCTGCCACGACGCCCAGAGGCGGGCGTAGCGCTCGCCCTGCTCGACGAGCTCATCATGCGACGCGACCTCGACGAGACGTCCGTGCTCCATCACGGCCACGCGGTCGGCCCGCTCGGCGGTCGAGAGGCGATGGGCGATCGTGATCACCGTCCGGCCCTGCGCGACCGCTGCCAGCGCGCGCTCGACCGCCGCCTCCGTCGCGGGATCGAGGCTCGACGTCGCCTCGTCGAGGACGATCACCGCCGGATCTGCCAGCGCGATCCGTGCGATCCCGACCAGCTGCCGCTCGCCGGCCGACAACCGCAGGCCGCGCGTCTGGACGTTCGTACCGAGCCCCTGCGGAAGCGACTCGAACCGGTCGAGCGCGCCGATGCTCCGCAGCGCGCACCGCACCTCCTCCTCCGTCGCGTCCGGGCGGGCGAGCCGGACGTTGTCGGCGATGGTGCCGGTGAAGAGATGACCTTCCTGCGGCAGCAGCACGATGCGTTGTCGCAGTGACAGCAGCGTCGCGTCGCGAAGGTCGACGCCGCCCAGCTCGATCCGGCCCCCCTGCGGGTCGTACTGCCGCGTCAACAGCTTGGCCACGGTCGACTTTCCGGCGCCGGTCGCCCCGACCAGCGCGATGTGCTCCCCGGGCGCGACCTCGAGCGTGAGATCGCGCACGACCGGCCGTTTGCCGTAGCCGAAGGTGACATTGCGCAGGGCGATCCGGCCCTCCTGTGGCAGCTCGACGGCGTCTGGCTTCTGCTTGATCGCGACGGACACTTCGAGCAGGCCGACGATCTTCGAGAGTGCAGCCAAGCCCTGCCGGAACTCACCGAGCCACTCCGTGAAGCGGCCGATCGGATCGAAGAGCTGGATCAGGTAGAGCACGAAGGCGGTGATCGTCCCGATCGTGATGTCGCCGTTGCGGTACATCGACCCGGCGACGAGCAGGACGACGATGAGCGCCGACGCCTGCGCCAGCGGCAGGAACGCGAACAGCCGGATGTTGACGAACGACGCTCGCCGCCAGGCGTGGATCTGTGCCTGGCTGCGCGGCCGGTAGCGGTCGAGCGTCCGCTTCTCGCGCCGGAACGCCTGCACGACTCGGACGCCGGCGAGTCCCTCCTGCAGCACCGTGAGCGTCTCGGCGACCCGGTCGCGGATGGCGTGGTACGCGCGCCCCGCGCTGTGGTGGAAGCTCCAGCTCGACGCGATCAGGATCGGCAGCGCCACGAGCGAGATCGCCGCGAGCTTCGGCGAGAGGATGATCAGTGCGACGACGGTGAGCGCGATCTGCAACGCGCTCCCGGAGATCTCCACGAGCGCCTCGCGGACGAGCTCGTTGAGCGACTGCACGTCCGAGGTGAGCCGGGACACGAGCACGCCCGCACGCTCGCGCTCGAAGAAGCCGAGCGGCAGGGCTTGCAGCTTGTCGAACGCAGCGACGCGCAGCGCGTCCAGGAAACGCTCGCCGGCGGTCGCCGCAAGCACGATCTGCGTCCTGACGACGATCGGCTTCAGGCAGGCCAGACCCAAGAAGATCAATGCGGCGACGTTCAAGGGATGCGTGTCGTGCTTCTTGATGCCGGCGTCGACCGCGTAGCGCACGAGCGCGGGCCCGGAGAGCGTGATCAGCGTCGCCGCCATCACGGCCGCGGCTGCGCCGAGGTAACGCGCGCGCACCGGACGGAGCAGCGTTCGCGCCTCCCTCCAGACCGCCCGTGCCGACGCCCGCTCCATCACGCGGCAGCCTCGCTCGCCTCCGGCTCGCTCGCGCGGGGGAAACCATGTTTCCCCCGCGTGCCCCCCTCTTCTGGATTGTTCGCTTCGACGGTCGCGCCGCTGGCATCGCCGCGGCCGTCGAAGAGGACGAGCGGCGAAACCTCCCGGTTTCCCCCTTCCCCTTCCACGCCGCCGCTCACGCGGCAGCCTCGAGCGCGAGCAACGCGCGGTACCGCGGCGACGAGCGCAGCAGCTCGCCGTGCGTGCCCTCCTCGACGATGCGCCCGCCCTCGAGCACCGCGACGCGGTCGGCCAGGGCGATCGTCGCGGGACGGTGCGCGATCACGAGCGTCGTTCGCCCCTGCATGACCGTGGTCAGCGCGGCGCGGATCTCGTGCTCCTTCGTCGCGTCGACCGCGGACGTGGCGTCGTCCAGGACGAGCACGGCCGGGTCGGCCAGGATGGCGCGCGCGATCGCGACGCGCTGGCGCTGGCCGCCGGAAAGCGAGAAGCCGCGCTCACCCAGCACCGTGTCGTAGCCGTCCGGGAGATCGGCGACGAACTCGGCCGCACCGGCGAGCTCAGCTGCTCGCGCGACCTCTTCGTCCGACGCGTTCGGCCGCGCGAAGCGGATGTTCTCCTTGACCGTGTCGCTGAAGAGGAACGTCTCCTCGAAGACGAGTGCGACCGCGCGCCGCACGTCGCTGAGGCGGAGGTCGCGGACGTTGTGGCCGTCGAGCAGCACCGCGCCTTCATCAGGGTCGTAGAGGCGTGCGAGCAGCCCTGCGATCGTGCTCTTCCCGGATCCGGTCGACCCGACGAGCGCGAGGGACTCGCCCGGCGCGACCTGGAGCTCCAGCCCGTTCAGAACCGGCTGGCCGCCGTCCGCGTGGCCGAACTGCACTCCGGCAAGGCGCACGTCGCCTCGCACGGGCCGTTCGAGCTCGACGGGATGACGCGGCTCGCGCAGTTGGGGCTCGGCCTCGAGCACCTCGCTGATGCGCGCACTCGCGCCGAGGGCCTTCTGCAGGGTCGTGACGCGCTGTCCGAGCACGCGCAGCGGCCAGACGAGGAATGCGATGTAGCCGTTGAACGCGAGGAAGGAGCCGACGGTCAGGTCTCCGTCGATGACGCGGCGTCCGCCGAGCCAGAGCACGCCGAGCAGCCCGAGCAGGGGCAGAAACTCGAGCATCGGCAGAAAAACGGCATCGAGACGGGCGATGTCGAGTGCGCGACCCACGATCACACGGCTGCGCGTCCGGAACTCGGCGGCGAGCGGTCGCCCGGCGCCGATCCCCTTGACGACCCGGATTCCGGCGACCGTCTCCTCGACCAGCGTCGCGGCTGCACCCCAGCTCTCCTGCAGCCGTTCGGTGCGCGCGTGGTACCGGCGCGAGTACGCCCAGCCCGCGACGCTGATCAGCGGCAGAGGGATCAGAACGACGATCGCGAGCCGCCAGTCGATCACGAACAGGACGACCGCAACCGCGAAGACGGTCAGGACGTAGCCGATCGTGTGGCCGATCGAGTCCATCATGCGTGCGACATGCTCGGAGTCCGAGGAGGCACGGCTCATGAGCTCGCCGGGGCCGACCCGGTCGTGGTAGCTCGCATCCAGGCGGAGCGCGTGCGCGAAGATCGCGTCGCGCACGCGTGCATCCGCGCGCGAACGGTTGCGGATCGCGTACAGGTGCCTCGCGGCGCCGGCCGTCATCTCGAGCAAACCGACACCGAGCAGCGCGCCGAGCCACAGGAGCAGGGTGTGGTGGTCGCGCTCGAGGACGCCGTCGTCGACGGCGTTCTTCACCATCAGCAGCGCCGCCACGGCCCCGGCCTGCCACAGCAGCCCGGAAACGGCTGCGCCGACGACGCCCGTGCTCTGCGAGCGGATGACGGCGCGCACGAACCTCCACGCCGCGCGCCGTTGCGCGTCGTGTTCCCCCATGGGTGAAAGTATCCGGCGATGTCAAATCCGCCAACCACGATCGAAGACCGCTACCCGCGCCCGTCGGTGATGGGAGTCGTGAACGTGACGCCCGACTCCTTCTCCGACGGCGGTGTGCATCTGGATCCCGACGTCGCCGCGACGGCAGCGCGACGGATGTTGGAAGAGGGGGCGGCAGTCGTGGACGTCGGGGGCGAGTCGACGCGGCCGGGCTCGGAAGCCGTCGCGCTCGAGGAGGAGTTGCGTCGGGTGGTGCCCGTGCTCGAGCGGCTCGAGGGGGTTCCCGTCTCGATCGACACGGCGAAGGCGGAGGTCGCGCGACGGGCGCTCGCGCTCGGCGCCGAGGTCGTCAACGACGTCACCGCCCTGCGGGGCGACCCCGAGATGGCCGAGGCGGTCGCCGAGTCCGGGTCCTACCTCTGTCTCATGCACATGCAGGGCGAGCCGCGCACGATGCAGGTCGCGCCGGCGTACGACGACGTCGTCGCCGAAGTCGCGGCGTTTCTCGAAGAGCGCCTCCGCTTCGCCGTCGGCGTCGGGATTGCAGAGCAGCGCATCTGCCTCGATCCCGGCATCGGCTTCGGCAAGACGGTCGCGCAGAACTTCGAGCTCGTGCGGCGGCTGCCTGAGCTCGCGGCGCTCGGCCGCCCGATCCTGATCGGCTTCTCGCGCAAGAGCTCGCTGGGACGCGTGCTCGGCGATCCGGAGGCGAAGACCGGCCCGCTGTCGGCGAGCGTCGCCGCGGCGGTCGCAGCCTACGAGCGCGGTGCGACGATCCTGCGAGTCCACGACGTGCGCGAGCACGTCGAGGCGCTGACCGTCGCCGTCGCGGTGGCGGGATGATCGTCGAGATTCACGCGCTCGAGCTCCTCGGGCGCCACGGCGTCGACGAGGAGGAGCGCAGGGACGGGCAGACGTTCCTGGTCGACGTCACGATGCACGTCGCCGAGCCGGCGGAGGACGAGCTCGGCGCCACGTTCGACTACCGCCGTGCCCGCGACCTCGTCCGCGCCGTCAACGACAGTGGGAGCTACAAGCTGCTCGAGACGTTCGCCGCGGCCGTCGCCGATGCGCTGAGCGCTGAGCCCGCGATCCAACGTGTGAGCGTCACCGTTCGCAAGCCCGGCATCGCATGGGCGGAGTGGACTGCGGCTACCGCCGAGCGACCGTGAGCCGCAGCGTGTACTCGACGGCGCGCGCGACAGCAGGACGAATCTCGACGTAGACGTAGGCCCCGCGCCGCGCCGGATTCCGATACGCGGCCACGCCGCGCTTCCCGATCGCAAGCGGGCGCGTCTTCGTCGTCTCCGGCGCGCGCGGCAGCAGGCGGACCGACACGGAGCCGATGACGCGTGCTCGCAGCACCTTGCGCCCCGGAGCCCAGACGCGATAGAGGTCGACCGGGTCCTCGTTGTGGTCGACGTGCGCCGAGAGGAAGCCGCCCAGATGCCCGGGCGCCGTCAGAGGCTCGGTCCCGTTCGCGAACAGACCGTGGGGCTCGATCTCGGCAGGATCTTCATTCGGCTCCTGCGGGTCGCGCGCCGGGGTGCGGAAGGCCAGCGCGCTCGGGATGTTCAGCAGCCCGTAGCCGGAGGCGTGGTCGAATCCGGGGTCGCCGATGTCGGTGGCCGACCGGCGCATGAGCTCGAACAGCTGGGTGTTGTCGAGGTCGGGGCGGGCCGTCCAGACCCAGGCCGCCGCCCCGGCCACGAGCGGAGCGGAGAAGCTGGTCCCCGGGACCTCGACGTAGCCGCTCGGCTCGACCCCGAGCGGCTCTGCGACCGGGATGCGCACGCCGGGCGCGACGAGATCGACCGTCGGCGCGAGCGTCGAGAAGGAGGCCACGCGGCCGCTGTCGTTTGTCGCGCCGACTGTGAGAACGTGGGGGTAGGCCGCTGGATATCCCTTCGGGCTGCCCTCGAGGCCCTCGTTGCCCGCGGCGGCGACGACGAGCGAGCCGGAGCGGTAGGCGAACATGATCGCGTCCCTCAGAAGCGGATCGTCGTCCTCACCGCCGAAGCTCAGGTTGATGACGCCGGGCCCCTGACGCGCGGCTTCGGCGATCCCCTGGATGGCGGCGCCCTCGTTGAGGATCCCGAAGGGGCTCGCGTCCCACATGCGCAGCACCGCCTCCGGATAGACGCCGACGATCCCGACGCCGTTGTTCGGAGCGGCGACGACGGAGCTGACCTCGGTGCCGTGATTCTCGTCGTCCTCCGACGTGGTCTGGGGGTTCATCAGGATCGTGTTCGGCCGCGACGCAAACTCGGGGTGAGTGATGTCGAGGCCGGAGTCGACGACTGTGACGGGCTTGCCCGGCCCGGGCGCGGCGACGCGGTCGGCGCCGATCGCCGCCCGCCACCACTCCGTCGGCACCAGCGGGTCGCTAGCCTCTGCGCCGGCCGCCCTCCTGAACAGGAGCCGCTCGGGCTGGCTCAGCCGGAGGACGCCCGCGCGGCGCAGAGCCGGGACGCCCGACGCGGGGACACGCCAGATCCGCAGCTCGCGCACGAGCTCCGTCCCGCCGGCCCTCCGGGCGAGGTCGGCGCCTTGCCCCGGGCGCAGCTGCACGAGGTCGGCGCGCGCCGGCGCGGCGCTTGCCAGGAAGACCGCCGTCACGATCAGGAGGCGCCGCGACAAGGCCCTCAGAGTACTCGTCGCAGTACGCTCGGGCCATGGCGCGGGTTTTCGTCGGGCTCGGCTCGAACCTGGGGGATCGGGAGGGGACGCTCCGGGCAGCCCTCGGCCGGCTGGGCGCGCTGCCCGGGACGAAGGTGGTGCGGGTCTCGTCCCTGCGCGACACCGAGCCCGTGGGCTACCTGGACCAGCCGCGCTTCCTGAACGGCGTCGTCGAGCTCGAGACGACCCTCACCGCCCACGAGCTGCTCGACGCCCTGCTCGCCCTCGAGCGGGCCTTCGGGCGCGACCGCACGGGCGCGACGCCGCAGGGCCCGCGGACGCTGGACCTCGATCTGCTCCTCTACGGGCAGGAGACGATCGACGCTCCGGGGCTCGAGGTTCCACATCCCCGGCTGCACGAGCGCGGCTTCGTCCTGGAGCCCTTGGCCGAGCTGGACCCGTCGCTCGAAGTGCCTGAAAGGGGCTCGGTCCAGACCCTGCTCTCGAGGCTAGACTCAGCGCCATGAGCCACCTCGACGAGCTCGACGAGTTCGAGGCGGAGCTCGAGCTCCGCCTCAAGAAGGAGTACACGGCCGTCTTCGGGCTGTTCCGCTACTGCGTCCTCACGCAGGACGCGACCTACCTCTGTAACCGCGTCGACCTGGCGCAGGTCTCGCAGCCGAACTACCCCTTCTTCCATCTGCGGATGGAGGACGTCTGGGTGTGGGACAAGAACCGGCCGACGCGGATCATCCCGCGCGCGGAGGTCTGGACGTCGAGTGACGTGACCGTCGAGGAGCTGCACGGCGAGGGCGAGGAGTCGCACCTCACCGCCGAGGCGCTGGCCGAGAAGATCGGCGAGTCGCTCTCGGCCGACGACGACATCTAGTACCCGTGCTGCTCGCGATCGACGTCGGCAACACGTCGACGGTGTTCGGCCTGTTCGCCGGCGGCGAGCTCTCCGAGCACTGGCGGATCGCGACAGAGCGCCACAAGAGCGGCGACGAGCTCGGCGCCTTGTACCGCAGCTTCCTCGAACTGCGCGACGTGGACGGGATTTGCCTCTCCTCGACGGTGCCGCAGCTCGTTCGCTCCTACCACGAGTTCGCCGCGAGGTACACGGGCGCGGAGCTGCTCGAGCTCGGTCCCGGCGTGAAGACCGGGATTCCGGTGCGCTATGACGACCCGCGCGAGGTGGGACCGGACCGGATCGCGAACGCAGTGGCGGCCGCCGACCGCTACGGCGCGCCGTGCATCGTCGTCGACTTCGGGACGTCCACGAACTTCGACGTCGTCTCGGCGGACGCGGAGTACGTCGGCGGGGTGCTCGCGCCGGGGATCGAGATCTCGATGGACGCGCTCTTCGCGCGCGCGGCGCGCTTGCGCAAGATCGACTTCGTCGAGCCGGAGACCGTGATCGGCAAGACGACGGTCGCCAGCCTGCAGTCCGGCCTCGTCTACGGGTTTGCCGGACAGGTCGACGGCATCGTCGAGGCGATCCGCGGCGAGCTCGGCAGCGAGGCCCAGACGGTGGCGACCGGGGGGCTCGCGGATCTGATCGCACCGCACGCCCGGACGATCGACCAGGTCGACCCCTTCCTCACGCTGGAGGGACTCCGGCTCGTTTGGGAGCGCAACCGCTAGCCGGGGGCGGCAGGATTCAGACGTATGGCCCTGGTCGCCTCGGTCCGGTGGACGTTGCTTGCGCTTGCCATCCTCGCGACGGTCGCCACGATCGTGCTGCTCCTCTGGAGCCTGCGCGGGCACCGCGCCCCTGCCGAGCCGGCCAGGAGCGACCGGCGACGACCCTCCTCCGCCGAGCACCGCGACCCTCGCGAGGCGCTGGCGCTCGTTGGCGACGCCCTCGCCGCCACGCACAACCCGCGCGTGCTTCTGCCGGTGATCCTGGAGGTGATCACCGAGGCGACCGGCGCCCTCGGCGGCCAGATCTTCGCCGGCGGCGAGGAGGTCACATGGATCGGCGAGGTGGGCGGCGGACGCAGGCCGCTCACCCTGGGTCTGGGCTTCACGACGGACGGGGAGACGACGCTGCTGCTCTTCCCACCGGAGGGCGGCTTCACCAAGGACACGCGGACGCTGGCAGAGTGGCTCGCTTCACAGGCGGCGGTTGCGCTGGACAACGCGCGGCTACACGACATCGTGCAGCGGCAGGCGATCACGGACGACCTGACCGGCCTCGTCAACCGGCGCCGTTTCATCGAGGCGCTCGACGCGGAGATCGAGCGGGCACGCGGCTTCGGCTCACCCCTGACGATCGTCCTCGCCGACCTCGACAACTTCAAGCAAGTGAACGACGAGTTCGGCCACCACGGCGGCGACGTGGTGCTCCGCGCGTTCGCAGACCTGATCCGCTCACATGTGCGCGACGTGGACGTCTGCGGCCGGATCGGCGGCGAGGAGTTCGCCATCCTGCTGCCGGAGACCGACCGCGCCGGGGCCGCCCGGGTCGCAGAGCGCATGCGCCGGTCGCTGAACTCGGTATCGATCGCGATCTCGGAGGAGCGCTCGATCAGGGCGGCTTCGAGCTTCGGGGTCGCAGAGCTGGGCCTGGAGCAGTCCGGGGACGACCTCCTCCGCGTTGCCGACGCCGCCCTCTACCAGGCGAAGGACGAGGGCAAAAACCGCGTGGTTACCGCTGCTGAGCTGCCTGCGGTATAGCGCGGCCACGATTCCGCACCTATGCTGTCAGGCATAGGGCCGATACTTATGCGCGTGCGGATCTCATTCGATGCGCTGCGGCTTTGCGCGCTCGTTACAGCGGGCGTGGCCTCCGGGTACCTCTGGCGCGCGGCGTTCGAGTCGAGCTCGCCGGAGGAGCGCCTCGCGGCGAAGCCGCGGATCATCGAGCCGGCCCCGGCTCCACCAGTCGTGCGCATTCCTTCGAGCCCTGCGACAACCCGCCACCAGCCGGTGGCTGGGGGTCGCGTGGGCCGCAGCCCGGTCGCCCCTGGCACTGTCGGTCGTGCGACTGGGGCGCTGATCTCTCGGCCGGTCTCGGCGCCGAAGCCGGAGCCCGTCGCCACGCCGCCGTCGGCGCCGGCCCCGCCGCGGCCGGTGCCCGCGCCGCCGACGACGACCACGCCCACGACCACGCCCACGACCACGCCTGCGCAGCCGACCCCTGCGCCGGCAACGGTTCCCACTCAGGCCGCGGCGGCTCCCGCCGC
>JBKPGW010000191.1:0-2936 GCA_046729555.1 Actinomycetota bacterium | reverse complement strand
GGTTCAGCGTCTGCTCGCGCTCGTCGTGGCCGCCGCCGAGGCCGGCGCCGCGGTGACGCCCGACCGCGTCGATCTCGTCCATGAAGACGATGCACGGCGACGCCTGCTTCGCCTGCTCGAAGAGGTCGCGCACGCGTGAGGCGCCGACGCCGACGAACATCTCGACGAAGTCGGAGCCGGAGATCGAGAAGAACGGCACGCCCGCCTCGCCCGCGACCGCACGCGCGAGCAGCGTCTTACCGGTGCCCGGTGGCCCGTACAGCAGCACACCCTTGGGGATGCGCGCGCCGAGCGCCTGGAACTTCTTCGGGTTCTCGAGGAACTCCTTGATCTCCTGCAGCTCCTCGACTGCCTCCTCCACACCGGCGACGTCCTTGAAGCCGATCTTCGGCGAGTCCGGCGTCATCCGCTTCGCGCGCGACTTGCCGAAGGACATCACCTTCGACCCGCCCCCCTGGACCTGGTTCATCAGGAAGATCCAGAAGCCGAACAGGAGGACGAACGGCAGCAGCGAGGTGAGGATCGACCACCACGGCGACGAGCCCGTCCCCTTCGAGTCGAAGAGGACGCCGTGGTCGTGCATCGCCTTCTGCAGGTCCGGCACGACCTGCTCGCTCGGATAGTGGACGTTCGCCTTCTTCCCGCCGTTGTACTTGACGCTCAGCTGCTGCTTGTTCGGGCTGAAGACGATCTCCTGGATGTCGCAGCCCGGATGGTCCGGCGTGTTGCACTGGAGCACCTGGTTGTAGACCTGGGAGTAGGTGTACTTCTCGTTCTTGCTGTGGCTCCCGCCCAGGGTCTGCAGCGCCAGCCAGACGAGCGCCGCGATGATCACGAGCGGGAAGAGCGCGCTGCGGAAGAATCGATTCACTAGACCTCTTTCGGCAGGGTACCAGCCTTTGTTTAAGCCACCGACCCCCCGCAAGGGCGGAAAGACGCCCCGAATCAGATGTTTTCGGGCACCAACTCCGTGTCCAATACGCCGACGTAGGGCAGGTTCCTGTACCGCTCGGCGAAGTCGAGCCCGTACCCGATCACGAAGCGGTTGGGGATCTCGAACCCGATGTAGCGCACGGGCACGTCGATCTCGCGCCGCTCCGGCTTGGTCAGGAGGGCACAGACCTCGAGGCTGGCCGGCTCCCGCGACTCCAGGTTCCGCATCAGGTACGAGAGCGTCAGGCCCGAGTCGATGATGTCCTCCACCACGCGGACGTCGCGCCCCTCGATGTTGATGTCCAGGGCCTTGAGGATCCGCACGACCCCCGACGAGTCGGTCTGGGCGCCGTAGCTGGAGATCGCCATGAAGTCGATCTCGCAGGGAATCGTGAGGGTCCGCATCAGGTCGGCCATGAAGAACACGGCCCCTTTGAGCACCCCGATCAGGAGCAGGTCCCGGCCGGCGTAGTCCGCGGAGATCTCCTCGCCCAGCTCGAGCACGCGCGACCTGAGCCGATCCTCGTCGATGAGGATCTCGGCGACGTCGCGCTCGAGCTCAGTCTGTGACACGCTCGACGCGCACTCCTTCCGCCTCGACGATTCCCGGAACCGCTACGACCTCGTCGCCGCGCACGACCAGCGGCCACGACTCGCGTGCCGAACGGGGGATCTTTGCGTCGACGAACACGTCCTGAATCTTCTTCGACCGTCCGGCGAGCCGGTCCCCGGCGCGCCAGGCTCGTACCTTAAGGCCTGGCAGCTCCGAGGCGATCCGCCAGTCGCCCCAGCGGACCTCGCGGTCGAGCGCGACGGGCGTCTGCTCGAGCCAGACGTTCTCGTATTCGCGGACGGCGGTCAGCCCGCCGCCGAGATCGAGCCGCGCCGAGCCGGAGGTCGACGCGAGCAGCTCGTCGAAAGCCGATGGCTCGCCCCGCGCGAGCCTCAGCAGGTTGCGCTCCGCGCCGGGATGCAGCTCGCGCAGGCGCGGCAAGATCTGGGCCCGGATCAGCCCACGCTTCGTGTCGGCATTGGACGTATCCGTGCGGAAGGCGAGCCCGGCGGCGCGGCAGTAGGCCTCCGTCTCCTTGCGCCAGACGTCGAGCAGCGGGCGAACGACGCCGTCCTCGCGCCGTGGCTTGATGCCCTTGGCCGTCCCGCTCGCGACCAGGCGGTACAGCACGGTCTCGACCTGGTCCGACGCCGTGTGCCCTGTGGCACGCAGCCGGTCCGTCGCGACGGAGTAGCGAAGCTCGCGCAGCTCGTCCTCAGTGGTGCCCCCGCGCCCGTCGACGACCTCCGCGCCGAGCTGCTCCGCGCAGAAGCGTGCGTCGGCCTCGGACTCCTCGCCGCGCAGCCCATGGTTCACATGCAGCGCCGAGACGTCGTAGCCGAGCTCGCGCAAGACGTGCCAGAGACACGTCGAGTCCGCTCCTCCGGACACGAAACACGTCACCGCGCCGCCCGGAGGAATCAGGTCGTGGCGGCGGATGAAGGTCTCGACGCGCCGTCGAACGTCCACGGAAAACAGCGTAGACGCGCGAGGGATTGACCATGCCCAGCGGACGGCCGATTCAGGCTCCGTGGCGACCTACTTCCACGCCTGGCGCAGACGTCAGGCGAACCGCCAGGCCGCGGAGTGGCTCGAGGAGCGCACGGCTGCTCGCCTCGCCGTCGCCGAGGTTCCCGTGGAGATCAGAGAGGACGTCCGGCGCGCGGTCGACACGCTCCTCGAGGGCCGGGACGAGGAGGTCGAGCCGGCCCTCAACAAGCTCTGGGACCTGCTCGAGGGCCGACCCGATCTCCGCGAACGGTTCGCGCGCCTGCAGGTCGTGGCCGACGCCATCGATTTCCTCAAAGACCGCACCGACCCCCGAACTTCTGGGGTCTGACCCCGCAGGGGTCATACCCCGCCGTCAGAGCAACGGCGACCCCGGCGAACTTCTGGGGTCTGACCCCGCAGGGGTCAGACCCCGGCCGTCAGAGCAGCGGGGAGATGTCGC
>JBKPGW010000190.1:0-2333 GCA_046729555.1 Actinomycetota bacterium | reverse complement strand
GACGCTTGTCGGGTTGCCGACGCACAGCTTCCACGTCGTGTTCAAGTCGACCGACGGAGGCAAGAGTTGGACGAGGTCTCAGATCGTCCGCCAGATCACCGACCCGTGTTTCTTCGTCGACCCGGTCTACGGCCGGTGCGTCCTCGACGGCTTTGCCGGGGCCCGTACTGACCTGTCCGCAAGCCCGAGCGTCGACATTGCCAACAACGCCCCGACCGGTATCGCGGCGACGAATGAGATCGTCGACGTTTGGGCGGACGGCGGCGCCGACGTCAACGCAACCAAGGCGCTACTGATTTGGTCGCTCGACGGCGCCAACACCTGGAGCAGCCCAATGACGGTGTCGCTGGCCGGTGACCGGCCGCTCTATGCGGCGCCCGCCCTCTCGCCGACAGGCGACCGGATCTACGTCGTCTACGAGGCCGATACTGCCCCGTGGCGCGGGGCCGACATGACGTCACCACGCCCGTACCACGGAGTGTTCCTGACGGCGCCGCTGGGAGCGAGCGGAGCGCCAGGATCATGGTCGTCGGTCTACAACGGCTCGACCGACACATCCGCTGGTCACAACGACCTTCGGGCAACGTATCCGGGCCACGACATCTACCAGGAACGGGTCGGCGACTACGTCTATGCGGCTGCGACTCCGACTTACGGCGTCGGGCTCTGGACAGACGCCCAGAACGCGACCGTGTGCGGACCGGTGCAGAACTATCGCGCCACGTCCCTTGCGGCCGGCACGCGCGTCTTGCCTGCGCCGTGGCCTCTCGACGTCTGCCCAGGGACGTTCGGCAACACCGACATCTGGTCGGCAACCACAGGCTGACAATCTCCCTTCGAGCGGAGGGGCGGCGCACCGTCGCCCCTCTGCCTCGGTCGCGAAGTTCACCAAGCCAACGGCACTCGGGAGGGCGAGCTCAAAGCTTGTCGGTCTTCACCCTGGGCATTCCATCCCGGGGCCGCTTCGCGCGCCTCCTCCTCATCGCCCGTGTCGCGATCCTCTTCGCGCGGCTCACGAGCCGATCCGATCTCGCGCCGAGCGACGTCAGACCCGCGACGCGCTCGCCTTCCGGGACAGGAGAGGCGCCAGGCACACCGCGACCTGCTGACGATGCTCGTCGGTACCGAACGTGTGCAGGGGATGTCGAGGCAACGGGTGCTCCACCAGACGCCCGCCCCGCCGGAGGTACACGACAGGGATGATCGTCCCGTCGGCGTCATACTCAACCGCGACCGCACACGCGTCGCCGCCCTCACGATCGACGAAGTCCGCGAGCGGCACAATCCCTTCGTTGCGAAACCCGTCGGTCCCGTCGACGCCGACCACCCGCGCGAGGTAGCCCTTCTGCGTCCAGAGCTCGGGCGCGTGCGCGAGCTCCCCGAGCAAATACGGAATGACCTCGTCGACTTCGAGCGGCCGCCGCTCAAGCCGGATCCCGAAATGCTTCTCGGCGATGTGCTGCGCGAGGACGCGGGCGTTGTAGCGGAACCCGTTGACGGATCCGGAGCTGCTCGTCGCACCGTGCTTCCGCAGACCGGGCGATGCCTGCATCACGTTTCCGGCGAAGTAGATCCCGGGAACCGAGATGCTCTCCCAGTACGGCGTCTGCGCCGGCATCCGGCCGTCGTTGACCATCGCTACGCCCAGGCTCGGCAGGTCGCGTACCGGCGCCCGGAAGCCCGTTGCCGCGATGACCTCGTCGGTTTCGAGCTCCAGCTCCCCCTCCCATGTCGTCCCGCTCGCATGGATGCGGTATCCGTCCGCGTGGCGTTCCACGCGCTCGATCGCCGCGTCGACGACATAGCTCCCGGTGCCGCCGCGGATGTGCTCGGTATACGGCGACAGGTACCGGATGCTGAGCGGCGAGAAGGCGAGCATCGCCGTGTCCACCGGGCGCGGTGAACCGAGCACGATACGCCGCGCCCAGGGCAGGAGACCCTGTGCGAGCTCGAACCCCGAGTTCCGCTTGCCGACGATGAAGATGCTCTTGCCCTGATAGCGCTCGGGTGCGTTCGCCGCCACGTAGTGTGGCGCCGCCTCGAGCCCGGGAATCGGAGCGACCCACGGCTCGGTCACGCCGATCGCAAAGACGCAGACCCGGCAGCGGTACTCGCCGTCCGACGTCCCGAGCACGAAACCTGCATTGTCGCGCCGCGTCGACAGCCACTCGCAGCCGTAGCGAACTCGAACGCCCCCGCGCATGGCGAACTCGACGAGCGCCGCCTCCATCTCGGGGCGGGCCGGAACGTCGAACGCGCGATCCATGAACTCCGGTACGAGCGCTTGATGCTCGCGCTCGTCGCCGACGAGACTATTGTGGTCGTACCACTCG
>JBKPGW010000189.1:0-1596 GCA_046729555.1 Actinomycetota bacterium | reverse complement strand
TTCGACGCGCTCCGGCTCGATCTCGCAGACGGGGAGCGCGTGCACGTCTTCGGGCGCCCGGAGTTGTTCGAGGCCAAGGGCGACTTCCGCATGCGCGCGCTCTCGATCGAGCGCTTCGGGCTCGGTGACCATCTCGCGGCGCTCGAGCGGCTGAAGAAGAAGCTCGCCGCGGAGGGCGTATTCGAGCGGAAACGCCCTCTGCCGTTCCTGCCGCGGCGGGTTGGGCTCGTCACCGGCAACGACGCCGCAGCGAAACGCGACGTGCTGACGACAATCACGACGCGATTCCCGGCAGCGCGTGTCGTCGTGGCGGAGACGTACGTGCAGGGCCCGTTCGCGGCGACGGCGATGATCGACGCGCTCCGTGACGTCTGCGCTGCGGGCGAGGTCGACGTCATCGTGCTCGCGCGCGGCGGCGGGAGCTTCGAAGACCTGCTCCCCTTCAGCGACGAGCGCCTCGTACGCGCGGTGGCGGCGTGCCCGGTGCCTGTTGTCTCCG
Organism: Actinomycetota bacterium; assembly: GCA_046729555.1. Classification (GTDB taxonomy): domain Bacteria; phylum Actinomycetota; class Thermoleophilia; order Gaiellales; family Gaiellaceae; genus 3-1-20CM-4-69-9. The sequence goes on along the minus strand of JBKPGW010000189.1, from coordinate 1,097 downwards.
CGGTCGGCCACGAACAGGACACGCCGCTCTGCGATCTCGCTGCCGACGCGCGCGCGTCGACACCGACCGCGGCAGCACGGCTCGTCGTACCCGACGCGACGGAGCTGTTGAGCCGGCTCGAGCGAAGCCGCAGTGGTCTCGCGCGCGGCGCGCGTGGAGTGCTCGAAGCGCGGCGCGCGCGACTCGTGCACGCGCACGAGCGGCTGCGCCGTGCTCCGGCATTGGCGGTCGAGCGAAAGCGGGCGAGGCTGGAGCACGCGGCCGGCCGACTCCGGGCGCTTTCGCCGAAGGCGACCCTGCAACGCGGCTACGCGATCGTCCGTGCCAAGGAAGAGATCGTCCGCTCGTCGAACGCGGTCGCGTCAGGGGACATGATCGACGTCGAGGTCGCGGACGGTCGCTTCGGAGCGCGCGTCGAGTGACGTTCGAGGAGGCGCAGAAGGAGCTGGAGCAGATCGTCGAACGGCTGGAGCACGGCGACGCCGGGCTCGACGAGGCAATCAAGTTGTGGGAGCGCGGCGAGGAGCTCTACAAGCTGTGCGTCGGCCAGCTCGACGCGGCGCAGGGGAGGATCGAGGAGCTAGCCCGCCGCGCCGAGTCCGCCAAGCCCTAGTCCTAGCTCGACGAGGTCTTCGCGCGCTCGCGCTGGGTCGCCCGAGAGCGCCACGGTCTCGACCTCCGGGACCGGCTCGACGACGCGGCCTCCGAACACGACGCAACGAATACGCGCCTCGCGACAGCGCCTGGCGACCTCACCGGGCGCCTTGCCGCGTTGCGTCGTCGCGTCGACCGCGCCCTCGCCCGTGACGACGAGGTCGTAGCCGGCCGGATCGAACCGCAGCAGGTCGAGAACCAAGGCTGCACCAGGCACGAGCTCGGCTCCGAGCGAAGCGAGCGCGGCACCGAGCCCGCCGGCGGCACCGGCGCCGGGAAGCTCGGCGTACGACGCCAAAGGCTCGAGCCGCTTCTCCAACTCCGCGAATTGATCGGGCATGGCGCCTTTCTGGGCCGCGAACATCCGCACCGCATCGACGAGCGGGACGTCGACATCGCACGCCACGCTCGTGGGCGCCGGCAGTTCGTCGACGAGCTCGAGC
>JBKPGW010000188.1:0-6410 GCA_046729555.1 Actinomycetota bacterium | reverse complement strand
GGTGGGGTCTGACCCCTGGGGGGTCTCACCCCGGAAGTTGGACACCGTTCGTTGATTAGCCGGCGGCAACGCGGTCGATCGCCTTCGACGCGAGCCGGTCGAGCGCTTGCACCGACAGCTCGAGGTGCTCCTCCTTCGTGTCCTCCAGCTTCGTGTGCGAGAGCCCGCGCAGCGACTGGACGAACAGCATCACGGTCGGAATGCCCGCGCGCGCGACCTCGGCGGCGTCGTGCAACGGGCCGCTCGGCAGCCGATGCGAGGTGCCCGCGACCTCCTTGATCGACTCCTCCGCGAGCTCGATCAGCGTCTCGTCGAAGAGGATCGGCTGGATGTTCCAGATCCGCTCCCACTCGACCTCGATGTCCTCCTCCTGCGCGAAGCGCTGCGACGCGTCCTTCGCCTCCTCCAACATGGTTGCGAGCTTCCAGGCGCCGAGGTGACGCTGGTCGAGCAGGCACTCGGCCGTCTCGACGACCGACGTGACGATCCCCGGCTTCGTCACGACGCCGCCCACCGTGCACACGGCACCCTCCCCGGTCCGCTTCGCGATCTCACGGATCTCGAGCTCGAGCCGCGCCGCCCCCGCGAGCGCGTCCCGTCGCTTGTCCATCGGCGTCGAGCCCGCGTGCGCGGCCTGGCCGCGGAACGTGACCTGGTGCCGCTCGACGCCGAAGGTCCCGAGCACGACTCCGAGGGGGAGATCCATCGATTCCAGTACGGGCCCCTGCTCGATGTGCAGCTCCAGATACGCCGCCGCGCTTTCGAGCTCGGAGCGCGCGTCGAGCGCGGAGTCGAGCTTGACGCCGTGCTCGCCCACCGCATCCGGCAGCATGATCCCGTTCGCGTCCTTCCGCGAGCGGAGCTCGTCCTGGTCGGCCATCGACCCGGCCGCCGCCGACGAACCGAAGAGGGACCGCCCGAAACGCGCGCCCTCCTCATCGGCCCAGTTCACGAGGCGCACGGTCACCGGAGGGGCGCCCTCCTCTGCGAGTCGCCGTAGCACCTCCACTCCCGCCACGACGTTCAGCGCACCGTCGAGCCAACCACCGTTCGGCACCGAATCGATGTGGCCGCCGATCAGCACCGCGCGGTCGGAGCCGCCGCGCAGCGTGAACCACTGGTTACCCGCCGCGTCGATCGCCTCCTCCGCCCCGGTCTCTGCGACCTTTGAGCGCAGCCATTCGCGCGCACGCTCCCACGTCTCCGTCCACGCAACTCGTTGAGCGCCGTCGTCGTTCCCGGTCAGCTCTTGCAGCTCGCGGAGCTCCGCCACCGTCCGGCTCGGGTCGAGCGCCATGGAGCGAATCTAACTCAGCTCAACTCGTCGCGGCACGGTCGCGAACTACACGCCGAACCGCGAGCGGAGCCGTGCCGTAGATGTCCACGGCCGTCAGCCCGTGGTCGGCCCGCTTTGCGCTGACGACGACGTGCGAACGCACGCGGTGGGCCAAAGCGATCAGACCCAACGGGAAGAGGAGCACCGCGACGACAAGCGTCCAGGCGGGCCGCTCCTCGCGCACGTACACCCGCTTCGACGGTTGCTCCTCGCGCGGCTCGTACCCCGAGCCGGCCAGCCTCGGAAAGACGGAAGCCAGGGCCTCCTCGACCGCCCGCGCGGGCGGATCGCGCGTGTGGATGCGCACGGCAAACGAGGTGTTGCCCGGGAGCAGCCACGGCTTGCGTGCCGGCCGCACCACATGAGCCGACACCGGCAGCTCCTGCTCGACCGCCCTGAGATCCGCCAGCGTCCGCGCCGCATACGCCCGCTCGACTCTGGCGGTGAACTCTTCGACGTCGAGGCGACCGGCGAAGAAGTGCTCGCGGAGCGCGACGACCGCGGCCTCCCTCTCCGCGTCGGATACCCGCAGCCCGAGCTCCGAGCCCTCCATGCGTCGAGTATGAACCCGCGGCGCGGGTGTGGTAAGCATGTCTCGATGTCGGCGCTCGCGCTCGAACGACCGCGCGCTCGAGCCGTCGCCGTGCGCCGCGGAGTCGGCCGGGCGACGCTCTTCCTCCTCGTGCTGGCTGCGATCTGGGGCCTCTGGGAGGGCTACCGCTGGTTGTGGATGAGGGAGGCGTGGAGCTGGCCCTTCGTCGTCGATGACATCTCGATGCCGCCGCTGCAAGACATCTTCGGCGCGCTCTTCGACGAGTCTCGCGTCAACGGGCCGCTCCTGATCACGCTCCTCTGGCACTCGGCGCTCTTCACCGCAAAGGAGGCAGCCGTCGGGTTCGCGATCGGCGCATCCGTCGGCTTCGCGCTCGGGGTGATCCTCGCCCACTTCGGCGTGTTGCGGCGCGGCCTACTCCCCTACATCGTCGCCTCGCAGACGATTCCGATCATCGCGATCGCGCCGATGGTCGTCGTCGGTCTCGGAAACTACGACATCCCCGCGTGGCTGCGCGTCGCGGTCATCGCCGCTTACCTCACGTTCTTTCCCGTTACAGTCAACACGCTCCGCGGCCTGCAGTCCGCAGACCCCCGAGCGCTCGAGCTGATGCACTCATACGCCGCCAGCCGCTGGGAGATTCTCTGGAAGTTGCGGGTGCCGGCATCGCTTCCGTACCTGTTTGCGGCGTTCAAGGTCTCGGCGACCGCCAGCGTCGTCGGCGCGATCATCGGCGAGGCGCCGTCCTCGATCCCGGACGGCCTGGGCGGCGCGATCATCAACTTCAACCAGTACTACACACTCAGGCCCGAGAACCTCTGGGCGACGAACGTCATCGCGGCTGCGCTCGGGATCTCTTTCTTCCTCGCGGTCGTGATCGTCGAAAAGCTCGTCGTCAGGCGCGCACCGGAGCACTCAGCGTGAACGCGGAGACCGTCGTCTCGATCCAGAAAGTCACGAAAGTCTTCGGCCGCGGCGGGACAATCGCGCTCCATGACATCGATCTCGATGTCGGGCGCGGCGAGTTCGTCTCACTGATCGGGCCGTCGGGCTGCGGCAAGTCCACTCTGCTCCGAATCGTCGGCGACATCATCGAGCCCTCTGCGGGCACGGTGACCGTGAACGGAAAGCCCGCGCGCCGCGCACGGCTCGACCGCGACTACGGGATCATCTTCCAGTCGCCGGTTCTCTATGACTGGCGCACAGTCACGAAGAACATCTCGCTTCCGCTGGAGATGCTCGGCTGGGAACGCGGCCGCCGCTCGAAGCGTGTCAAGGAGATGCTGGAGCTCGTCGAGTTGGAGAGCTTCGGCAACCACCACCCGTGGCAGCTCTCCGGCGGCATGCAGCAGCGCGTGTCGATCGCGCGCGCGTTTTCCTTCTCCCCCGCGCTGCTCCTGATGGACGAGCCCTTCGGCGCGCTCGACGAAATGACGCGCGAGCGCTTGAACATGGAGCTGCTGCAGATCTGGGCTGAGATCGGCTCCACGGTGATCTTTGTCACACACTCGATCCAGGAAGCCGTCTTCCTGTCGACGCGCGTCGCCGTCATGTCGGCCCGCCCCGGGCGGATCGCCGGCATCGTGCCGGTCGACCTGCCGCAGCCACGTACAGCGGCGACGCGTGAGGAACCGCGCTTCTTCGAGCTGGTGACCGAAGTGCGCGAGACGCTGCATGCTGCGGGCGCCGACGAGGTCGTCGAGGAGGCCACACTCTCGTGAGCACGATCGCCCAACCGATCCCGCGCGCAACGCTAGCAGACCGCGTCGGCCGGCGAGCACGCGATTGGATTCCCGCCGTCGCAGTCTTCGCGCTTGGAATCCTCGCCTGGCAGTGGCTGCTTCCCGACGTCTTCGGGATCGAACGCTTCCTGCTGCCCCGGTTCTCCGAGGTGATAAGCACCTTCTGGGACGACCGCAGCAGCCTGTGGGGCGCCGGGTGGTTCACGTTCAAGGAGGCGCTCGGCGGCTTCGCCCTCGGTTGCGGCATCGCCACTGTGGTCGCACTCGTGCTCTCGCGTTGGCGGCGCCTCGGCGGTGCACTCATGCCCTATGCGATCGCGGCGAACGCGATTCCAATAATCGCCTTCGCACCGATCACGAATGCCTGGTTCGGGCTGCTGAGCCCGTGGTCGAAAATCGTCATCTCCGCCGTCCTGTGCTTCTTCCCGGTGTTCGTCAACGCCCTGCGTGGGCTCACCTCCGTCCAGCCGGAATCGATCGAGCTGATGCGCTCGTACGCCGCGAGCGAACGGGCGATCTACCGGCGGCTCCGGATTCCGACCTCCCTGCCGTTCGTCTTTACGGCCTTGAAGGTTGCAAGCGTTCTGGCGATGATCGGAGCCGTCGTGGGCGACTACTTCGGTGGTTCGACGGAGGCCTTGGGCGTCCGGATCCAGTCCTCGGTCGCGCTGGGCCAGTTCGAGACGGCCTGGGCGGCCATCCTGGTCGCGAGCATTCTCGGGATCGCCTTCTACAGCGTGATCGCAGTCGCCGAGCGGTTCGCGCTGAGCTGGCACCCATCGGCAAGGTCGACGACCGAATGAACCGGAAGGGAGATTTCATGCAGAGACGCAGGTGGTACCTCGTCCCCGCTTTGCTCGTGGTGATCGCGAGCCTCGTGGTGGCGAGCTTCGCAGACGCCGGCAGTTCGGGGCAGAAGGCGACCAAGGTGACCCTCCAGCTGAAGTGGGTGACGCAGGCCCAGTTCGCGGGCTTCTATGCCGCCAAGGCGAAGGGCTTTTACAGGCAGGCGGGACTCGACGTGAACATCAAGGTCGGCGGCCCGGACATCAGCCCGGAACAAGTCGTGCTCGGCAGGCAGGCCGAGTTCGGCATCAACTGGCTCCCCAGCCTGCTGGCGCAACGGGACACGGGCGCTAATCTCGTCAATATCGCGCAGGTCTACACGCGCAGCGGCACGACCGAGGTGACGTGGAGAGACAGCGGGATCACGTCGATGAAGAAGATGAAAGGCAAGAAGTACGGGGTCTGGATCCTCGGCAACGAGTTCGAGCAAAGGGCCGCGCTGGTCAAGGCGGGGCTCGATCCGGATAAGGACGTGACGATCGTCAAGCAGAACTTCGACATGGTCGCGTTCCTCAAGCGGCAGATCGATGCAGCGTCCGCGATGACCTACAACGAGCTCGCGCAGGTGCTCGAGACAACGAACCCGAGCACCGGGAAGCTCTACAAGCTGAGCGACCTGAGGGTGTTCAAGATGTCCGACCTTGGCACAGGCATGCTGCAGGACGGCATCTTCGTACGCGGCGACTGGATCAAGAACAAGGCGAACCAGGCGACCTCCGTGAAGTTCCTCACCGCCTCACTCAAGGGTTGGGCGTACTGTCGTGATCACTTCAAGGAGTGCGTGCAGATCGTGCTCAACAACGGGCCGGCGCTGCCGAAAGGCCATCAGACGTGGCAGATGAATGAGGTGAACGCGCTCATCTGGCCGAACAAGCTCGGCGTCGGCGTGATGGATCCAGCCTCGTTCGCGAACACCGCGAACATTGCCTTCAAGTTCAAGGTGATCAAGAAGAAGGCCACGGCCGGGGCGTATCGGTCCGACCTAGCCAAGAAAGCGGTCGCCGCCCTGAAGAAGCAGGGCGTCGACGTCTTCGGCAAGCGGTGGAAGAAAGCCACCGTGCAATTGAAGGCGGGCGGGGCTTAAGCCAAAGGGAGGGAGATCCGCAATGTCCGTACTGATCAGAGGCGGCCGCATCCTCACCGCGGCCGACGACTACGTCGGCGACGTCTATGTCGAGGGCGAGCGGATCACACTCATCGGCGAGTCGCTCGACGTCCACGCAGACAAGGTGATCGACGCAGCCGGGAATTACGTGCTTCCCGGCTGCATCGATCCGCACACGCATCTCGACATGCCGTTCGGCGGGACGGTCACGATCGACGACGTCGAGTCGGGACAAACTGCCGCCGCGTTCGGCGGCACGACGTGCCACGTGGACTTCATCATCCAGCCGCACGGCTCGACCTTTGCGGACGCGCTCGACGAGTGGCGCGCGAAGGCGAACGGCAAGCAGGTGATCGACATGGGCTACCACATGGCCGTCACCGACCTGCGCGAGGGCGGGACACTGGTGGAGCTCGCCTCCCTGCCGGAGCAGGGGATCACCTCGTACAAGCTCTTCATGGCCTACAAGGGCGCGCTGATGGTCGACGACGAGACGCTCTTCAAGACGATGGAGGTGGCCGCCGCGACGGGCGCGCTCGTGATGGTGCACGCCGAGAACGGCGACGCGATCGACGTGCTCGTGAAGCAGGCGCTCGCAGCGGGGCACACCGAGCCGCACTGGCACGCGCTCACCCGCCCGCCCGAGACGGAGGGCGAGGCGACGAACAGGGCGATCCAGCTGGCCCGCGTGGCCGGCTCGCCGCTCTACGTCGTGCACGTGTCGTGCCAGGAGGCGGTCGAGCCGATCGCGCTCGCCCGCGAGAAGGGTTGGGACGTCTGGGGCGAGACCTGCACGCAGTACTTCTTCGTCGACTACACCTTCCTCGA
>JBKPGW010000187.1:0-5120 GCA_046729555.1 Actinomycetota bacterium | reverse complement strand
GAGGAGAAAGAGGGGGGAAACCTCACGGTTTCCCCCTTTGCCCCTTCCCTCGATCATGGGCGGTACCGCCCATGATCGACACCCTCCGGCTGACCGCCGAGGAGGCGAAGGGAATGCTCGAGCGGCGTGAGATCTCGGCTGCTGAGCTCCGTGCCGCCTACCGAGAGGCGATCGACGCCCGTAACGCGGAGCTGAACTGCTTCCTGACTCTGGTCGACGAGGACGAGAACGAGGGCGTGCCGATCGCCTTGAAGGACGTCATCTCGACGAAGGGCATTCGCACGACGGCGGGCTCGAAGATCCTCGACACCTACGTTCCGGTTTTCGACTCCACGGTGGCGGCGCGATGCAAGTCCGCAGGGCTGCAGCTGCTCGGCAAGACGAACACGGACGAGTTCGCGATGGGCTCGTCGACCGAGAACTCCGCCTTCGGGCCGAGCAAGAATCCGTGGGACCCGTCGCGCGTGCCCGGCGGCTCCGGAGGCGGGTCCGCCGCGGCCGTGTCTGCGGGTTTGGCCCCGTGGGCCCTGGGCTCCGACACGGGCGGCTCGATCAAGCAGCCGTCGTCGCTCTGCGGCAACGTCGGGCTCCGTCCCACGTACGGGACGGTGTCGCGCTACGGCATCGTCGCGTTCGCATCGAGCCTCGACCAGGTCGGCCCCGTGACGAAGACGGTGCGCGACAACGCGCTTCTCTACGGGATCATCAGCGGCCGCGACGAGTGCGACTCGACGACGGTCGACGTGCCGCCGGTCGTGCTCCCGGACGCGGAGGACCTCGAGGGCCTGCGCATCGGCGTGCCGAAGGAGCTGAACGAGGCGGAGGGGATCGAGCCCGGCGTCGCCGAGGCGGTGCGACGCGCGATCGACCTCTGTGCGGAGCTCGGCGCCGAGCTCGGCGAGTGCGAGCTGCCGCGCTCGGTCGAGTACGGCATGCCCTGCTACTACCTGATCGCGCCGGCGGAGGCGTCGTCGAACCTCGCGCGCTACGACGGCGTCCGCTACGCCCTCCGCAAGGAGGCCGACGGCTACTACGAGATGGTCTCGCGCACGCGCGACGCGGGCTTCGGCGACGAGCCGAAGCGGCGGATCATGCTCGGGACATACGCGCTCTCTGCCGGCTACTACGAGGCCTATTACGGCCAGGCACAGAAGGTGCGGACGGTGATCTCGCGCGAGTTCGCCGCGGCCTTCGAGCGCTTCGACGTCCTCGTCAGCCCGACCTCGCCGACGGTGGCGTTCAGGCTCGGCGAGAAGACGGAGAACCCGCTCGCGATGTACCTGGCGGATGTGCTGACGATCCCGCCGAACATGGCCGGGCTGCCCGGTCTCTCGATTCCGTGCGGCTTGTCGGAGGGGTTGCCCGTCGGCCTGCAGCTGATCGGCCCCCAGTTCTCCGAGAACACCTTGTTCCGTACAGGCCACGCCCTCGAAAAGGCGATCGGCTTCGACACGGTCCCGGAGCGGCTGCGATGAAGAAGACGTTCGTCGACCGAGCGGCCGACTTCGTGCTCGCGGTCGAGCGCGTCTTCGGCGAGCGTCCGCGCGTGCTCGACGGCTCGCGCGCGGTCCAGCTCGGCGACGTGCGCCTCTCGCTCGAGGCCGGTGAGCGCGAGCTCTGCCTGATCCGCATGCACGGCGCGCTCGAGGAGTACCTCGCCGTGTTCGAAGTGCGCGGCGACATCGAGGTGCCGCTGCTGAAGGCGAAGGAGTTTCTCGATGGCTGAGTGGGAACCCGTCGTCGGCCTCGAGATCCACGTCCAGCTGAAGACGCGAACGAAGATGTTCTGCCGCTGCGAGAACGGCTTCGCCACGGCGCCGAACACGCAGACGTGCCCGGTCTGCCTCGCGTTCCCGGGCGCACTGCCGACGCCCAACGAGACCGCGGTGGAATGGACGCTCAAGCTCGGGCTCGCGCTCGGGTGCGAGATCGCCCGGCGGGCGCTCTTCCACCGCAAGCACTACCCCTATCCGGACCTGCCGAAGGGCTACCAGATCTCCCAGTACGACGAGCCGCTCTGCACCGAGGGCCGCTTCGTCGTCCCCGGCCCGGACGGCGACTTCGAGGTGGGGATCGTGCGCGCACACCTCGAGGAGGACGCGGCGAAGACGATTCACGTCGGCGGCGCGACCGGACGCATCGTCGGCGCAGCGCACTCCAACATCGACTTCAATCGCGGCGGGACGCCACTGGTCGAGATCGTGACCAAGCCCGACATCCACTCCGCCGACGAGGCGAAGCGGTTCCTGCAGCTGCTGCGCCAGACGGTCGTGGAGCTCGGCCTCTCCGACGCCGAGATGGAGAAGGGCCAGCTGCGCGCGGACGCCAACGTCTCCGTGCGCGAGGTGGGCGAGGCGGGCTACCGCACGCGTACCGAGCTGAAGAACATGAACTCGTTCAGCCACATCGCGCGCGGCATCGACGCGGAGGTGCGCCGCCAGATCGCGACGTGGGAGTCGGGCGGCGAAGTCGTGCAGCAGACGCTCGACTACGAGGTCAAGTCCGACACGGTCACGCCGCGCCGGCGCAAGGAGGAGGCCGACGACTACCGCTACTTCCCCGAGCCGGACCTCGTCCCGCTCGAGCCCGAGGCCGCGACGATCGAGCGCCTGCAGGGCGAGCTGCCGGAGCTGCCGGGCACGCGGATCCGCCGCTTCGAGCGGGAGTACGGGCTGCCGTTCTACGACGCGGAGGTGCTGAACGGCAGCGCCTCGCTCGCCTCACTGTACGAGCGCGTCGCGCTGGACGGCGTCGATGCGAAGGCCGCGTCGAACGTGCTGATGAACGACTTCGTCGCGACCGGTGTCGATCCCGAGGCCGTCAACGCAGAGGAGCTCGCCAAGGTGATCGCCGCGCGCGCGATGATCCCGCGCGCGACGTTCGCGAAGGCGCTGGCCGAGAGCGGCGATCCCGAGTTCAAGGCGGACACGTATCTCGGGGAGGGTCTCGTCGCCGACACCTCCGAGCTGGAGCCGCTGATCGACCGCATCCTTGCCGACAACCCGGGCCAGGTCGCCGCGTACAAGGGCGGCAAGCAGGGCGTGCTCGGCTATTTCGTCGGCCTGGTGATGAAGGAGACGCAGGGCAAGGCGGACCCGAAGGTCGTCAACGAGCTGCTGAGACGGAAGCTCGGTTAGGACGCCCAGGGACCGACGCCGCCGATCCGGTCGACCGTGATCCGGGTCACGTATCCCGGCGGCGGATCGGACATCGGCGGAAACTTCACGTCCGGTCCCAGATAGACATGCGCGAGGCGCTGCAGCAACTCGGGCACGCCGCCTTCGGTGACGCGCGCACGGCCGTGAACGACGAGGTACTCCTTCAGGCCAGGGGGATGAATGCGCGTGCCTTCGAACGTCACGACGACGCGCGGGTCACGCCGGACGTTGCGGACCTTCTGATGCTCCGGCAGATGGCCTGCAACGAGCTCGTCGTTCTCGATCCCCATCCACACGCAGGACACCTGCGGGCTGCCGTCGCGATTCAGCGTGACGAGGTGTGCAAGCGCCCCGGACTCGATCAGTTCGCGCGCGCTGTCCGGCAGGACCGCCACGCGGCAATTAGATCAGGCCGCTGCAGCAGAAGGTGGGTTAACGCCGCTAGGTTCGGGTACCTCGCGGCCAACCCCTCTTCGGTTTCCTAGCACCGAAAGGAGCGAGATGGATACGTGGGTCTGGATTGTGATTGCCGCTGTCGCGGTGATCGTCGTGTTGGGGGTTCTCTGGAGCGCGACGCGGGCGAAGCGCACGCGGACGCTCAGGGACACCTTCGGCGGTGAGTACGACCGTACGGTCGACAAGGCGGGGGATCAGCGCTCCGCGGAGCGCGAGCTTCGCGAACGTCAGAAGCAGCACGACGAGCTCGATATCCGTCCGCTGTCGCCTGAGTCACGGGATCGGTACGCGCGCCGCTGGCAGTCGACGCAGACGCGTTTCGTCGACGATCCGAAGGGCGCGGTCACCGAGGCCGATGCGCTCGTGCAGGAAGTGATGCAGGAACGCGGCTACCCGACGAAGGACTTCGAGCGTCGCGTGGCGGACATCTCGGTGGATCATCCCGATCTCGTCGAGAAGTACAGGACGGCGCATGGCATCGCTCGGTCGGCCGAGCGCGGTGAGGCGTCGACCGAGGACATGCGGCACTCGGTCCGGCACTACCGCGCTCTCTTCGCCGAGCTGCTCGAGGTCGAGGACGACTCCGACGTCGAGGACGTCGACGACGTCACGAGTCGCGACGAGGCCGAGGTCGAGACACGCGACGTCGAGCGTCTGCGATGAGCACGAGCTCGAAGCAAACGGAGCCTCTGCTCGGCGAGGAATCCGAGCAACTGCGTCAGCGCTGGGAGTCGATCCAGAGCGCTTTCGTCGACGAGCCTCGCCAGTCGGTCGAACAGGCCGATGCTCTCGTCACCGATGTGATCAAGCGATTGACGCGCACCTTCCAGGAGACGAGGGACTCGCTCGAAACACAGCTCGGTGAGGCGGAGGATGTTTCCACCGAGGACCTGCGGGTCGGGCTCCAACGGTATCGCTCGTTCTTCGAGCGGCTGCTCTCGGCCTAGAGCGGCATGGGCCGCGCGACCATCGGTCGCGCGGCCCTCTCAAATGAGGCCGCAGTATCTCGCCGTGTTCGGCCCCGGATAGAAACCGCGGCCACTGCCATGGGCGCGCTCTGCCGCCCACATCTGCTCGAGCGGCGTCCAGTGATCAGCCGTCCCTTTGCGCCGGAAGACTGCCGCCCCGTAGGTGCGCTGGAACTGGACGTCCATCTGCAGCCCGCCGTAGTACGGGGCGGTCGGGTCGTGCCAGGCTCCCTCGAAGTGGTGGATGCAGAGCCAGGCACGCTTGTGCGGCGGATTCTGCGCGCGGTGCCGAACCTTCAGGACGAACTGCCGCCAGAGCTTGAGCCGCTGCAGGGGATCGGCGGGGGCGCCTTGCAGCTCCCGCGTCGGCGGGCGCCCCATCACGCGCTGCCAGTGCCATGTTTCGTGACGCAGGCGCTGGATCAGGCGGCGCACCGGCAGGTCGGGCTGCGCCGCGGGAGTTTCCTCGGTCGTGGCCGCGCTCCCGTCCGTCGACGGTTCGGCGCCGGTGTCCGCCCGAAGCGTCGACGCGCCGGCC
>JBKPGW010000186.1:0-8455 GCA_046729555.1 Actinomycetota bacterium | reverse complement strand
GCGGGCGTGGAGCTGCGCGCGCTCGTGGCGGCGGCCGTCCTGGCGGTGCGGGGGGTCTCGGCGGCCGCCGCCTAAACGCGACCTGCTGGGGGCAGCCCCCAAGGGGTCTGACCCCGAAGGGGTCTGACCCCAGCCTTTAGTAGCGCAGCAAAGCGCCAATCCCCTCGACCGGCGCGAGGTCCTGCTGGTGGCGGATCGCCCAGACGGCGCCGCCGTGGGCGAGCGTCTGGTGGACCGCGAGATCGAGACCGGCGTCCGTCTCCTCGAGGGTCGTGCCGTCGAGCGGACAGCTTCCACCATTCGCCGCTGCGCGGCCGCACGCCGGACAGCGGAATGCGTGATGGTCGATGCCCTCCTGGAACAGCAGGAGCTCGACACGGCCATCCGAGGCGGCTTCGAGCGTCTGCTCCCAGCCAGACGCGGCACGTGCGCCTCGCCCTGCCTCCTCGCGCCAGCGTCCGAGCACCTCCGCCTCATCTTGCGACTCGGCCTTTTTCAGCACAGGCGTCACCGCTTGAAGCAATTGCGCCGGGCCGGCGTGCGCCTCGGCGTGCGCCCAGCCGACGACGGCCTCTCGCACTTCCGCCGAGAGCTCGTCCATGAATTCGGAACGCGTCTCCTCGGAGCCGACGATCACGATTTTCGGGACCTGCAGCCGGCGGCGGCTGCGATCGAGCACCTCGGCGACGTCCTTGAGGTGCTCTTGCACGAGCTTCTCGATGTGGCGCTGGTAACGCGCCTGTGACCAGCCTCCCTGGTCGTGCTGTCCCGGCTGTTCCTCGAAGTGGTCGCCGATCTCCTGCAGGCGTCCGGCCTGGAGCCGGTAGAGGTGACCTTGCTCGCGCCCGACGACTGCGACGATCGTCCCGTCCGCACGCGCCACGACCGGCACGAGCGGTGCGAGGAAGAAATCGTGGCCGACCTTGAAGCGGTCCGGGACCGGCTCGGGGAGTGCCAGCGTCGACCAGAAGTTGTCGAGCCCGGCGGCAAAGACGGCCATCGCCTGTGCACCGTCGCGGTCGAAGTCGTCGTCGAACCAGCGCGCGATCCGGGCGAAGTCGGCTTTCAACGCGCCGCGTTGCTCGTGCGTCAGGTCTTTCCGGTCGGTCTTCTCGGCGGCGTTCAGCAGCGCGTTCATCCGCGTCTGCGCATCCCCGGCCGTCGGAACCTCGGACGGATCGAGGTTGAGGTAGAGGCTGGTCGCACAGCCCTTCTCAGCCCGGAAGTTCGCCAGCTCCCGCAGGAGCGACCAGGTCACCGTATCGGCCATCGGCTGCCCCTACCTACCATGGAAGCGGCGATTGTATGCATCCGTTCACGGTTGGTCACGGTGTCCGGCCGCTCGACGAGCTCGTAGCAACACTCGCCGGGGCCGCCGTCGAGACGCTGGTCGACGTGCGCCGCTTCCCCGGCTCGCGCCGTAATCCGCAGTTCAACCAGGGCCCGCTCCGCGAGGCGCTCGGCGAGGCTGGGATCGCCTACCGACATGCCGTGGAGCTCGGCGGCCGCCGCAGGGGCGAGCCGGGCGAGGAGGCATTCGGTTGCCTGCGCGTAGCCGCCTTCCGCAGTTACGCAGCGCGAATGCGAACCGATGTCTGGCAGGCCGCCCTCGCCGCCGAGCTGGCCCAGCCCGCCCCCTGCTTCATGTGTGCCGAGACCGATTGGCGCCGCTGCCACCGCCGCCTGATCGCAGAGCTCCTGACCGCCCGCGGCCTCGACGTCTTCCACCTGCTCGCCCCGGGTCGACGGGAGCCCCACCGCCTCTACGATGAGTCTGAGATCCGCGATCAGAGGCTGTTCATCTGCGGCGCGCCGGTCGCCTAGAGGAAGGTACAGCCGACCGGATTCGTTTAATACAGCAGAGGAAAATGACCATGACCATGACTGATAACGACACTCGCGAAATGATCATCATCGGCGGCGGGCCCGCCGGCTATACGGCGGCCCTCTATGCGGCGCGCGCCAACCTGAAACCGCTGGTGATCGAAGGCTTCAACTGGGGCGGCCAGCTGATGATCACGAGCGACGTGGAGAACTACCCCGGCTACACCGAGGGCGTCCTCGGGCCGGAGATGATGGCCGACTTCCGACGCCAGGCCGAGCGCTTCGGCGCCGAGTTCGTGACGGACGACGTCACGAGGGTCGACTTCTCGGAGCGCCCCCATCGCGTCTATGTCGGCGACGACGAGTTTCGCGCCCAGACCGTCATCGTCGCCACGGGTGCCAGCGCCCGTCAGCTCGGGCTGCCGTCCGAGCAGCGCCTCCAGGGCCGCGGCGTCTCCTACTGCGCGACCTGTGACGCGGCCTTCTTTCCCGACAAGCACGTGGTCGTCGTCGGGGGCGGCGACTCGGCGATGGAAGAGGCGACGTTCTTGACGCGGTTCGCCGCGAAGGTGACGATCGTCCACCGCCGCGACGAGTTCCGCGCCTCGCAGATCATGCTCGACCGCGCCCGGGCGAACGACAAGATCGACTGGGTCACGAACGCTGTCGTCGACGAGGTGCTCGGTGAGAACCGCGTCACCGGCGTTCGGCTACGCGACGTGAACACCGACGAGACGTGGGAGCTCGAGGCGGACGGCGTCTTCGCGGCGATCGGCCACGACCCGAACACCGCGCTCTTCCTCGACCAGCTCGAGCACGACGAGGCCGGCTACCTGATCACGAGGCCCGGGACGACCGAGACGAACGTCCCCGGCGTCTTCGGCGTCGGCGACGTACAGGATCACGTCTACCGCCAGGCCGTCACGGCCGCGGGCAGCGGTTGTATGGGCGCGCTCGACGCCGAGCGGTACCTCGCCGCCATCGAGGGACACCTCATGGCGGCCGAGGCCGCGCCGCGTCTCTAAGCCTCCGGCAAGAGTTCGCTTGTTGGCTTTCCTAGAGCGGGTTGAGACGGTTGCTCTCTAAGCCTCCGGCAAGAGTTCGCTTGTTGGCTCTCCTAGAGCGGGTTGAGACGGTTGCGCGGGCACAGCCCGCGGAACCTCTATGCGGCGCCGCCGAGTCGGCGCCTCGCCTCTAGCCGACCGCCGGTCTACCCTCGGCCGTTGTGGCCGAGTGGATCGACCTGATCGACCCGTCCGAGGACGAGCTCCGATCGAAGCTCCCCCTCACGGTGCAGGACTCAGCGCTCGAGCTGCTGCTCGCGCCCGCACGTCACAACGACGAGCCACGGCCGACGCTGCAGGCGCACGGCGACTACATCTTCGGGATTTTCCTCCTCGCCGTCGCGGTCCCGGAAGAGGATCGCGTCTTCTACCAGGAGGTCGACGTCGTCGTTACGCGTGACCTGATCCTGAGCGTCAGCAAGACCCCTCCCGGGGAGCATCCCTACGACCCGAGGCCGACTCGCGAGGCGTGTCGTCCCGACGACGAGGGCGGGATGATGCTGTATCGCCTCGTCGACGACATCGCCGAGCACTACCTCGACCTGGTCGACGCGCTCGACGGGGAGATCGACGAGCTCGAGGACACGGTCGAGAGCTCGCCGGCGGCGGAGATTCGCAACCGGCTCAGCGAGCTGCGGCACGACCTGCTGCACATCCGCCGCACGCTGGCGCCGACGCGCGACGCGGTGCGTCGCGTCGTCGACAACGTGATCGAGGTCGAGCGGGGCGGCGAGGTCTTTCCACGCGACGTCGAGGTCGCCTTCAACAGCGCGTACGACAAGCTCCTGCGCGCGTTCGACGGGCTCGAGCTCTCTCGCGACCTGATCGCCAGCGTCCGCGACTACCTGCAGGCGAAGGTCGCTAACGACCAGAACGAGGTGACGAAGAAGCTGACCGTGATCGCGTCGGTGCTACTCGTCCCCACGTTCATCGTTGGGCTGTACGGCCAGAACTTCCGCCACCACTTCCCCGAGCTTGGCTGGCAGTTCGGCTACGCCTGGTCCTGGGGACTGATCGTCGTGACGACGATCGCCCAGCTGCTGTTCTTCCGCTGGAAGAAGTGGATCTAGTCGCCCGTCTGCGCGATCTGCTCGCCGGTTCCTACTCGATCCGCTCGAGGTATGCGCAGACTCTGCGGTCGTTGGGAAGCGGCGAGATCGCGAGCTTCGCGACTCGGAACATCCCGCCGTGCTCCGGCACCTCGACGTAATCCAGGGTGGCCGGTGGCGGCCCCTGTTGCTCGACCAACCGGTAGCCGTGCGGAGTCGAGACGAACAGAAGATACGGCTCCGCGCCTCCGCTTGATTCGCCGCTCGGCTGTGCCGCCGCACCCATGCGCAGTCGCGCCACGTCCTCGGTCCCATCTGTTCGCTCGACGTCTTCGCCAACCGGCGTCGCATCGGTCTCGCGCTCATCGGAGCCGATGAAGCGCGTGATGCGCGTTTGCCAATCCTCGTCGACACGTTCATCTTCGTCTGCCGGCGACGTGTCCGCGACGGGTCTGACGCCAACGCGGGTAGACGCGGCGTCCCTACTCTTGAGTGCACGCCGATCGACATTGAGCACGACGGCGCCGTGCTCCGGGAAGACAGTCGCCACCGTCGTCAGCGGAAGCACACGCCGGTGCCAGAGGAAGACACCGTCGTGACGGATCGCGATTTCCTCACCACTCCCGCCCGCGAGCTCGATGAACGTCCCGACTCGTCTTCCCCCGCGATCGAACACGGTGTAACCCTCGGCCGATGCCAGGCGGCTGAGGACGTTCCCCCGCTCGTTCCTCGACGCGCCCACGGCAAGAGCCACACAGGCAATCTAGCCCACCGACCTTGCGGGGCGCAGGGCTTCATCCGGAGCGTCAATCGCTGGACCCCGACACTGTGCTCGATGGAGGGAAGGGGCGCGCCCGCTGCGGCTCGGGTCGGCGCCCCGACCCCCGACACATCTTCGAGTTGCGCCAGCCTGCTCCTGTTCCATGTCCTCGATTCGCTGCCCTTTCGAAACGAGACGAGGCTCACCTGACCGAGTGGGCGGACGGACCGCAGTTCGCCCGCCCACACATCGGAGCGTGTGAGCACAGACATGCCGCCGCGCTCGACTTTCGGGTGGAAAGACCACGACCATTTCAAGCGCGACTCTCTGGGGGACGCGCGCGAGGCGCGCTTGGTGTTTACCGGCAGCGGCAAAGTGGGTAGGGTGACCTGCTTGTAGGCGCGACGTGAGAGGCGGTGGGTCGATGACCCTTCTGCGGCCTCAGAACGTTGCTGCGGCGTCAGTCCGCACCGCGGAGCGGACCGCGGTTGCTCGAAGACCTACGCGCGGAAGGTGGCGGCTGCCCCGTGGGCTGCTCGCACTTGCCGTCTCGCTCGGGCTTTGCGTTGCCGCATCGCCCGTCGCAGCGAACGCGGAGACCCGCGCGACCGCGCTGCACCCGTTGGAGCGGTCGGTCCTGACCGAGATGAATGGTCTTCGCCGTCAACACGGTCTGGTGCCACTTCGATTCTCCTCCGCCCTCGGAGCTGCCGCTCGCCAACATTCGAGGGAGATGGCGAACCGCGGCTACTTCCGCCACGAGTCGGCGAGCGGCGAAGCATTCAGCCGCCGCATCGCCCGGTTCTACCCGATGGGCGCTCGCCGCTATTGGTCGGTGGGCGAAAATCTGCTCTGGTCGTCCGTTGAGCTGAACGCAGCGGCTGCACTCGAACTCTGGCTGAACAGCCCTCGCCACCGAGAGATCATGCTCAACCCTCGCTGGCTCGAGGTGGGTGTCGGCGCGGTCTACGCCCACTCGGCCCCCGGCGTTTACGGCGGCCGCGACGTCACGATCGTAACCGCCGACTTCGGCGTCCGCCGCTAGCGCAAAGCGATAAACGGAAGGGCGGCGCCCTTGCGGCCTCGACGATGCCGCGCATCGCAACGCCGAAGTAGCGGCGAACTAGGTAGGGAGCCCGAGCGGCCCAGCACTCTCCCCGAGGAACTGCGCTCAGTTCCTTGCGCGAACGGCCCGGACTCCTAGGGATTAGATGCATCGCAAGTGCGGCTCTTGCGGCGCGGAAGAGTGCCCAGGGCGCGACGCCTACAGCTCGCGCCGCCGTCGGTCGGCCCGGGGAGAGCTGGGCCGGCCGAAAACCCTGGGCGCACGTAGCGTTCGACACAAGAGGAGCGGCTCCTGCGCGGCTCGCCTTTCAGCCAGACGTGCGGGCGCCGGCGGCTTGCGGGTGGACGGGCAGGGCCCGCGGCAACGGTCCGCTTTCGACTGGAAGCTCGAGGAGGAAGGTGGATCCCTCTCCCTCGCTCGATTCGACCCAGATAGTTCCTCCCATGCGGTGGACGAGCTCGCTACAGATGTAGAGGCCAAGCCCGGTCCCGCCGACGCCCCGCGTCATTTGCGGGTCGAGGCGATAGAACTTCTCGAAAATCCGGGCCTGCTCGTGAGACGGGATGCCGATGCCCTGATCCTTGACAAAAAAGATCACCGTCTCTTCGTCCGGCGACTGTCCCGACTGTACCCCGACCTCAACCCGGCCGCCGTCGGGCGAGTATTTCATCGCGTTCTCGATCAGGTTTACGAGCACTTGCCGAACCTTGTCGCGGTCAGCCGCGACGAGGGGTACGCGCTCGGCAGCGACCGGTTCGAGCGAGATCTCCGGCGGCGCGTGCGCCCTTGCGGCCTCGACCGCCCGCTCGACCAGCTCGACCGCGTCAAACGGCTCGGAGCCCAAGTCGACGCGACCCGAGTCGAGCTGGTTCGCGAGCAGAATCTCGTTCACGATCCGCCCCAAGCGCTCGGATTCCTCCGCGATAAGCGAGACGAACCGATCCCGGCCTGCCTCGTCGAGCGCGAAATCGTGACGGAGAAGTGTCTGAGCGGCGCCATACACAGCGGCGAGCGGCGTCCGCAGCTCGTGGGAGGCGGTGGCGATGAAATCGGCCTTCAACTCCTCGAGATGGCGGCCCTCCGTCACATCGCGGAAGGCGTAGACCGTTCCGCCGAAGAACGTGACGCCCGAGATCGCGATCCACCGCTCTCCCTGCTCTGTCTCGATCGGGATCATCACTTCGGCGTGGCCGGGAGCCGGTGAGGTCGAGACGGGGATCGAGTCGACGGCATCGCGCCAGCCGGGTATCACCTCCGCCGGAGGCCGCCCCAGGACGACGGCCGAGGCGATTCCGGTGATGCTCTCAGCGGCAGGGTTCCAGAGGCGGACAACGTCCGCCCGGTCGAGCAGGAGAACGGCGTCGGCGACGTACGTGAGGACACGGGCAGCGTCCGCGCGCTCCTCGACCTCGAGATAGAGACGCGCGCGATCGATCGCGATGCCGATCCGCGCTGCCAGATCCTCGGCGAGCGCGAGCTCGTCCGCACCGTACTCCGCCCCATGGAGGCTACGAGCAAGCGTGAGCGCACCGAGCGGCCGGCCTCGACTCGCAAGCGGCACGCAGATCAGCGAGACCGCCTCGTCGGGAAGTCCAGGCTCGGCGAGCTCCTCCTCTCGGAACTCGTGGTGCGCTAGCGCCGGGATTACCAATTGGCGTCCAGACTTGATCACCGCTTGCACGAAGGCTTCGGGCTCACGGGCAGGCCCCGCACCGTGCGGTTCCGCGCGGGCAACACCCATTCGCTTCAGCTCCCCGCTCGCCTCAAGGACGTCGACCGCGCACCAATCAGCGAAATCGCGAACCGCCAAGTCGACCACACGCTGGATCGATGTCTGCGTCTCGATGGCGGCGCCGAGAACGTCACCGGCCTCGCGCAGGAAATCGAGCCGACGCTGCCGGACGGTTCGCAGGTGGACGGCAGTACGCTCGGCGGCGCGCAGCTGTTCTCGTTCGTCCTCGGCCCGCTTGCGCTCACTGACATCCACCAGAAACGTCTGGACGTAGAGCGCCTTTCCCACGGCATCACGGGCCGTCGCGGTCTCCTCACGGACCCAGACAATCCGCCCATCGCGAGCAACGAGCCTGTACTCGCAACGGAGCCGGCCGCCGTCAGCGTCTGCACGCGTATGTCTATCGAGCACTTCTTCGCGGTCGTCGGGATGCAGAAGCCTCGAGAAGAGCTGTGGTTCTGCACGCCACTCTGCAGGCGAGTAACCGAGCATCGCTTCCACTTGCGGGCTGACGTACAGGCAGGAGCTCCGGTCACCGGGAGCAGACAGCCAAGTCAAGAGGGGGAGATTCTCAGTAATGGCTCGGTACTCGGCCTCCGCCTGCCGCAGCTGCTCGCGCACCCCTGCGGACTCGGCGCGTGTGCGATCGCGCTCGGCTCTACCCCATCTGAGCCCGGTCGTCAGGGCGACGAGCGCTGAGAGTAGGACCGCGAGCGCGAACAGCCCACCCGACGCATCGGTTGCCATCCAGGTCAAGGCGGTCACGCCGCCGACGATCACGAGCGCGATCACAGCGGCAAGGAGGAGACCAAGTGGAGGCCGAGCGGGTCCGGGCACGGGCGACGCGCGTGAGCCTAGCTCCACAGTCACGATGTCACAAGGCGATTCAGTGAATTCCTAGATCCGGCCTCATTTCGCTCCCAACAGGCCGCCTTCCTTCCTCTGAAGGCCGGCCTTAAC
>JBKPGW010000185.1:0-6598 GCA_046729555.1 Actinomycetota bacterium | reverse complement strand
TCAGCGCGTTCGTGATCGAGTAGGTCACTCCAGCCTTCTTCAGGGCCTTGGCGAAGTACGGCGCGTCAAACTGCACCCAGCGCACGGATGATTTCGTGTCAGGAAGCAGGACGCAGACCTGAATGTTCGCGGAGCTCCTTGCTATTGCGCCGGTAGCCACTATCGCAACAACGGCGCCGACCAGGACCACAATCGCGGCCGACCTACGAAAGAACCGTTTCACTGCAGCCTCCTCCTAGGTGAGATACCACGACTCTAGTACGAATTCGGGGTCGATTTGAAGGCTTTTCTGCTCGTGACTCTCGGCACAGCCCTTGACCTGCGTACTATCGCGCAATGGGAGAGATCGGCGTCGGCATGCTCGGCTACGCGTTCATGGGGAAGGCGCACTCGAACGCGTTCCGCAAGGTCGAGTACATGGCGTGGCCGCCCCCGCTCGTGCCACGGCTCGTCGCGATTGCCGGGCGTAACGAGGATGCGGTCGCCGAGGCCGCGCGCCGATACGGCTACGACCGGTGGACGACCGACTGGCAGGACATCGTCACGGACGAGCGGATCGGGCTCTTCGACAATGGCGGCCCGAACTCACTTCATGCCGAGCCGACGATCGCCGCCGCCGAGGCGGGAAAGCACGTCCTCTGCGAGAAGCCGCTCGGGCGCACGGCCGATGAGAGCCACGAGGTCTGGCGCCGCGTCGCCGCGACCGGGGTCAAGCATCTGTGCGGGTTCAACTACCGCTTCGTGCCCGCAGTGCGGCTCGCGCGCGAGCTGATCGACGACGGCGCGCTCGGAGAGATCCGCCATTTTCGCGGCCGCTACCTGCAGGACTGGGGCGACGACCCGACGCTCGACACGTGGCGCTTCGATCCGGACCAGGCGGGATCCGGCGCGCTCGGGGATCTCGGCACGCACGTGATCGACCTCGCGCGCTACCTCGTCGGCGAGTTCAGTTCGGTCGCCGGCATCGTGAAGACATTCGTGAGCGGTCGAAGGGTCGACGACGCGATCGAGGCGGCTGTCGAGTTCGAGAGCGGCGCGGTCGGCACGATAGAATCGACGCGCCTCGCGCTCGGACGGCGCAACGAGTTTCAGTGGGAGATCAACGGATCCCGCGGCTCGCTCTACTTCGACATGGAGCGGCTGAACGAGCTGCAGATCTTTCTCGACGGCGAGGGCCGCACGCGCGGCTTCAGGACGGTGCTCGTGACGGAGGCGAACCATCCGTTCATGAACTTGTGGTGGCCGCCTGGGCACATCGTCGGGTGGGGAGATACCTTCGTACACGAGGTGCATCACCTCCTGCGCTCGATCGCCGATGGCAGCGACGTCGCACCGCACGGCGCGACGTTCGAGGACGGCTATCGCGCGTCGGAGATCGGCGAGGCGATTGTGCGATCGAGCGCTGACGGTCGCCGCGAGCATCTGACATTCCGGAGCCTGACCGAGGGCGAATGACCTACGCGCCAGCGAACTGGCTCCATCGGCGCATCACCTACGCTCCGCCGTGTGAAGTTGCAACACGTCGCGCGCGGCTTGTGGCGCTGGACGGAGCCCCATCCCGAATGGGAGCCGCCTGAGGCTCGTCAAGGCGGTTCGGCCCTTCCAGACTGGGCCGAGCGGTACAACGCGGCGAGCGTGCGGGCCTGACCGAGCGCGTCCGCCCGCCCCAACAGCGGCTCTGCTTCGCCTCGAACAGCCGCGCTGAAGTTCTCGAGCTGGAGCCGGTAGCGGTCGACATCCTCGACGTCGATCCGCTCGCCGTTCACCTCGACGTGGGGATCGCGACAGCGGACGGGGTCCGGCACGACCGCGACTCCGCTTGAGCCGACTGCCTCGAGCCCGTTCGTCTCGGGCAGGTCGAAGCCACAGTTGAACTCGCCGAAGACGTCCCCGGCGAACTGGAGCACAGCCGTGAAGCCGACGTCGACGCCGGTCGAGCCTGTGCGCTGCAACCCGAAGACGCGCTCCGGCTCGCCGGCGAACAGGCGCTGCATGCTGATGCAGTAGCAGCCAAGATCCATCACAGAACCGCCGTCGAGCTCGGCGAGCATCCGCACGTCCGCAAGGTCGGCGAGCGTGAAGGAGAACGACGAGCGCAGCTGGCGCAGCTCGCCGATCGCGCCGTCTCCGACGAGCTCGGCGACCTGACGCGTCTGCGGATGGTGGCGGTACATGAACGCCTCCATCAGCAGCCGGCCGGCCTTCTCCGCCGTGTCGAACGCGCGCTCGACCGCCTCGGGTCGCTTGTCCATCGGCTTCTCGCAGAGGACGTGCTTGCCCGCCTCGAGCGCACGGATCGACCACTCCACGTGCAGCGAGTTGGGCAGCGAGTTGTAGACGACCTCGACGTCGTCGTCCTCGAGCAGCGCCTCGTAGCTCCCGTGCGCGCGTTCGAGCCCGTGCTCGAGTGCGTATTCCTCGGCACGGCCCTGATTTCGGCTCGCGACCGCGACGATCTCCGTGCTGTCGGTACCGGCGGCGCCCTCGAGAATCGCCTCGTTGATGCGGGCGGTCGAGAGAAGTCCCCAGCGAACTGGCTCCACATGCGGATCATCTACGCTCCTTGCCAATGAGCGCGGTCGCCTCGATCGAGCGTGACCTACGCGCCGCCGTCGCCGCCGACGTAGTCGCACCGACGGCGGCGTATCTGACCGACATGACCGAGGCTCGAGGCCTCAGCGGCCGCGCCGACGCGGTCGCGCTCCCGCGGACGGCGGAGGAGACGGCCGGGGTCGTCGCTTGGTGCTACACGCACGGCGTGCCGATCGTCCCTCGCGGCGGCGGCACGGGCTACGCGGGCGGCTCCGTTGCGCTCGACGGCGGCGTCGTGCTCTCGCTCGAACGGCTCGAGCGCGTGCGCTCGTTCGATCCACTGCTCTGGCGGATCGAGGTCGAAGCCGGAATGCGCACGTCCGAGGTGCGACGCGTCGCGCGGGAGGGCGGACTGTTGTTCGCGCCCGATCCGGGCGCGGCGGAGCAATCGCAGATCGGCGGCAACATCGCGACGAACGCCGGCGGGCCGCACGCGTTCAAGTACGGCGTCACGGGTGCGTGGGTGCTGGGGCTGGAGGTGGTCGTCCCGCCCGGTGAGCTCGTGCAGCTCGGCGGCCCGCTGCGGAAGGACGTCGCCGGCTACGACCTGAAGCACCTACTGGTCGGCTCGGAGGGAACGCTGGGCGTGATCACGGCGGCGTGGCTGCGGTTGACGCCGGCGCCGGAGGCCGCGTGGCCGGTGGTCGGCTTCTTCGACGGCGTCCGGAGCGGCGCCGCGGCGATCGAGCGGGTGGTCGGGTCCGGCCTGCAGGCGGCGGCGCTCGAGTATCTCGACTCAGAAACGATGCGCTACGCGGCCGCGACGTTCCCCGGCGACGTGCCGGCGGGCGCGTTCGCCGTGCTGGCGGAGGCGGACGGCTCACACGACGAGGCCGCGCGCATTCGCGGCGAGCTGCTGGAAGTGCTCGGCGAAGACGCGCTCGCTCTCTACGCGCCGGAGACTCCCGAGGAAATCGCGGCGCTCTGGCGCTGGCGCGACGGGCTCGCCCTCGTGGTCGATGCGCAGCGCGGCGGCAAGGCGAGCGAGGACATCGCCGTTCCGCTCGACCGTCTCGGCGAGGCGATCGAGGAGTCGCTCGAAGTCGGCCGCAGGTTCGGCATCCCCGCGGCGTCGTGGGGCCACGCGGGTGACGGCAACCTCCACACGACCTTCCTGCTCGCCGGCGATGACGAGCGCGAGCTGGCGCTGGCGCCACAGCTGTCAGAGGCGCTCTTCGACCTCGCACTGCGGCTGGGCGGCACGATCTCGGGGGAACACGGCGTCGGCTTCGTCAAGCGCAACTGGCTCGAGCGGCAGCTGGGCCCGCGCGCGTTCGAGCTGCACACTGCGATCAAGCGCGCCTTCGACCCGCAGAACTTGCTCAACCCGGGCAAGAAGGCGTGATCGAGGAGATCTGTCCGGGGCTGAAGCGCTGGGCCGGCCCGCACCCGGAGTTCGATCCCGCGGAGGGCGACCTGGACGAGTCGTACAGCCACGTCGCGAGCGTGCTCTTCTCCGGCGCGGACGCGCTCGTCTTGATCGACCCGCTCGTGCCGGACGCGCTCTGGCCCGAGCTAGACGCGGAGGTGAAGCAGAGCGGCAAGCCGGTCGTCGTCCTGACGACGATCTACTTCCACGAGCGCAGCCGCGACGCAGTCGCGCGCCGCTACGGAGCTCGCCTCGGCGGTGACGTCACCGGCGTCCGCGCCTTCGGCGCGCAACGCGGGGACGAGGTCGCCCTCTGGCTCGAGGAGCCGCGCGCGGTCGTGTTCGGTGACGCCATCCTCGGCGACCAGGCAGGCGGGCTGCGCTTGACGCCGTGGGCCAGGAACGCGGAGGGGCTCGAGCGCACGCGCCGGGCCCTGCTGCCGCTGCTCGACCTGCCTGTCGAGATCGCCCTGCCGGCGCACGGCGATCCCGTGCTCGCGAACGGGCGCGAGGCGCTCGCCCGCGCCCTCACCGTGTGATCCGCAAGCTGCTCGTCGCGAACCGCGGGGAGATCGCGCTGCGCGTCTTCCGCGCGTGCCGGGAGCTCGGCATCGCGACCGTCGCCGTCGTCGCGCCGGACGACAAGGGCTCGCTGCACGCACGCTCGGCCGACGAGACGGTCGAGATCGCGAGCTACCTCTTCTCCGAGGAGCACATCCGCGCGGCGAAGCAGACGGGCGCGGACGCGATTCATCCCGGCTACGGATTCCTCGCCGAGAACCCGGACTTCGCGGAAGCGGTTGGCGCCGCGGAGCTCGTCTGGGTTGGGCCGCCGCCGGAAGCGTTGCGCGCGGGTGGGGACAAGCTCGAGGCGAAGCGCATCGCGCAGGAGGCGGGCGTGCCCGTCGTGCCCACCGGCGAGCCGGACGAAGTTGGGTTCCCGCTCGTCGTCAAGGCCGCTGCCGGCGGCGGCGGCCGGGGCATGCGTGTCGTTCGTTCTGCGGACGAGCTGGGCGAGGCGCTGGCCGCCGCGCGCCGCGAGGCGAAGGCTGCGTTCGGCGACGACCGTGTCTTCTGCGAGCGCTACATCGAGCGGCCGCGACATGTCGAGATCCAGTTACTCGGCGCTTGCGCTCTCGGAGAACGCGACTGTTCGATCCAGCGGCGCAATCAGAAGGTCCTCGAAGAGGCGCCGTCACCTGCGGTCGATGAGAGACTGCGGACAGCGCTGAGCGAAGCTGCGGTCGCCTTCGCACAGGCGATCGGCTACCAGAGCGCCGGCACCGCGGAGTTCATGGTCGACGGCGATGAGTTCTTTTTCCTCGAGCTCAACGGCCGCATCCAGGTCGAGCATCCGGTCACAGAGCTCGTCACGGGTGTCGACCTCGTGCAGGCGCAGCTACGCATCGCTGCCGGCGAGCCCCTTCACGTGCACCCGGATCCGCGTGGACATGCCGTCGAGGTGCGGCTCTACGCCGAGGATCCGCGCACATTCTTTCCGCAGACCGGGCGGATCGAGCGGCTGCGACTGCCGGACGGAATTCGCGTCGACGCTGGGGTCGCTGAGGGCGACGAGATCGGCATCGCTTACGACCCGATGATCGCCAAGCTGATTGCGCACGGAACGACGCGCGACAACGCGTTCGACCGTGTGGGCGCAGCACTCACGGAAACTGAGGTCGAGGGCGTCGTCACGAACCTGCCGTTCCTCCGCTGGCTCGTTTCACATCCGCTCGTGCGCGCGGGCGAGACGACGACCGCATTCCTCGTCGAGCAGCCGCCTCTCTCGCAACCGCCGGTGCACGCCCCGGCTCCACCCTGGCGCACGCCTTTCCGGCTCAATCTCCCCTCCCCCGCGCCCGCGCCGCCGCCGGACGTTGCCGCCGCGTCGTCAGATCACCGCGGCTCGGTCGGCGAGCAGAGCCGCGTCGTCGCGCCGATGCCGGGCACGGTCATCCGACTGCTCGTCGCCGCCGGCGACGCGGTACGCGCCCGCCAGCCCCTGGTCGTGCTGGAGGCGATGAAGATGGAGACGCCGCTGGCGTCCCCGTACGACGCGACGGTCCGCGCCGTCCACGTCGCGGAAGGTGACCGCGTCGCGGGCGGCGCCGTGCTCGTCGAGCTGGAGGAGTGACTACTCGGTCGCGACGGCCGGAGCGCGCTGCCCGCCGCGCAAGGACAACGCCAGCACCACGGCGACACCCACGAGCATCACGACGAGCATTCCCCAGAACCAGCCGGCGTTGCCGGTCGGCTTCACGACCATGTTGATGACCACCGTGATAAGGATCACGAGCTCGGCCCGCGAGATCATCAGGATGCGTCGGATGCGCGCCTGAGCCTCCGGCGATGCGGGCCCGTCCTGCTCAATCACGGCCGCGATCCGGCCACCCTCGGGCCCAAGAAATCCGGCACCGACCACGAACGAGAGCCCGAACGCGATCAGGCCGAACACGATCCAGTTCTGCCCCCAGGACAAGTCGAGGTTGATCATCATTCCGATCCCCGCGAGCAGGACGAGCCAGGTCGCCGGGATGAACACGCGCATTCCGACGACCTCGCTGTCCTTGGCGAAGTCGGCCTGACGCTTGGCGTCGCCGCTTCTGGTGATGCGGAACGCGAACGCCTGAATCATCA
>JBKPGW010000184.1:0-9159 GCA_046729555.1 Actinomycetota bacterium | reverse complement strand
GCAGCCACTCGTTCTGCTGCTGCCGGCCGCCACCGCCGCGCTGCTGCTCGTGGCGGCCGCAGTCCTCGCCGTCCGCCGCGACATCGGCAGCGGCCTGCTGCCGGCGCGCGACACCGCGGAGCCGCGGCTGCGCCTGCTCCGGTCGCCGGCCGCTCAGGCGCTTCGCTCCGAGCGCGGCACGCTGCTCGCCTGGCTGGTCGGAGTGGGCGCGTTCGCGCTCCTGATGGGCGTCATCTCCGACGCGGCCACCTCCGACCTGATCTCCGAGAACGTGCAGCGCCAGCTGGAGAAGCTCGGCACCGACTCGGTGGTGACGCCGTCGGGCTGGCTCGGCTTCTCCTTCATCTTCTTCATCCTTGCCGTCAGCCTGTTCTGCTGCATGCAGATCTCCTTGCTCCGCGGCGAGGAGGCCGAGCAGCGGCTCGAGACGCTGCTTGCGCTCCCGGTCGGACGGAGCGGCTGGCTCGCTGGTCGCCTGCTGCTGACCGCGGCAGGGGCGGCTGCCGTGGCGCTCGCGGCCGGCGTGCTCGCCTGGGCCGGTGCGGCCGCCCAGGCCGCAGATGTCTCACTGCCCGAGATGCTCGGAGCCGGGGCCAACACCCTGCCGCCCGCGTTCCTCTTTCTCGCCCTCGGTGCGCTCGCCTTCGCGCTCGCGCCCCGCGCGTGCACGGTGATCGCCTACGGCCTCGTCGGCCTCGCCTTCGTCTGGGAGCTGTTTGGCGCCCTCCTGGAGGTGCCCGACTGGCTGCTCGCCGCCTCACCCTTCCACGACATCGGCCTCGTTCCCGGCGAGCCGTTCAAGGCCGGTGCGGCCGCGATCATGCTCGCGCTCGCCGCCTCCACTGCGGTCGCCGCCGTCACGATCTTCCGCCGGCGCGACCTGACCGCGGCGTAATGCAACGCCGATGTGCACGGACTCCGTCAACGAACGGCGGCTGACGAATTACCAGTCGGGTGATGCGCGAAGGACGGGCTTTATGTCGAGTGGCCCTACCTTGGGCTCGCGGCCAGCGATTTCGAGCCGCGCTGGGCTCCGGCGGCTGGGCGCTGCGAGCCTACGAGGAAAGTGAGGAGGACCCGTTTCCGGGCCCTCCTCATGCTTCGCGCCGGTTATCCATCCGATCCCGCGAGCTTTTCGCGGGTCGTCACGTAATGGTCGGCGTCGCCCTCGCCGCCTGCGCGATTGGAGCCGAAGTAGAGCGTCGTCCCGTCCCAGGAGAGCGACGGACGTGTCTCGGAGGACGCCGTTATGCCGTTCACGGCCGGGCCGAGGTTGACCGGTGTCGACCAGTCGTCTGCGGTCGAGGCCCGTGAGGCGGAGTAGATGTCGTTGCCGAGCGATCCCGGCCGGTTGCTGAAGAAGAACAGCTCGAGCCCGTCGCGACGGACGTTAGGCTGGCCTTCAACGGATGCGGTGTTGACGCCCGGCACGAGCTCCCGGCCCTGGAAGGCGTCGCCGTGCCACTCGCTCAGGTAGAGGTCACCGGCGCTGCTGACCGTGCTGGAGAAGTAGAGCACCGGGCCCGTCGTGCTCTGCGGGAGCGGGAACGGGCTCGCCTCGTTGGCCGCCGTGTTCACCTCGCAGCCGAGGTTCACGACCGGGTCCCATCCGTCCG
The DNA here is from genome assembly GCA_046729555.1 of Actinomycetota bacterium. GTDB lineage: Bacteria > Actinomycetota > Thermoleophilia > Gaiellales > Gaiellaceae > 3-1-20CM-4-69-9. Next base: position 7,543 of record JBKPGW010000184.1, on the reverse strand, counting down.
CCCGCAACCGGGTCGTGTAGATGTCGTCGCCTCCGCAGCCACCCGGCCGGTTCGAGACGAAGTAGAACTCGTGCCCGTCTCGATCGAGTGTTGGGCAGAAGTCGTTGACGTCCGGCGCCGCAGCCGACGTGGTGTCGACGCTCACCGGCTCGCCGACGAGCACCGGCGCGCCCCAGGGCTCGTCCGCGCCGCTCCGCGTCGAGACCCAGATGTTGATGTCCGCCTTGGCGTCGCCCGACCCCGTCAGCCGGCGCGAGGCCATGAAGAACGTCCTGCCGTCGCGCGAGATGAACGGGCAGCCGTCGAGCGACGCGCCGTTGAAGTCCGGGTGCGTGCCCGGAATCGACTCCACTCGGACCGCGTCAGACCACGGCCCGTAGTCGCCGGATGACGCGAGCGCGGCAGCGGAGGCGACGCCGGCGACCAGCATCAGCGCCAGAACGCGCGTGAGAACCTTCATCACTGCTCCTTTCTGCGATGTCGCAGCCGACAATGGAAGACGGCCGCTGCCGCGACTACGGTGGTGGCAGGCGAGTGCGCAGGAGGCTGCCTTCCCGCCACGAGGGATGCTGGGCTACTTGACGCCGGCATGGTGATGACGGACAACTTCCAGCAGTCAGTCTTAGGAGGTCGGTCAACCTGAACGCTCGGCAGATCGACGTGCGACGGGAGCTCGACCGACTGCGCGTCGAGATCGAGGGCGTGCGCGCATCTCGGAAGCGGCTCGTCTTGGCCGCGGATACCGACCGCCGCACGATCGAGCGTGATCTGCATGATCGCGTGCACCAGCATTTGGTCGCCCTCGCGGTCAACTTGCAGCTCGCCGGGCAAGCGGCGGACTCCGACCCGGCGGCGGCCAAGACGCTCCTCGAAGAGATGAGTCGCGACGTGCAGCAGGCGCTCGATGAGACGGCGCTGCTTGCGCAGCGCATCTACCCGGCGACGCTGGGGATGGACGGACTCGCCGCGCTGCTGCGTTCGGCCGCAGTGAACGCCGGCGTCCCTGCCTCCGTCGACGTCACCGCGGGCTCGAACTACCCCGCTGAGGTCGGGATGACGGTCTACTTGTGCTGGCTCGACACGCTTGCGTGCGCGAGCGGCGAGATTCGGGTGACGATCAGGGTGCGCGAGGAGGAGGACGCCCTTGCCTTCGAAGTCATCGGGAATGCCGCTTGCTCGGATGCGGATCTCAACCGGGTGCGGGACCGTGTTGAAGCTCTCGGTGGCTGGGTGACGGTCAAGACGAGGGCCGGCCGCGGCCTTCGCGTTTCCGGCTCTTTGCCGCTCTCACGACGACACTAGTTGCTCTCCGCGAGGTAGAGGATGACGGCCTTGACGCGTTTGTGGACCGCCGTTTCCCATGTCAGCCCGAGCTTGAGGAAGATCGAGTGGATCACCTTCTCGACGGCCCTCTCGGTCAAGACGAGAGCGTTTGCGATCGCCGCGTTGTTCTTCCCCTCGGCCATCTCGCGCAGCACGTCGCGCTCGCGCGGAGTCAGCTCGTTGAGCGGTGATTCCTCGGCGCGGGCGTTCCTCGCCACGAGCGCATCGACGACCTTGGGGTCCATCACCGACGCGCCCTCCGAGACCGCACGGATCGCCGAGACGAGCTGGCCGAGGTCCTTCACCCGCTCCTTGAGAAGGTACGCCCGGCCCTCGCTTCCGCGCTCGAGGAGCGCGAGAGCAAAGGCCGGCGTCGCGTACTGGCTCAGCACGACCACGCCGACCTTCGGGTGCGACGCCCGCAACCGAGCGGCAGCCTGGATTCCTTCGTCCGCATGACCGGGTGGCATCCGGATGTCGGTCACCACGACGTCCGGATTCTCTGCGTCGACCGCTGCGAGCAACGAGTCGAGGTCGTCACAGACGGCTGCGATCTCGACGTCGTCCGATGTTTCGAGCAGGCGCCGAACGCCTTCGCGGACGAGGAATTGGTCGTCAGCGAGCACGACACGGATCGACATGGGAGCGAGAATACGACCGTGACGCCGACTTCTCCAGGCGCACACCACGCTCGGTCGCCCGGGGCATCGCTGTGCGTGCTCGTCGTCGACGACAACGACAAGAACCGGAAGCTCGCCCGGGACGTGCTCCGTGCCGCCGGGCTCCGGACGCTCGAGGCCGCGACCGGTGGCGAGGCAATCGCTCTCGCTGCGGAGGGCCAGCCGGACGTGATCCTGCTTGACCTGCGGCTGCCGGACATGGACGGCATGGACGTCGCGCGAGCGCTCGAGCGCGATCCGCGAACGGCCCGCATACCGGTCGTTGCTCTGAGCGCCTCGCTCTACGCCGGCGACGGGGATCGCCTTGGGGCGGCCGGCTTTGCCGGCTATCTCGAGAAGCCGATCGACGTGCGCGAGTTTCCGGAACAGGTGCGCCGCTACTCCGAGCAAGCCGGCGCGTGAGCGTCAGGTCGTGGGCTGACGGCCCTGACCGGTGTGCCAGCACCCCTCGCACCCGCAAGCTGGCACGGTTGGCATCCGCACCTCCGCCGTTCATGCTCCTGAGCAGATCTAGACGGAAACCGGCCGCCATGTGAAGATCGTCACATGACGGTCGTCAGAAGAGGAGGCTGACGAGAATGCGGATGCTGTCAATCGGAGTCGCACTCGGGGCGCTTGTCATAGCGTTTTCGGGCTGCGGAGGTTCAAGCGGGACGTCGGAGAAAGCGCAAGCCGTCCAACGTCAGGCCGAGCTCTACGAGATCAGCCAGATCGAGAGGTCCTTCCACGAGGCGATATCCAAGAAGGACATCGACAAGTTGGTGAGCCTGTTCGCACCCAATGCGACGGGCACGTTCGGCCCCGGAAAGACCGTGGCGGGAAAAGAGCAGATCCGCCAGGTCTGGTTGAACTCGGCTGGATTCAAGCCCGAGACGCACTGGTTGTCCGACCATCCCGCGTACAAGCTCAAGGCCACCTTCGACGGAGACCGCGGCACGCTCCACTTCGAGTGTCACTTCATCGACGTCGAGACCGGGAAGGTTGCGGCGGTCACGGCTGGCAATCTCGATGTTGCGAAGATTGACGGCCGCTGGCTGATCACGAACTTCCTTGGAAGCACGTCAGAGCTGAAGATCTGAGAACTTGTCGCAGGAACCCGTCCCGCATCAGGACACAGCAGCCGGTGCCTCGAAACGCCGGCTGCTGAGCCCTGCCGGCAACCCGCTCGTCCGGGCCGTCGGCCGCATGCCGGCCGGCGTTCACGTCAAGCTGCTCGTCGCGTTCGTGGGCACGGCCCTGCTCGTCGTCGTCGTGGGAGTGCTCGGACTCCGACTCCTCGGACAGTCCAACGAGCGAGTGGAGGCGCTCGGGACGCTCCAGGTGCGAGCCTTCGCATACGGCAAGCTCCGGAGCGACGCCCTTCACGTTCGCCTCTTGCTCGCCCAGAATGTCGGGGGGGACTTCTACAAGGCTTTCCCCGCACTGAACAAGGAGGATGTCGGTGCAGGCGGCCGAGCCATCGACCAGGCGATCGCGAGCGCCGTCGCACAGATTCCCGCGTCGACCTTTCCCGACAATCTGGGATTCCGGCCGCCACCCGAGGACCAGCGGTTCCTGCGCAGGATCCGGGTAACCGGCGGGCAGCTCACGAGCGTGTTACGAGAGATCGTCGAGGACGGCCGCACGGCTCCTGGACGGGTGCCATCCCTCCGCACGAGGGCCGAGCTGCTCGCCATCGACCTCAACCAGCACGCGACGGAGCTCGCGAACGCCATGACGGCGAGGACGAACGCCGTCATCGCCCAGAACGCGAACGCGTACGAAAACTCGCGCAATCTGTTCATAGGAGTGGCGGCGGGAGCGATCGTCCTCGCGCTGCTGCTGGGGTTCGTCCTCTCGTGGTCGGTGATCGGCCCCATCCAGAGCATCGACTCCCGGCTGGCTGCAATCGCCTCGGGCGACTTCTCGGGGCACGTGGACCTCACGAATCGCGACGAGCTCGGTGCGCTGGCCGCCAACGTCAACCGGATGAACGACGAGCTTCGGCGTCTCTACAGGGAGCTCGAGACGGCCAGCCAGCACAAGTCGGAGTTCCTCGCCAACATGTCGCACGAGCTGCGGACGCCGCTGAACGCGATCATCGGCTTCTCACAGGTGTTGCGCGAGGGAATGGTCGGCGGCGTGAACGAGAAGCAGGTGGAGTACCTCGACGACATCCTCTCCTCAGGGAACCACCTGCTCTCGCTCATCAACGACGTGCTCGACCTGTCCAAGGTCGAAGCAGGGCAGGTCGAGCTCGAGGTCGCGCCGTTCTCGCTCCAGGACGCACTCGAGCGCGGCGTCTCGATGGTGCGCGAACGAGCAACGAAAGACGGAGTTCGGGTGACGCTGCACGCCAACGGCGGCCTCGACGTCGTCACGGGAGACGCGCGGCGGATCAGGCAGGTCATCTTCAACCTGCTGTCGAACGCCGTGAAGTTCGCGCCGGCGGGCGGGCTGGTCGATGTCACCGCGAAGCAGGCCGACGGCGAAGTCAGGGTTTCCGTGGCCGACACCGGCCCGGGCATCGCCGACCACGATCTCGATCGGATCTTCGAGGAGTTCCAGCAAACCGAGGCCGGTGCCAGGCAGCACGAAGGGACCGGTCTCGGGCTCGCGCTTTCGAAACGCTTCGTCGAGATGCATGGCGGCCGTATCTGGTGCGACAGCGAGGTCGGCAAGGGAAGCACGTTCGTGTTCACGCTTCCCCTCGGGCCGGTCGAGCGATGACGGGCCCGCAGGTCCTCGTCGTAGAGGACAACGAGCGGAACATGAAGCTCTTTCGCGACGTTCTCCAGGCTTCGGGCTACCGCACGCTCGAGGCGTCGACCGGCGAGCGCGCGGTGGAGCTGGTGATCGAGCGTGGACCTGACCTAGTGCTCATGGACATCCAGCTCCCGGACATCGACGGCGTCGAGGCCCTCCACCGGCTGCGGGCGGACGAGCGGACTGCGTCCGTGCCGGTGCTCGCCCTGACCGCACAGGCGATGGAGGGAGACCGCGAGGACTTCCTGGCCGCTGGGTTCGACGGCTACCTCTCCAAGCCCGTGAACATCGCGGATTTCGTCGCCACCGTGAAGCGCTACTGCGAGGCGCGCACACCATGACCGACCACGCTGCACGGATTCTCGTGGTCGACGACGTTCCCGAGAACGTACGCCTGCTCGAGGCCGTGCTCGAGGCTCACGGCTACGACGTCGTATCGGCCACCGACGGCCACGCTGCGCTCGAGCTCGCCGTATCGGCGAAGCCGGATCTCGTGCTGCTCGACGTGATGATGCCGCAGCCCGACGGCCACACCGTCTGCAGACGGCTTCGCGAGCAGGAGGAAACTGCGGTGTTGCCGGTGATCATGCTCACGGCGAGCGAGGGGTCCGAAAAGACGACGGCGATCAAGTCGGGGGCGGACGACTTCATCCCGAAGCCGTTCAACCGTGAAGAACTTCTCACCCGCATCCGGTCATTGCTCCGGATTAAGCGCTACCACGACACGATCAAGGCACAGGCTGCCGAGCTGCTCGATCTGAACCGGACACTCGAAGAGCGCGTGCGGACGCAGCTCGACGAGCTCGAGCGATTGCAGCGGCTACGACGGTTCCTCTCGCCGCAGCTCGCGGACGCAGTCGTCTCGTCCGGCGACGAATCGATCCTGGGCAGCCACCGCCGGCAGGTCGCGATGTTCTTCGCCGACCTGCGCGGCTGGACGAACTTCGTCGATGCCGTCGAGCCCGAGGAGCTGATGCGCGTGCTCGGCGAGTTCCATGGCACGATCGGCGGTCTCGTCAGGCGGTTCGATGCGACGGTCGGGTTCATCGAGGGCGACGGCGTCCAGCTCTTCTTCAACGACCCGATCGAGGTGCCCGACGCCGCGTTGCGGGCGGTACGGCTCGGGTGCTCGCTGCGGGAGGAGATGGCCGAGCTGACGGCCCTCTGGCAGAAGCGCGGGTACGACCTCGACTTCGGCGCCGGCATCGCGCTCGGCTACGCGACCTGCGGCGAGATCGGCTTCGAAGACCGCTCTGACTATGCGGCGATCGGAGTAGTCACGAATCTCGCTTCGCGGCTCGCAGACGAGGCCACCGCCGGCCAGATCCTCATCACCCAGCGCCTTTATGCGGAGGTCGAGGAGGACATCGAGGTAGAGCCGGTCGGCGAGTTCAGCCTCAAAGGGTTCCATCGGCCTGTCGCAGCCTTCAACGTCGTCGCCGTCCGCGACACGGCGGCGGCCGCGCTGTCTCAGGTATCGGCATATGAAGACCGAGCCTGACGCGGTGCCACGCCTCGCGCTCCGGTCGCGTGCCTCAAAGTACGGACGACGGCCATAGCTCGATCTTTGCCGAGCCGCCATCGTGGGTCAGGCGCGCTCCCACCCCGGCGCGTCGCCAAGCGCAAGGCAAGCGGTTGGTCGCGCCTAGGCGATTGCGTTGCCCGCCGGGCGAGTGCGGAGCAGGAGGCCAATAGCACGAAGCCCGGCCGAATGGCCGGGCTTCGTTGTCTCCGCAATATTCCTCTACCGCAAGCGCACGACGAGATCGCGCTGACCCTGGGTCGCCTGCTGCCGCTGCGCCCGCATCAGAGCCGGCGGATTCGGGACGCCGGGGAACAGCGCGTCGCCGATCGTCGGGATGAACTGCGGCGGGACACGAACGTGGGTCGCCTGCTCGTAGTCGTGGGCGAGGCCGAGCAGCTTCGGTTCCGCCCAGCGACCGCCGATGAAGGTGATCCCGAGCGGCAGTCCCGCGTCGTAGCCGGTGGGCACCGTGATGTCGGCGTAACCCGACACCGCAGCCGCCGTCGACGAGCCCACGAAGTACTCGAAGTGCCCGTTGAGGTCGCCGGCGTTCGGATCGTCGTTCGTCGGCCACGCCGGACCGTTCGTCAGGGCGATGATCGCGTCGAGGTGGTTCGTTGCCATGAGCTGGTCGATTGCGGCCTGAACCGGCGGCGTCGTCGCCTGCCGGAGGGCGGCGCAACCGGCGTCACGGCCGTTCGTCGCCTCGGCAAGCTCGAAGATCAAATCGTTCCAAGGTCCCTCGAGGTTCTGATGGGCCGCATCGAAGGCGATCAGGTCGGCGAGGGTTTGCGGGTACGCGGCCCCCGACACCGGGTTCGTACCGTGGACGTAGGTGTGGAGGTAGGTCGCGATGTCGGTCTTGAACTCGCACAGAAGCGCTCCGAGCTCATTGGCGGTCGCCGACAAGTCGATGTCCGTCGGGTCGATCACGGTCGCACCCTCGGCCTCGAGCGCGGCGATCGTGTGATCGAGGATAGGCTCGACGACCGGGCCCACCAATGCCGGGTCGTACGTGCCGGCGCGCCAGACGCCGATTCGAGCGCCTTTGAGCGCCTCGTCGTCGAGGAACTGGGTGTAGTCGGTGAAGGCGTGGCCGGCCTGAGCGGCGGTCGCGGCGTCGTTCGGGTCGACGCCGGTTGCTGCGCCGAGGAGTACCGCAGCGTCGGTCACGTTGCGGGCGATCGGGCCTGCCGTGTCCTGGTTGACGCTGATCGGGACGACGCCCGCGCGGCTCCACAATCCGAGTGTCGGCTTGATCCCGACGTCG